>NZ_JBSFJZ010000027.1:0-146715 GCF_053598315.1 Streptomyces sp. NPDC001153
GCACGCTCACGCAGCTCGGCAGGATAAGGGGACGGACGGGCCATGACTCGATCCTCTCAGGGAATCGAGCCTCCATCAGACCCGGAGCGGTTCAAACTCAACATGCTGGAAGCCGCCCGTGCGGCGGGTGTTCGGGTGGTCAAGCTGTCGGTCTGGCGGGCCGACGAAGGACTCACACCGATCGCCCGGCTGCATCAGCCTGTCGAACAGTCGCTGGTTACGTCCGGTTTGCCTTGGACGATCCTGCGCCCCAACTTCTATCTGCAGAACTTCCTGCGCCAGCCGTCCATCCGTGAGGCTGGGGAGTTCAGCCTCCCACTGATCACCGCCCCCATAAGCTTCGTCGACATCGACGACATCGCCCGTGTTGCAGCGCGGGTTCTCACCACTGATGGCCACGACGGCCGCGTCTATGACCTCACCGGACCGAAGGCGCTGACCTACGCCGAAGCCGCCGAGGAGTTGTCCGACGTCCTCGGCAAGCCAGTGCGCTACGTGGGCCTGCCGGACGACGAAGCGCGCGTGGCAATGCTGAGCCGCGGGATGCCAGAGTTCCACGTGGATGCCCTGATAGGAGTTGCCCGCGCATACCGGGACGGCGGTGCCGAAACCGTCACTTCAACGGTGGCCGACATCACGGGCCGTGCAGCCCTCGGCTTTGCCGATTTCGTGCGCCAGAACCTCAACTTCTTCGATTGAGTGAAGCTTCCCCTTGATCGCGGACACCTGGAGACTGGGACGTGAGGTTCCAGAGGAAGTAGTGCCAGGTGGGAAGCAAGAGCAATCGCAGCAGGCGGTACACGGAAGAGTTCAAACGGGACGCGGTCGCGCTCGTGCACTCCTCCGGGAAGACCGTCACCGAGGTGGCCCGCCAGCTCGGGGTCAGCGCCGAGGGACTGCGGAACTGGGTCAAGCAGGTTGCGATCGACCGCGGGCAGGGGACTCCGGGAGAGCTGACGACGGCCGAGCGTGAAGAACTGCGTCGACTGCGGAGGCTGGCCACCGAGCAGGCGGAGACTATCGAGGTACTGCGAAAAGCGGCGGTCTTCTTCGCGAAGGAGAGTGATCGACGAGCGAGGTGTACGCGTTCATCGAGGCGGAGAAGACCACCCACAACGTTGCTCTGTTGCGCCGGCTGCTGAAGGTGGCCCGCTCCTCTTTCTATGCGTGGCTGGCCGGCGAGAAGACCCGGCGGGCGAAGCGGGCCGCAGACGACGCCCTGGCGCACGAGATCACCGTGCTGCACGTTGCTTCCCGCGGCGCCTACGGGGTGCCGCGGATCCATGCAGAGCTGCGCCGGCTCGGGCACCGGATCAACCGCAAACGCATCGAGCGCGTCATGCGCGAGCGTGGCATCGTCGGCGCGACCCGGCGCAGGCGGCGGTCGCTGACGCGGCCGGCCAAGAAAGCCGTGCCCGCGACGGACCTGCTCGGGCGAAACTTCACCGCCCCGGCTCCCGGGATGAAGCTCGTCGGTGACATCACCTTCATCGCCACGGGTCTGCTGCACGATCGGGTGACCTGACCTGCCCCACCTCTCAGGTTCCAGTTCTGCTGGCTAAGGCCTGTCCCGCAAAGTCTTCCCGGAGACCCGACGTGTCGCCCGGGCGAGGGCTCTGCCATGATCGCCTGTCGATGAGAGGGGCTGTGATGGCCATCGACGAGCGACCTGACCCGGTGCAGATCATCGCGAGAGTGGGGACGGGCTTCTCCGCGGAGCAGCCCGAGCGAGCGATCCAGGTGTGGATGCATCTCGCCACGAAGGCCGGTTGGGATGTCAGCCGCGTCGACGAGGCTTCCGTCGACCTGGACGCTGGCGAGTGCGGGATCGTCGACGTAGAAGGCCTTCGATACCTGGTGCGGCGGGGCCGAAGGGTGCGTCGGACTCTCTATGACGACAGCGGTGGAAGACTTACTCAGCGACCGATCTTCGGCTTCGCTGCATGGGCGGAACCAGTGCTTTCCGCGGACAGCATCATCCCCTGAGGCCGGCACAAGGGTCTCGTGCTGCGTCTGGGACGATCTTGCTGTGGCTGGTGTGATCTCAGCGTCGGAATCCTCCTGGATAGCCCCGTTCACCGGGCTGAGCCCGCGAGCATTCGGAAAGCTGCTCACCCAGCTACGACGCGAGGGGGCCGATGCGGCACGTCCTGGGCGGCCGTGGTCGCTGCCGTTTGAGGACCGGGTGCTGCTCGTCGCCGCGTACTGGCGCACCAACGTGACTCTGCGACAGCTTGCGCCACTGTTCGGAGTCTCCAAGTCGGCGGCGGATCGGATCATCGACCACACAGGGCCGCTGCTGGCACTACACCAGCGCCAGCGGTTCCGTCGCGGCACTGCATGCACAACCTGCTCCAGGCCGCGTAGCCCTCTCACGCCGCCCCGAACCTCGGCAACACCGACCCCTCAAAGATCAATTACGGGACAGCCCTTAACTGACGGCCTTCACGAAAGGCTGCCGGACATGCCCCGCGCCTATCCCGCTGAGTTCCGCGCCCGCGCCATCGCGTTGGTGCGGGCAGGAAAAGAACAGAAGCAGACGGCCGTTGACCTCGGCATCCATCCGGTCACGTTGTCGAAGTGGTTGCGCCAGGACGACATCGACAACGGCCGGCGCCCTGGCAGGGTCCCGGAGGAGTCCGCAGAGCTGCGTGCAGCGCCGCGACGGATCCGCGAGCTGGAAACCGAGCTCGAGATCGTCCGCAAGGCCGCCAAGTTCCTCGGCGAGGACAAGCCGGCCCCAAAAGGCTCTACCCGGTGATCGACCGTCTCGTCGATGCCGGCAGCACCGGTCGACCGATGCTGCCGGATCCTCGGGGTCGCCCGGCAGAACTACTACAAACACAAGCGCACCCCGACCACACCGCGGCAGCTGCGACGGGAGTGGCTGACCGGGCTGAGCCGGGAGGTCCACGTCGCCTCACGCGGCACCTACGGCTACCGCCACGTCCACGCCGAGCTCACCCTGGGCATGGGCATCCAGGTGTGCTCGAGGACCGTGTCGGTACTGATGACACAGGCCGGGATCTACGGACTGCCCGGACCGGTGCGGATCAAGCGCCTGCGGGGTGTCGTCACCGCCGATGACCTGGTCGACCGGAAGTTCCATCGGCTGCGTCCCAACGAGCTGTGGGTCACCGACATCACGCAACACCGCACCAGAGAAGGGTGGGTGTACTGCGCGGCGGTCCTGGACGCGTTCAGCCGCAAGATCGTGGGCTGGTCGATCGACTCCAGACAGGACTCCACCCTCGTGGTCAACGAGTTAGACATGGCCCTCCGTAACCGGCGCCCCGAACCGGGCGGGATAGTGCACGCCGATCACGGCACCCAGTTCGCCTCCTGGGTCTTCGGGGAAAGGATCCGCTCCGCCGGGCTGCTGCCATCGTTCGGCACGGTCGGCGACGGCCTGGACAACGCGATGATGGAGTCGTTCTGGTCCTCGATGCAGATCGAGCTGTTGAACCGCAAACGGTGGAAGACCCGGGTCGAGTTGGCGAACGCGATCTTCGAGTACATCGAGGTCTTCCACAACCGACAGCGGCGCCACTCAGCACTGGGCTACCGCACCCCGATCGAGTACGAACTACTCTCCGAGCAAGACATCATCCCCGCCGCCAGTTAGCCACCGCAGCTGGAACCCAAACCGTGGGGCAGGTCAACCTGTCACCCAAACCTGCAGCAGACCCCCACCGACGAGGGCTGGCTCCACCTGGCCACCTGGCTCGATCTGGCGACCCGCGAGATCATCGGCTACTCCATGGCTGACCACCACCGCGCCTCCCTGGTCGTCGACGCGCTGGCCATGGCTGCCGGACGCGGCTGGCTCCAGCCCGGCTGCATCGCGCATTCGGACCGCGGCAGCGAATACACCTCCGACGAACTCCGCCGCGAAATAAGGCGGTTGGGACTGCGGCAGAGCATGGGACGCACCGGCTCATGCTTCGACAACGCCGCCGCCGAGTCGTTCTTCGCACTACTGAAGGAAGAGATCGGCACTCGCTGCAGGCCGGACCGGGCGAGTGCCCGAGCAGAGATCTTCGCCTTCATCGAGACCTTCTACAACCGACGGCGATTGCGGAAGCATCCACTCTGGGGCTACCTCACCCCACTGGAGATCCGGCAGCGTCACGAGCAAGGACACGCCCTCGCGGCGTAAGCATCAAGTGTCCAAGATCATGGGGAAACTTCAGAGCCGCTGGTAACGACGGCCTGAGCCGTGACAACCGAGGGACCGGCAACGGACAACGCCCGTTCGGCAAGGGCGCTGTCCGTTGCCGTCGTTCAGCTGGCGACCAACGGCGCCCCGACACGGAACCGGCTGCCATTGCGCGCGCCGAGCCGGGCAGCGAGAGCCACACGACGCGCCTGCGCATCTGCGCTGAACTCGACACTCGACTCGGCAAGCCGTGCATCCTGCTGCCACCGGTAGCGGAAGAACACAGCCACACGGTGCTCGCCGCTGCCGATCGGCACGTCAACGGTCCCCCAGCGGGCAGGGAACTCACGCCCGTCCACCTCGACAACAGGCCGGATCAGCAGATGATGGAACCACGCGGCTGACAAGGACGGTTTGACCGTCACCGACAAAACTGCCCCGTTACCATTCATGAGTTGATCGTAGCAACGCAGCCCAACCACCACACCCGCTCACGCCCGGAATGCGGATGGCTTCTATGACCTTCTCCGGGTCCAAGCCTGGTGCACGTCACCCGGCGCAGCGGCACCGCCATCGCCCGCGATCCGACCTCCGGGCCTGCCGGAGGCGGACTTCCTTCCCGGCTGGACAGCCCGGCTGATAACGCATCTTGCAGAGGCGCTGGCCCAGGGGTGCCCACCAAGGACATCACCGGCCACTGCGAGGCCGCCCTGGCGGCCCTCAGCCCCCACACTCCGACCGAGAACTGACAAGGACCTGAAATGGGTGCCTTAACCGCGATCCAGTCCGCAGTGTCGATCCTCCTGGTCGCCCTGGCCTGGTGGATGCCCCGGGCCGTCAAGCCCACCCTGCCCCTTGGCGTACACATCCCCCACAGCCGCGGAGAGGACCCTGTCGTCCTGCTGGAGACGCACCGCTACCAGCGCAGCGTCCTGGCCGGTGGAGGAACCGTCGCTGTCCTGGGGATCGCCCTCACGCTCCTGCTGAGGACGCCCCTGGCCGTCACTGTGTCCACCATCGCCGTGCTCGCCGTGCTCGCCGGCCGCTACTACCGCTCCCACAGCGCGCTGAGCAGAATCAAGGAAGAAGGCGGCTGGTACGCCGAGCGCACCCAGAGCGTCGTCGCCGACACCTCCTTGCGCACCGACCCCGTGCGCCTGCGCGCGCGGTGGCTCGCTCCGGCCCTGGGCATCCTGGCTCTCACCGCCGTCGTCGGCATCCTGCGCTACCCCCACCTGCCCGCACGCCTGACCACCCACTACGGCACCTCGGGCGCCGACCGCACCGATCCCACCTCAGTGGGCACAGCCTTCCAGACCGTGTTCGTCCAGGCCGGCGTCACCGTCGTCGTTCTGTTGCTGACCCTGCCGTCCGTACAGGGCCGCCCCGAACTCGAGGCCGCACGTCCCCACACAACAGCCGAGCAGCACCGCCTCTTCCTCACCCGGACGCTGCGCGGCACGACCACCAGGACCAGGACTACTGGGCCCATCACCACAGGCATCACTGTGGGGACGGCCTGATCGGCCCTGGGGGTGTAGGCGAGAAGTACTACTTGTTCCTCGACCGTAGCGGCACACCTGACCGGCTCGGATGACCCTGATATCCACTGTCATGGAGACCACGCCACACCGCTCTGACCTGCAAGAAAAGGCCGATCACCGGTACGTCCCGCCACGCGGGAGGGGAGCCCGAACTTTTTTCCCGGCGTCCGGCCGTGCGGGAAGCGGCTCCGGCCGACGAGCCAGTGTCATCGCTCTCCAGCAGTTCTACCAGGTGGAGGGAACCACCGGCCCCCGGGCGATCAGGACGTCAGCTTTGTGGTGCCAGCCGAGGGAAGAGTAGAGACGCTGTCCTTCCTCGCTGGCAATGAGAAGACCAGTACGGGCGCCCTGGGACACGGCCGCCTGCGCCAGAGCGCTCATCATCGCGCGGCCCAGGCCGCGTCGGCGGTGCGCTCCGTCCGTCTCGATGCGATCGGCGATCGCATCACCGCCGACCACGGCAATGGAGCCGCGCGCTGCCACCTCCCCGGAGGGGGCATGAAGGGAGACGACCGTGACTGGTCCCTCCGTGCGCACCTCGCGCTCGTACGGCGCGGCAGGCGCGTGCTGCGGGTGCCCGGTCAGATCGGTCGTCATGAACCACTCTGACCGCTTGAGCAACTCCAGTCCGGCGGCGCCGACGATGGCTTCGACTGTGCCTGGGCGCAGCGTAGGCACAGTGAGCCAGGTGATCTGCCGTGCGGCGGCGACGGCTGCCGCCAGCCGTGCCACGGACTCGGACTCCTCGTCCGCACGCAGCGCGAACACCTCTACCTCGCGGCCGGGTTGGTCGCACTTGAACCGCAGGCCGTCCCCGGCGGGCTCGACCGGCTCGGCCTCGGGCAGAGAGCGGGCGACGGTCCAGCCGTCCAGCCAACGTCGTATTAGCCCTGATTCGATCTTCCTCATCCGGCGATTAGAGCATGACCGCAACCGGTGGGCCGGCGAACAATCGCCTGGGACTTCGACAGCTGCGTGACGCCGAGGGACTCGGCAAGTTTCTCGACGCGGCGGGTTGAGACACCGAGCAGGTAGGCGGTGGCGACCACCGAGACCAGGGCCTGCTCGGCCCGGCGTCGTCGTTCCAGTAGCCAGTGCGGGAAGTAACTGCCGGACCTGAGCTTGGGGATGGCGAGTTCGACGGTGCCGGCGCGGGTGTCCCACTCGCGCGGGCGATATCCGTTGCGGTGGTTGACTCTTTCGTCGCTGACCTGCCCGTATTCGGCGTTACAGAGGGACCCAGCGGCAGAGGCACTGCGCGCCTGGCGCGCGAGTCCTCGCCCCCAACCGCCGGCGGAGCAGGACTGGCCCACCCCGTCGGCGTTGCGGTACGGCTCATGGCCTCCCACCGATGTCCCATCGGCAAGCGCGGCCGCGAATGCCCTGACCCACGGTGCGAAGACGGAGTCATCATTGACACCAATCAGTCATGCCCCCGCTGCGTCGAACACCGACGCGATCACCGCACCGGAGCCGCCGCCCAACCGAGTGCTGCCACTCGCCAGGGCAAGAGAAAACGACGGCCTGAATGTCACGACTGCGGTAGGCCCATGGTTGGTCCGGCGCACCCCGATGGCATCTGCCGCGACTGCAGACAAGCCATGGGAAGTGCACCGAACAACATGCGACGAGCCGTGTGACGGCGGCAGTCTGCGTCGTTTCACCGTCCGGCTGGCGGCGCGGTGCGGAGGCCAGCCCGTCATTGGTGTTCGCCACGATCAGCTCGCGCTGGAGCTCTGCCAGTACGGACAGCATCCCGAACATGGCGCCGATCGCGGCACCGAGCCCCATCGGCTCGCGGCCACGCCGGACCACCTGGGCCGTGCGCGGCTTCGGCTGCGCCGTCGCGGCACGGCCGCCGCCGTTCTTTGCGCCGCCACCTTGGCAGCGCAGGGCAACGTGGGCCAGGTCGACGCCGCTGAACTGCGGGTTCTCGGTCATCACGCCGCCTACCGGGCTGAGCAGAGCCCGGGCCGGTCGCTCGATGGCCGGCGGTCGGCGGCGTATCTGTTCTAGATGTGGGCCCGGCGGGGGCGGTGCACTGTGTGCGGATCAGCGGGCGATCGAGATCGCGAAGGGCGCGAATCCCCTGGACCGAATCACGTGCGGGACGAACAGTATCGCGGCCTCCGTGGCGCGGGCGGTCTGGATCCCGCCGAGATCAGTGATCCACTCCTTGTGCCAGCCGAGGTTGATGAGCAGTTCACGGACGGTCTGCTTGGCCTGCGGGTCGTCGCCGGAGAGGAAGGCGTCGGGCGCCTGGGTGAGCGTGGCCGGTGCGGTCATCACCGGGAAGAGCATGGTGTTGAGTGTTTTGACGACGCGCGTTTCGGGGAGCGCTTCTTGGAGTTGCTCGGCGAGGCTCGAGCCGGGGTAGATCAGGTCGGCGGGCAGTCCGTCCGGTCCGTCGACGGTGGCGTTGGAGACGTCGACGAGGATCTTGTCGCGCAGTTCCTCGCGCAGAGCTGCGAGCCGGTCCAGCGAGCCGGCTCCCGGGGTGGCGTTGATGACGATGCGGGCTGTCCGGGCAGCGTCGGCGGCGGAGCCCGGCGCGCGGTCCGCCACGGTCACCTCATGCCCTGCCCGGGTGAGGGCTGTGGCCAGGTTGCCGCCGACGCGGCCGTTTCCGAGAACTGCGATCGTGGTCATGCTGATCTGGTCCTTCCGTGCGTGCAGGTGGTGGTGCGCGGTCAGCGTGAGAGCGTGGCGACGGCCTCGGCGTGGACGCCGGGCGCGGCGGCCAGGAGGCTCTCGCTCTGCGGGGTCCAGGGGCGGCCCTCGGCGTCGGAGATCTGTCCACCGGCCTCGGTGACGAGCAGCGCCCCGGGCAGCAGGTCCGCGCGGGCGCCGGCGAACTGCCAGAAGGCGTCGATCCGGCCGGCGGCCACGTTCAGCAGGTGCAGGGTCGCGGGCACGGCGGTGCGGACGACGAGCGCGTCGAAGAGCATCGCGGTGATCGAGGAGCCGACGCGCCGCACGACCTTCTCGTCCTCGTCCGGCCGGGCCTGGCTGGTGGCCACGATGCTCAGGCCGAGATCCGCGGTCTGGGAGACGTGCAGCGGCCGGCCGTCGAGGTGGGCGCCCGCGCCGGTGAGCGCGGTGTAGGTCTCGCCGGTCAACGGCAGGTGCACCGCGGTGAGCACCGGCTGGTTCTCACGCACGAGGGTCGCGGTCACCGCCCACTCCGGCAGGGCGTGCAGGTGGTTGACGTTGCCTTCGGCCGGATCCACGACCCACCATTCGCCGGCCGGCAGCGCCCCGCCGTCCAGTTCGTCCTCCACCCAGCCGGCGTCCGGGCGCAGGCGCGTGAGGCGGGGGCGCAGGATGTCGAGGGCCATCTCGTCGTTGGCGGCGAGCGCGCGCATCAGCTCTTCGCGGGTCTGGTAGCGGACCACCTCGCCGAAGCACTCGCGCAGCGCCGAACCGGCCGCGCGCACGGCGATCGCGGTCTGGCCGAGCAGGTCGGCGTTTGCGGCGGCGACATCAGTGGTTTCGGACATGGTGAACTCCCTTTTGAGAAGGAGGTGATGGGGTCGTTCGAGCCGAACCGTGCGCCCTGGTCTCGAAGGTATACAGCCCCTTGATTAACTTCAAATGCATGTAAAGCACGGCTAGGATTACTCACATGCAATTGGATTTGAACCTGCTGGCCGCGCTCGACGCGCTGCTGGAGGAGGGCAGTGTGGCCGGGGCGGCCGCACGTCTGCATGTCACCGCCCCCGCGATGAGCCGGAGCCTGGGCCGAATCCGGCGCACGACCGGGGATCAGATCCTGGTGCGCACCGGCCGCACGATGACCCCGACGCCGTACGCGATCGCCGTCCGGGAACAGGTGCACGAGCTGCTGCACCAGGTCCAAGGGGTGCTGTCACCGAGCCGTGAACTTGATCTGGCAACGCTGGAGCGCACCTTCACACTCCGCTGGCACGATTCCCTGGTCGCCTTGAGCGGCCCCACACTGCTCTCGGCCGTGCGTGAAGAGGCGCCGGGCGTGCGATTGCGCTTCATCGCGGAATCCAGCATCGACACCCCCGAGTTGCGGCGCGGCGAGGTCGACCTGGAGGCGAACGCCCACCGCCCGAGCGCACCGGACATCCGTGCCGAGAACGTGGGCGAGACCCGTCTCGTCATCGTCGTGAGGCAGGGGCACCCCCTCACTCGCGTCAGGACCGTCACCGCAAAGCAGTACGCCGCCGCTGAGCACGTCACCGTCTCGCGACGTGGAAACCTCAGCAACGCCCTCGACGACGCCCTCGCGCGGCTCGGCCTCACCCGCCGCGTGGTGGCGACCGCGCCCACAGAAGCGGCCGCGCTGGAGTTCGCGCGCGGCTCCGATCTCCTGATCAGCGTCCCCGAAGCCACCACACGGTCAGCGGTCGCCGACCTCGGCCTGGTCGTGCTCCCCCTCCCGCTCGAACTGCCGTCGGCACCGATATACCTGTCATGGCATCAGCGCTACGACACCGACCACGCCCACGCCTGGCTGCGCGGGCTGGCGCGAACCGCGCTGGCCATGGGCGGAGCGTCGTCGTAGTCGACGCCGTCCGGCCGCTTCACCCCTTCAACGTCAGCAGCGGCTGTCCGTGCGGGTGCTGGCCGTGAGGGCGGCCAGACCGACGCCTGCGGCTCACGATCGCGGACCTGTGGGCTCTGCTCGCTCGGTCGGCTCTTGGCCGGTGAGCAGGTTGAGCAAGTGGGCGTTGTCGCCGAAGATGAGCTGGTGGTTCTTGTCGGATTCGGCGGCGAACCGGGCGCTGCGGGAAAAGAGAGCCTGCTCGTACTCCGCAAGGTCGGCTTCGATGTCGTCGGGGTGTGTGGCGATGACTTCGCCGGCGCACTGACCGTTGACCCGTTTCAAGAGCCGCCCAGGTCGTCGCCCCTCAGATGCACCGTGTAGTCGACCCCGTACTCCTCAGCCTGGCGTGCCATGGCGGTGGCGTACTCGGTGCGTGCCTGGAGGTCTTCGTCGCTGATGGGCGGGTGTACAGGGTCGGTGGGCTGGGCGGGCCACAGCTGGATCAGGTGGCGCTCGCCGCGGTCCCCGATGCCGGCGAAGTCATCCTCGTCGAGAAGGGCTTCAGCGCCCCGCGCCCACGATGAGACGATTAGCGTGACGCTCATGGCTGTTGGGCTCGCCGACGAACGCCGAGCCGGTGAGAACTGGTTCCGTACCGCCGCCGCTGTAGTTGCCGTTGAAGCGGTGGAGCGACAGGCTGTCGACTGCCAGACAGCCCTGCGGACACGGCTGCCGGCCGACGGCGAACCGGAGGTTGCCGTCCTTGACGGCGGCGACGACCTGCTCGTCCAGGCCGAAGGTGGCGACCCTGGCCACGCTGCCCGCGTCCTCCTCGGACTCGACGGCGGTGCCCGCAGACAGCTTCAGGCCGTGCTGCCGCGGATCCTCCGGGAACCACACGCCCCGGAAATCCGGGGCACTGCCGATCCTGGCTCCGCCCCGGCGGTGGGCATCGCCGCCGCAGACCGGGGTGCGGCTGGAGGAGGGTTTCCGGGTTTCTCGATCCCCGACCGCGGATGAGCCGTCCCGACGCGGTCAGGCAAGCGTACGCATCTTCCGGATGGAACTCGTCCACAGTGCCAGCGGTGGCAGAATGGCGACAGCGCCGATCAGCCAGAGCGCGTCGCGGGTGCCTGCCCATGCGGCCACGCCGCCGGCGACGAGGGAACCGACCGGCACCGCGCCCCAGGAGATGAAGCGCACCGTGGCCATCACCCTGGGAAGGAGTTCCGGTGGTGTCACGCTCTGGCGGTGCGTGCGGGTCAGGATGCTCAGCACGACGACGCCCATGGTGAAGACCGTGTTCCCCAAGCCGAACAGGAGTAGTCCCGGGCCCCCGAAGCTCAGCGGCAGCAGCACGAGGGCCGCCGCTGCGGTGAGCGTCGCCCAACGGATCGCACAGGCGCTGCCGAACCGGTTGGCGAGTCGCGGTGTCAGCGCGGCTCCGAGCAGACTCCCCAGGCCGTCAGTGGCCATCACTACGCCGACCAGGCTGACGGGAGTGCCGAGCGTGCGCACCAGGAAGAGCGGTGTCAGGGCAATCAGCGCACCACACACGAAGTTCACCAGCGTGGCGGCGATGACGCACGGTCCGATCACACTGTGCCGGGTGACGTAGCGCCATCCTTCCTTTATCTGCAACCACGGGGAGCCGGCGGTTCCCACGGCTCGGCTGTCCTTCGGGCGCGGCATGGTCCACAGAATGGCTGCTGACACGAGGTAGCTGACAGCGTCGACCAGAAGGCTGGACGCGGCGCCGCAGAACCGGACGAGCACGCCGCCGAGCGACGGACCGCCGAGCTCGGTCACCGCGCTGGAGCCCGACAACAGACTGTTGCGGGCTGTCAGTTCCTCCTTGCTCACGATCGCGGGGAGGAAACTGGAGTTTCCGACGTCGAACACGACACCGGCCAGGCCGGTCACCAAGCTGACGGCGATGAGCTGCCACAGGTGAAGAATCCCGAGTACCGCGGAGAGCGGTACCCATGCCATGGCCACCGCCCGGATCAGATCCATGGCAATCTGGGTCCCGCGCAACGGGAGCCGCTGGACGATGACGCCGGCGGGCAGTCCGATCAGCAGCCAGGCGAGAAAGCGTGCGGCCGGCAGCAGACTGACCTCGAAGGCGGTGGCGTGGAGCGTCTCGATGGCGACCAGGGGCAGCGCGACGGTGGTGACGGCGTCACCGACGCTGCTGGCTGTCGATGCGGTCCAGTAGCGCCAGAACACGCCCACATTTCTTGTTTCGCGGGACCCTGTTTCTCTGCTTAAGCCGGTGTGAGCCATTGCCACCTCTGGACGACGCGACTGGGAAATTAGAGCTGCCGTGACAGGGGTAGGCCCGCTCCGGACCTCCCGGCCTCGGTGGGCACGCGGTTGCAGGCGAGAATAGCCAACCGGCCTGCGGCGGATTTTACTTGCAGAGGCGCACTCGGGTTGGATCGGACTCAACTGTCGGGGTTGAGTTGGTCCCGAGCACGCAGGCCGTAGTGGATCAGATCCCGCGCTTGAAGTGCAGTAACGCGCGTCACACTCTTCAGCGGAACGCCCGGTTGATCACCTTTCATGCGGCTCGAACAGGTGACATCGAGTCAGGCAACCGGCATTTCCACCGCAACGGCCCCAGAAGCGGGTTGTATCGGGCGGTAAAGCATGGTGGTTACATGCCTCGAGCGGATTGATGGTTGTAGCCCAAGAATGCCGCCGTTATGCTCAAGGACTGATCAACGATCTTGGTCTGGATTGGCAGGGCATCTGACTCTCGGGGCTTTCGCCGGGAAACGGTGCTCTGCTCGAGTCGGGCCGGGACGACGTTCACAAGGGGGAGTGACATGTCTGAAGGGCCGACGAGCGAATCGCCCGCCGCATTCGCGTGGCCGACCCGCAGTCGGGTCAGAACCACACACCTGCTCGCGGCCAAGGCGGCCGGCCACCGCTGGGCCATGCTCACCAGCTACGACCAGTACACCGCCGCCCTCTTCGATTCCGCGGGCATCCCCGTGCTGCTGGTCGGCGACTCGGCAGCCAACAATGTGCTTGGCCACGACACGACGATACCGGTGACGGTGGATGAAATGCTGCCGTTCGTCCGGGCGGTGACACGCTCCGCTCAGCGTTCCCTGGTGGTGGCCGATCTGCCCTTCGGCTCCTACGAGGGAGGCAGGAAGCAGGCACTGCGCACGGCCGTCCGCTTCCTCAAGGAGGGCGGCTGTCAGGCCGTGAAGCTGGAGGGCGGACGCGACATGGCGCCGCAGATCGCGCAACTCGTACGCTCGGGCATCCCCGTGATGGCACACATCGGGTTCACTCCGCAGAGCGAGCACCAGTTGGGGGGCTACAGGGTCCAGGGGCGTGGCGACGGTGCCGAAGCCCTGCTGACTGACGCTCAGGCCGTCGTCGAGGCAGGGGCGTTCGCGGTGGTGCTGGAAATGGTGCCCGCACAGCTGGCCAAACAGCTGACCGCCGAGCTGCCGGTCCCCACCATTGGCATCGGCGCGGGCGCCCATTGCGATGCGCAGGTCGCGATCTGGCAGGACATGGCCGGCCTTCGGACAGGGCGGCCGCTCAGGTTTGTGAAGCGGTACGCCGACATGGCCGGGACTCTCGACCGTGCGGTGCGAGGGTTCGCTGTCCATGACGGGGCTTTCCCAGGGCCGGAGCACTCGTTCGAATGACCGGCGGATTCGCCGAGCAGGCGCCGGCGAACAACGTCACAGGCGAGGGAGGGCACGGCGCGGCGAACTCACGTCGCGAGACCCCGCCCGTGACGGGCCGGCCAGCCGTGCGACGCACAGATGATTCGAGGAACATCATGTCCGTAGTCGCCCATCCCCCCAACGAGCAGCCTCGGGCCTGCCGTCGCAGTCCGGTACCGGCGGAGGAATCCCAACCGGTCCGGCCGGGTGTCTTCGAGGACGGTACATGGCGGCACGGGGAGCTGGCCCACGAGGTGCACAGCCCCTACGACGGCCGTCTCATGGCCGTGGTGAGCCATGCTTCGGCGAGTGAGGTGCCGCGCGGGCGGAGGCCGGTGCGGGGTCTTGCCGCCGCCGACCGCGCGCGCATTCTGCGCGCCTGTGCCGCAGGGTTCGAGGCCCGAAGGCCGGACGTCGCCGCGTGCGTCTCCGCCGAGATCGGAATGCCGGTGACCGATGCCGAGAAGGAGGTCGACCGGTCGGTCCGCTGGCTCAACCTGGCGGCAGAAGCCGTACATCATTTCAATGGCACCTCGACGGTGCTGTCCGGCCCCGACGGCGACCGGCTGTCGGTGACCACGCCGCAGCCGTTCCGCCGAGTCATGGCGATCACGCCGTACAACCGTCCGCTGGCCCAGCTGATCGTCAAGGTGGCTCCGGCCATGTTGGCAGGCACGCCGATCATCCTCAAGCCGTCGGAACGGGCGAGTGCCAGCGCGGTGCTCGCGGTCGAGGTACTGCTCGAATCCGGATACCCGCCCGAGTACATCTCGCTCTGGACCGGCGGGCCGGAGGTGGCCCAGGCATTACTCACCGACACCGGAGTGGACTTCGTGGCGTTCACCGGCAGCGCGCGGAGCGCGTGGGCCGTCGCCGCGGCGGCCGGGCCGCGGCCCGGCTGTTACGAACTGGGTGACGTGGGAGCCCTGATCGTCTGCGAGGACGCCGATCTGGTGGCCGCCGCACGCACGGCCGCACAAGGCGCCTTCAGCAATGCCGGCCAGTCCTGCCGCGGGGTCAAGCGCATCCTGGTCGCGGACAGCGTGGCCGACGAATTCGGCCGGCTGCTCGTCGACGAGACCGCCGCCTGGCGGGTGGGCGACCCCGCCGCGCGCACCACCCGGATCGGCACGCTCATCGACGCGGCCGCAGTGGAGCGGGTGCATTCGGCCGTGGAGGCGGCGGTCCTCGGCGGCGCCTGCGTCGTGGCCGGCGGCGAACAGCGGGGGGCGCAGTACTGGCCCACCGTCCTCACCGGTGTCGATCCCGGTGCCCAGCTGGTCACCGAGGAGTTCCTTGCGCCGCTGGCCCCCTTGATCCCTTTGCCGGACCGTTCTCTCGACGAACTGCCCGACACCTACTCCGGCGGCCTCCAGGTCGGCGTCTTCACCCGCGACCTCCAGCGTGCCATGAACCTCGCGCAGAGATTGCCGGTCGGGACGGTGGTCGTCAACGACGGCCCCCAGTACGACCATCCTCTGGCCCCGTTCGGAGGAGTGGGGCACAGCGGTCACGGACGAGAGAGCGTGCTGGCGTCCGCACGCAACATGTGTTTCTCGAAGACGATCGTCTTCCCCGCCCCGACCGAAGGACTTCGATGACCACCGGTGTCACCGTCAACCTGCTCCCCGACGGCGGTCTTGAGCGGCGAGAGCATCCCTTACTGCCTCCTCGGCAGGGTGGTGCGCTGCTCGCCATCGAGCGGGCGAACGTGTGCGGCAGCGATGTCCACCTCTGGCGCGGCGGGCACCCGACCCTGCACGACTGCGTGCTCGGGCACGAGTTCGTGGGACGGATCGTCGACACGGGGGGTGTACCGCTGTACGACGCGCGGGGCGAACGGCTTGTCGAAGGGGACCGGCTCGTCTGCTCCTATTTCCGGGTGTGCGGTAACTGCGTGATGTGCCTGGCGGGCCGTACCCGCCTGTGTGAGCGCGCCTACGACTCCTGGGGCCGCTCCAGCCTTGAGCAGCCGCACTTCCGCGGCGCGTTCGCGAGCCACTATCACCTGCATCAGGAGCAGTTCAGGGTCAAGGTGCCGGCCGAGGTGCCCAGCGCGCTCGCGGCCCTGGCCAACTGCGCACTGGCACAGGGGATCGCGGTCGTCGACACGATCAACCCCGACCTGCTGGCGGGTCCGTGCCTGGTCATCGGTGCCGGTGCGCTGGGCCTGTCGGTTCTCGCGGGTGCACCTGCCGGAACGGTCTGGGACGTCTACGACCGCGTTGCCGCACGACGAGCGAATGCGGAGCTGTTCCCCACCGCCCACGCCATCGACACGCTGCCCTCGGTGACGGGAACGCTCGACGGTGCCTACGACGTCGTCGTGGTCGCGGCCGGAACGCCCGAGGCGTTCGAGACCGCCCTGGAGCAGGTACGTCCGGGCGGCCAGATCGTGATGATGGGCATCATCAACACCCGTCCCACCGACGTCGTGTCCATCCGGCCGGGGGTGTTGACACGCAAGGGGGTCACCGTCTCCAGCGTGATCCGCTACGACCAGCGCCAACTCCTCGCCGCCGTCGACCTCCTGTCCGGGCCGACCCCGCTGAGACTGCTCCCGTTGGCCGAATTCGGGCTGGATTCGGTCGCGGACGCCCTGGCCGCCGCCGAGCGCTGTGAGAGCGGGCGAGTGAGCCTCGTACCGGGCATGAACGGAGAACCCCGTTGATGGGCGAAGCGTTGGAGGGCCTGGCACGGGACTGTGAAGCCGCTCTGACCGCTGAGATCGAGGCCGGTCGCATCGGCGGGGGTGCAGCCTGTATGCGCGACATCGCGTCCGGCGGGCAGCGGACAGTGTTCGTGGGACGAAATGCGCCGGCTGGTCCTCCGGTGTCCCTGGACAGCATTGTCCGCTTGTATTCGATGACCAAACCGATGCTCGCGACTCTGACGTTGCGTCTGATCGACACCGGCCGGCTCCCCGGCCTCGACATGCCGGTGGCGGAGCTCGCGCTCGGTGTCCAGGGATTACAGGTCCCTGCCGCGATGACGCTGCGCCACCTCCTGACCATGTCCTCCGGCCTGGCCGGATCGAAGGAACACGAGCGCATGCAACAGGTGTACCGGGCGGCCGGTGTCCTGCCGTTCGACTACACCGACCGCGGATACGACACGGACGAGACCGACTTCCTGCGCCGCCTCTTCGCCTGTGAGCTGTCCGCCGCACCGGGCACCCAGTGGGAGTACGGGCGCTCGGCCGACGCGGCCGGCCTGCTGATCCAGCACTACCTCGGCACACCGCTCGACGTGCTCTTCAGCCGGTATCTCTTCGAGCCGCTCGGGATGACGTCGAGCGGATTCTGCCTTCCGCCGGGCCTCGCACCTGACCTGGTGCTCCAGCCGCCGGTCGATCCACCGACCGGCGAGCGGCTGACCCGCCTCGATCGCACGTGCGGATTCCGTTCCGCGGGCAGCGGTGGGCTGGCGAGCCTGCGGGACTACCTGACCTTCCTCCAAGCCGTGTTCTTTCCCGAACCGGACTCCGGCCTCCTCAGCGAGTCCGCACGCGCGGAGTTGCTCTCGGACCAAATAGCCGGGCTGCACGACACCGGACCCGACTACATTCCCGGCCCCGACTGGGGATTCAGCCTGAATTTCGGGATCTCGCCGAGGCACTGCGGACCCGATGACGCTCGCCGCCTCGCCTGGCTCGGTCGAGCGGGCACCAGTTTCATCGTTGATCTGGAGAAAAAGTTGATCCTGCTCTTCGCCGCGCCCTCGTACGGGCGGACGAGAATTCTGCAAGCCATGTTCGCGGACCTCGCGGACAGGCACCTGCCGCAGGTGGCGAGCACCCGATGAAGACACCACCCATCGTCGCGTTCATCGGGCTGGACGGCGCCGGAAAGAGCACACAGATCGAGCTGCTGAAGGTTGCCTACGAGGCTCGTGGGCTCTCGGTGTTCGTCCACCCCAACCCGAGCCTGCAAGGACTCTCGGCCCGCCTCGACAAGGTGGCCGGCGAGAACGGATACGCCGACCGGTTCGCCATGCTCGGACCCGACACCCACAAGGTCATGACCGCGGCGGTGAAGTGGATGGCCATGTCCTCCCTCGGCACCGCGCCCGAGGGTACGGACCTCATCATCGCCGACCGCTACGCGTACTGCCAGATCGCGGCCGCCGACGCACTGGGCGCCAGTAACCGGTGGCTGATCGAGGGCATGTTCAGCGGGCTGCCGGAGCCGACGCTCACGCTGTTCATGGACCTCGACCCGTCCATCTCCGTGGCCCGGGTCAAGGCCCGGGACCCGGAGGAATGGATCGACCACGCCTTCCTCACCCGGATGCGGGCTGCCTACGCCGCGCTGCCGCAGGCATCGGAGTGGGCATGGATCGACGCGGACGCGACGGTCGAGGAGGTACACCGTCGCGTTGTCGCGGCGGTCGAGGCGAAGCTGGGTGAACTCCGGTGAAGGTGGTCACCACAGCCCGGGAACTGGCCGCCGAGTGGGAGGCCGGACGCCGGGCGGGCGCCGTCATCGGCTACGTACCGACCATGGGAGCCCTGCACGAAGGACACCTGAGCCTGGTCGACCTCGCCCGCGAGGAGTGCGATCTGGTCATCTGCAGTATCTTCGTCAACCCGCTCCAGTTCGGCCTCGAGGAGGACTTCGAGTCCTACCCCAGGCCCGTGGAGCGCGACCTGAGTCTCCTCAGAGCCCGGGACACCGACGTCACGTTCCTGCCGAGCTGGACGGAGATCTTCCCCGGCCGCGAACGCGTGCTTCAAGACTTCGGAACGCACGTCTCGGTACCCCGGCTGAGCCGCCAGTTGTGCGGCCGGTCCCGCGAGGGCCACTTCGACGGCATGGTCACCGAGAGCCTGCTCTTCCTGCACCTCGTACGGCCCGACCGCACGTACTGGGGGGAGAAGGACTTCCAGCAGCTGCGCATCATCGAGACGCTGGTCCGCGACATGCGTCTGCCGGTGACCGTGGTCCGGGGCGCCACCAAGCGCGAGGAAGACGGCCTCGCGATGTCGTCCCGCAACAAGAACCTCAGCCCCGAGGCACGGGTGGTGAGCCCCAACCTTCAAAGGGTCCTCAAGGACGCGCGGATCAGGACTCTGTCCGGCGAACCGTTGCCGGCGGTGCTGGCAGCCGCCCGGGAGGAGCTCACCTCCCTGGGCTTCGCCGTCGAATACCTGGTGGCCTGCGAAGAGGAGTCGCTGACCGAGGTGCCGACACTGGACGGCCCGGTCGCGGTGCGGCTGTTCGCCGCCGCGCGGCTCGACGGCGTCCGGCTGCTCGACAACATCCGTGTGACCGAGGCGAACCATGGCTGACCTGGCGACCGCACCGCTCGTCTACTCCTTCACCGATCACCGCGTGTACCGGCGGGAGTCACCGCTGGTCATCGCCGAGGGCGACGGCATTCGGATACGAGACACCGGCGGGAAGGAGTACATCGACGCACTGTCCGGCCTGTGGCACGCCAACCTCGGCTTCTCCGATGCGGAGCTGATCGAGGCCGCCACTTCGGCCTACACGCGACTCCCGGCGTTCGCCTGCGCCTTGGGGCGAAGCAGCGCCGAGTCGGAGTCTCTCGCCCATGAGTTACTCGCCGCTTCCGGAGGGCATTTCACCTCCGTGTACTTCGCCGCCTCGGGATCCGAGGCGGTCGAGTCCGTGCTCAAGTTCCTCTGGCTGGCGAGCAACGCGAACGGAACTCCGTCCAGGAAGCTGGTCGTCACCAGGGACTCCGGCTTCCACGGCACCACCCTCGGCGCCGCCTCACTGGCCGGCATCACGAACCAGCACGCCGGATTCGATCTGCCGCTCCCCTTCACCGTCCGGGTGCCCCGGGTGCACTTCTACCGCGATCACCTCGACGGCGAGACGGAGGACGAGTACATCGACCGGATCCTCCGGACCACACGCAGGCGTATCGTGGCGGCGGGCCCGGAGAACGTGGCCGCCATGGTCGCCGAACCGGTCATGGCAGCAGGCGGCGTACTGGTACCCCCCGACGGATACTGGCCCGCGATGGCCCGGCTGCTGGACGACCTCGGGATTCCCCTGGTGTCCGACGAAGTCGTCTGTGGGTTCGGCCGGCTCGGCCACCTTTTCGGCTACCAGCGCTTCGGCCTCCGACCCGCAGCGGTGACCGTGGCCAAGGGCATCACCGCGGGATACGCCCCCCTCGGTGCGGTCCTTCTCGGTGCGGACCTCACCGACTCCGTCGCCGCTGCCGCCGAGAAGTACGGCGTCCTCGGACACGGCTCGACCTACGGCGGTCACCCGGTCGCCGCGGCCGTCGCCCGCGCCAATCTGCGTGCCTTCCATGAGCGCGGCACCCAGCACCGCGTGGCCGAGCTGGAGGCGTCGCTGCGCGCGTCGCTGGAGAGTCTGCTGGACCTGCCCGTTGTCGGGGAAGTGCGGTGCGTCGGCGGTCTCGCCGCGGTGGAGCTGATGGCGGACGGAGCCGCCCGGCGCCCCTTCGACCCGGAGCGCCGCATCGGCCGGAGGGTCGCGGCCCGGGCCCGCGAATTCGGCCTGATCGTCCGGGATCTGGGGGACGTGTTGGCCCTCTGCCCCCCGCTGATCACCAGTGTGAGCGAGGTCAGCGAGATCGTCTCGAGGCTGCACAAGGCCATTACGGCCACCCTGGAGGAGAAGGCCTGATGGAAGTCCCGACCAAGGCCCAGGCCTGGGATCTCGTCCGCGGCAGCTACTGGAACTCGGGATACTACGGCGGACCCGCACCCGAACACGGGCCGGTGTTCAGGCGGTTGCTGCGCGCCGGCGCCCGGACCGCCGTGGTCGGCGCCAGCACCGTCTCGCTCTCCAAGGCGGCCCAGGAGGCCGGCTCGGATCTCCATGTCCTCGACTTCGCCCCCGGCATCCTGCGGGAAGCGGGCGAGTGGCTCGGGCTGGCCGAGGACCGGCGGTACCTCGTCGACGTCACCCGCCCGATACCCGAGCATCTGCGAGGCAGGTACGCACTCGCCCTCGGCGATCGCCTCGTGAACCGATTCAGCGCAGCCGACCTGCCCGGTGGTCTGCGCGGCTTGCGCGATCTGGTGGCTTCGGGCGGGACGCTCGCCCTCACCGTCCGGTTCGGCTGGTACGAGCGGGACCTGCAGATCCACGACGCCCTCTCCCCTGCCGAGCAGGAACTGTTCTGGCGGCCCGAGGTGGGCGAGGTCGATTATGCGGCGCTGCCCGACCGGGACATCCCCCTTCCCACCTGGGGAGGGATCTCCGGCCAGGTGATGCGCGACCACATCCGCGGCAGAGGGCGCGAAGCCCGGTTCAGCAAGGACGAACTGCTGCGGACAGTGGCCGACTTGGGAGGTCTGGACTGCGAGGACCTCATCGAGGCCGCGGACGGTACCGCGCTCGTCATCTTCAAGAAAGTGGAGCACCATGGCACTGCCTGACATGCCGCAGTCGATCCTTGCCGAGCCGGTCACCGACCACACGGTATGGACGGCCGCGGATCTGCCGGTCCCCGAAGGAGTGGTGCACGAGCTCACGCCGTCGCACCTTGACGAGATAGCCGTTTTCGGAAGGGCACTGCGCGCGGCACCACTCCCACGCGAGGCGGAACGCGCCCACTGGCGCTCCCTGGCGCACGAGACCATGCCCGAGCTGTCCGGGCTGGCGCACGCGGCGGCCCACCGTACCGAGACCCACATCGGTACGGCGGTGATCCGCGGACTGCCGGTGGACGAACTCTCGCCGGACGAGATCCGCAGCCTCTACCGCGCTCTCGGCGCCGTGATGGGAACCGCCGTGTCGCAGAACACCCGAGGCGAGTTCATAGCCGACGTCCGCGATTACGGCAACGGTGGCCTGGCCAACAGCGACGTGCGAGGTCACCAGACCACCGCCGCACTGCGGTTCCACTCGGACGACGGCGACCTCGCCCTTCTGCTCTGCGTACGGCCCGCGGAGAACGGCGGCACCTCTCTGATCGCCAGCGCCATGACGATCTACAACGAACTACTGCGGCGGGCACCGCACCTGCTGGGCCTCTACTACAACGGGTTCGTCTACGAGAACCGCGACGAAGAGGAACCCCCGGCCTACCGCAATGCCGTCTTCGGCTACTACCACGGGCAGCTGACCTGCCGGTACTTCCTGCGGGACTACGTCGACTCGGCCTGGACCAAGACGTCCGTCCCCGTGAGCGACCTGGAGCGCCACGCCCTCGACCTGTTCGAAGCGCTCGCGGCGAGGCCCGGGGCCGCCACCGAGTACGCGCTGCGCGCCGGCGATCTCCAACTGGTCAACAACAACGTCGTGGTCCACGCACGCCGGTCGTTCAGCGACGCCGCCGCCAGTGGCCGAAAGCGGCTGCTGCTGCGGCAGTGGGTCAATCTCGACGGAGGCCGGCAGTTCCCGACGACGCTGTGCCGCCACCGCTACGGGATGCGGAGGAAGCCCGATGACCGCGGTTGAGCACCGTCTGCTGATCACCGCCGATCTCCCCGGGCTCCCGGCCGTCCCGCCCGCGGGTCTGACCCTGGCCCTGTGGCCCGGCGGGGACCGCGACAGCCTCTTGCGGGCTGCGGCCGGCAGCACCGCGTTGCTGGTGACCGCCAACGAGCCGGTCGACGAGGCCCTGCTCCGGGCGGCGGGCCCGGACCTGCGTGTGGTGGGTACCTACTCCACAGGAGTGGACCACATCGCGGTGGAGGCGTGCCGGCGCGCCGGGGTACGGGTCGTCACCGCGGCGGGTGCCCTCGCACCGGCTGTCGCGGAGTACACGCTCGGCGCCCTGCTGTCCTGCGCCCGCCGGATCGTCGAGGCGGACCGGTTCGTCAGATCCGGCGCGGACTGGCGCTGGGAAGCCGACGCCTTCCTCGGTACGCAGCTCCACGGCCGGCGGCTCGGTGTGCTGGGGCTGGGCGCCATCGGTGCGGAGGTGGCCGCACGGGCACAGGCCTTCGGCATGGAGGTGCACGGCCTCCTGCACCGTCCCGGCGCGCTTCCACCCGGCGTGATACCTCATCGGGAACTGGTCGACCTGATGCGGGTGAGCGACTTCCTGACCATCCATGTGCCGCTCACGTCCCGGACCGAGCGGATGATCGACAAGTCGATGCTCGTGGAAATGCCACCCGGGGCGGTGGTGGTGAACACCTCGCGTGGCCGGGTGGTGGATCAGGCGGCGCTCATCGAACTGCTGGAGGCCGGCCATCTCGGCGGGGCCGCGCTCGACGTCTTCGAGGACGAGCCGTTCGTCCCGGCCGAACTGCGTCGTAGTCCGCGGACGGTGCTCACTCCGCACATCGGCAGCGCCACCACGGTGGCTCGCCGGAGCATGACGGCCACGGTCCTGAGACGGATGGGCCGGGCTCTGCAGGAGTGAACGGCCCCGTGCCGGATCCGCTCGGACGGGCGGCGGCCCCAGAGCGCCGGCCCGGGGCCGCCGGTCAGTCGCCCAGCTGTTCCAGCAGGGCGAAGCCACTGCGGTCGAGCTGGTAGAAGACCTGACCGCCGAGGCGTTGCCGCCACACCACGCCCGCCTCCGTCAGCACCGCCAGGTGCTGGGAGACCGTGCTCTTCGCAAGGCCGAGGGACTGGGCGACCACGGTGGTGGTTTTCGGAACCTGAAGGGCCCTGATGACCTTCGCGCGACCGCCGCCGATCAGCAGGGCCAGGCGGTCGGTGCCCGGCTCGGCGGGTTTCTCGTTCTCGACGGTGTGGAGAAACCCGGTCGCCCTGGCCTGATAGGACATGGCTGTGACGTGCTCGTTCGAAGTGAAGATGCGCGTCACGGCGGAAAACATACTGGGGACGAACACCAGCCTGGACCGGTGGACGGTACGGGTGAGGTCAAGGTGGTAGGGGGCGGTCAGCCGGGGCTGCTGCCACAGCACACGACCCTCCAGTTCCGCCAGCATCGCCTCCGGTCCGTTGACGGCCAGTGTCCGTCCCCGGAAGAGGACCTCCTCCTCCAAAGAGGCGCGTATGGACGCCCAGTAGGGGCTTATCGCCCGGTTCCAGTAACTCTCGATCAGAGTGGCCGCACGCTCGTCCTCCCCGTCGTCGCTCTGCTGCCGCAGGAAGTCGAGTTCGTCCTGCAGCGAGGCTCGTGAGGGGTCGGGAACATATGCGTGAGCGTGGCGGAGGAACGGCGTCTCCTGCCGGTGGACCAGATGCACGACCGTATCCATCAGCTTCGGGGGTACCGAGCGCCGGGCTTGCCGTACCCAGCCCGCGTACGGCGATGGAACGGCCCCCCGATATCGCGCGAGGAGCGCCAGACTGCCGAGCGTCTCCCACAGCGGGCTGAGTGCCAGCCTGATCGAGCGCAGGCTCTCGTCGTCGAGGTCCAGGCGAATCATGACGACACGAGGAGGACAGTGGTGTGCGTCACCATGTGAAGATCCCGTTGTCGTCCTGGTCCGCGAGGAACTCGACGACATCAACGAGCGCCCCCGCCTGATCGATGCCGTACTCCGTGGCGACCGCCTCGGCGACGGCCGTGACCGTCCGAGACCCGTCGGCCAGACGGTAGATCAACTCCGCAGGGCCGGACAGCAGAAGTGCCTGGTCCCGGAATCCGAGCAGTAAGCCGTCCGCGACCCGGCGTATCCGGATGCCGAGGGTCCTTCGGGGCACATCAAAGGGGCCGGGCGACGGCAAGGCGCTCACGAGACCTCCACGCGCATTGCGATGTCCTGACATATCGTCAATACCTTGTTGATCCAGGGGCGTGGGTCCTCGGGGTCGTAGTCCCGCATGGTCTCCAGAGCCCAGTAGTCCTCGAAGGAGAGGGCGGACGGACGGACGGCCCTGAACCGCTGGGGCCGCCACTTCGGCGCCTGACTGCCGAACTGCCCGTGTCCTTCGAGGAGTGCGTCGACGCTGAATCCCAGGGCGGCGCGTGCGGAGAGCGTGGCGCTCTCCAGGTTGCCCGACTTCATCTGTCCGAGTGCGTCCTCGACACAGTCGTCGGAGGCACCGAGTGAGCGGGCGACCATGAACGAGCGGAAGGCCGACTCGGCCAGTTGCCTGCGCCGGGCCTCGAACCACTGCGCGCCGTGGAGGACCACACAGCCGTCCAGGCGGCCCAGGGCCAGCTCCTCCCGAGGGGCCAGCACCCGGGCCGGCGCGACATCCCGGTTGTACTCGTCCCGCGAGACCTTGGCGAGCATCTGGTCGTAGTGGCTGTCGAGCCAGTACGTCAGCTCCCAGCGCCGGTCCCCCACGTAGAACATCTCGGTGCGCACACGAGGTGGATTGAGCGGCATCGTGATGCCCGACCGACCGACGGAGTCCGGCTCTTCCGACGTGACGACGTAGAAGTCGAAGTCACTCTGGTCGTTGTGCCAGCCGTGCGCCACAGAGCCGACGAGAGCGACCGCGAGGCAGTCCGGGGGAATCAGCTGTCGCTCTTGGAGGGTCCGCAGCCAATGGGCAGAGTCGATTTCGTTCACCTGAGCACCCCTCGATTTCCGTTGCCGGCCCCAGATCTGGGAGCCCGGTGATCATAGATCATCGTCTCAGCTCGGTCGGCTGTCCCACGGGCTCTGATCCTGTGCGTTCGGCAGAAACCGAATCTGTAGGTCCCTCAGCTCCACTCGGCTAATGTGAGCGCCAGCCGGACGGGAGCGGCCTGATGAAGGCCATCGCTTCCCGCTGATTCTCCGGTGAACACGCCGAGTTACTCGATGGAGGTGGGTCAGAATGCAGAAATACAGCAAGCCGACGGCGAAGACCGTTACCCAGGCCGCCTGTTTGAAGAAGGTTGTCTGAAGTAAGAAGAGCCGGTGAGGGCTTCGCCGGTCGAAGCCCTCACCTTCGCCCGGCTCTTACGCGGCACACGGCGGTGGCTGAGGAATAAGAGATGTGTGGAATAGCGGGAATTGCTCGTCTGGACAACCGTACGCTCGGCGTTGAAGCGGACGCCGTCCTCGACCACCTGGCCGACATCCTTGACCATCGAGGACCGGACGAGCGGGACGTTCTCCGCGATGGTGGGGTGGGACTGGCTTTCACCAGGTTGTCGCTTGTCAACCCGGAGGACGGTAGTCAACCACTGGTCAGCGATGACGGCTCGCTGGTGCTCGTCGCCAACGGCGAGATCTACAACCATCGGGAGCTCGCTACCTCGCTGCCCGGCGACGTGCGGCTCCGTACCGGATCGGACTGCGAGGTCCTGCTCTACCTCTACCGCCAGTACGGGCTTGAGTTCCTGCGTGATGTCCGAGGCATGTTCGCCCTCATCCTGTGGGATCGAGTCGACAACAAGCTCGTACTCGCCCGGGACCGCTTCGGCATCAAACCCCTCTACTACCACCGCAACGACGAGCGCATCGTGCTCTCTTCGGAAATCAAGGGTCTCTTCGCCGATCGTTCCACACCTCGACGCTTCGACTGGGAGCGGGCCCTTGCCAGCCCCCTGCTGGCCGCCGCGAGCAGCTTCAACGACGCACCGGTGACCACGTGGTTCGAGGGAGTCGAACTGGTCCCGGCGGCCACGATTCTGCGCGTCGACCTCCACAACGGCGGTACCACGGAACACCGGTACTGGCAGCTGCCCGGCGAGGCCGACGAGTCCGCGGACGCCCAGGACCTCATCCGGCGGTACGCCGAACTCCTGGAGGACTCCGTCCGGGACTGCGTCACGGCCGATACCGAGCTGGGACTGTTCCTCTCGGGTGGCGTCGACTCGTCCGCCGTCCTCGCACTGGCCGGCGACAAGCGCGGTGGCATGCATACGTTCACAGCGCTCACCGGCGGCACTTTCGACAACGGCGACGCCGAAAACGCCGCTTGGATCGCGCGGGAGCTGGGCGTACCCAACCACCAGGTCGTCTTCCCACCGGACCACGTGCCCACCCCGGAGGAGTGGCTCCGGCTTTTGTGGCTCACCGAGACTCCGATGTGCGGTCCCGAGGTGTACTACAAGCACGAACTCCACCGATTCGCACGTCAGGCCCGCCCCGGCCTGCGGGGCATGCTTCTCGGCGCGGCCAGCGACGAGTTCAACGGAGGCTACGCGCGGGAGCTGGGCGCGGAGGACTGGCCGTCCTTCATGGAGATTCTCGCCCTCATCGACCGCAACACCCGGATCGGGCGGCGTCCGGTTCTGAGGCACTGGTGGGCGGAGGAGCCGTCCTTCATCTCCGAGAAGGCCCTCGGTGGCCCGGAATCCGCCAGCGACAGCGTCTACCGCGCCTATCTCAAGTCCGAGTACCTGCAGGTTCAGCAGTACAACGTCTGGCACGAGGACCGCACAGCGGCCGGCAGCGGTATCGAGGCACGTGTGCCGTTCCTGGACCACCGCCTGGTCGACCTGTGTGCGCGGATACCGGACCGGCTGCGCCCTGAACTCCTGTGGAACAAGCGGATACTTCGTGAGGCGGTCAGGTCCCACCTGCCCGAGCGGATCGCCGAACGGCCCAAGGGCCCCTTCTTCTACGGCTCCGGAACGCACCACTCGTACCGCATGCTGGTACGTCTCATGCGCGCGGATTCGCACGCCCTCGTCGAGCGGGCCCTCGCCGCCCCCGGAGCGGCGGACTTCATCGACGCCGAGCGCGTGCGGGGTCACCTTGCCGGGATCGGCGAGGGAAGGACCGAAGCCTCGTCCGTGGAGATGCTGCTGCGTGTCCTGAACATGGGTCTGCTCGCGGAGCTGGCCTCGAACACGCCGCGTCTCGAGGACACCTCGGCCGGCCCGGTTCTTCGGGAGATCGCCGGTGATTGTAGTGCACCGTCCGAGGCCGTAGCCGACTTCCGTACGCGTGAGTTGAACGGCGCGGCCGTGCCCGCATTCGCGGAGAGCGTGCTCCTGCTCACCGATCCGGCCGGGTCGGACTGGTACCTGGTCAAGGACGGAGAGATCGAGTTCGTACTGCAGGCAGGCACGCCGACACTGGCGGTACTGCAGGCAGTCGACGGCAAGAGCCCGCTGGCCGACGTCCTGGCCCCTGTGGGCACCGAAGGGCAGGAGGAAGCGCACGCCGACCTGTGCAACCTGCTGGACCTCGGGTTTCTGGTGTGGGCCGAGTGATGTACCGGGAAAGAGCGACCGAACCGCTCGTCGCGGCGCGGGCAGCGGGGCGAGCGGGCGTCGGCGCCTACACCAGTAGCTTCGGCCGCTGGGACCGCCTCGCCGGCGTTCGTACCCGGACCCAACGGTCGTTCACGGCCTCGGGATCTCTCTACTTCCCTCCCGAACTCCACCCCGTCGCCACGCATCCGGTGGTCACGCGCCGCGGGGCGGAGCAGGTGGAGTGGTTGCTGCTGCGCCGGCTCCACGACTACCTGGACTTCACCACCGAGCTCGAATCGCTCGCGGTCATACCGGTCGTTACCGCGATCAGCAGGGGGAGGTCGGGCTTGCATCTGCCGGAGGGCATGCGGGCGGACGCCTTCAAGATCGTCACGGATGAGGCGTGGCACGCGCAGGCCTCCTACGATTTCGCGCACCAGGTGCAGCGGGCGTCCGCAGTGCCCGTCGGCAGGCCGGACAGCAGCCCTCCCGCGTTCACGGAACGGCTGGACGTCATCCGTGACCGGCTTCCCCACGAGATCAGAGGGGTGGAGGCGATCGTCTTCGCGATCGTGAGCGAGACCCTGATATCCGGGATCCTTTCGGAGATTCCCCGGGACGAGCGACTGCCTAGGTCGCTCCGGGACCACGTGCGGGACCATGCCGAGGACGAGGGACGCCACCACGTCTACTTCCGTGCCGTGCTCCGTCATCTGTGGGCCGCTCTGACGCCGAAGGAACGCAGAGCCGTGGGGCCGCATGTTCCGGCGGCGATCTACGCGTTCCTCGCCCCCGACTACGCTCGGGCGATCGAGGACCTGCGGATGCTGGGACTGCCGGAGCGAAGCGTCGAACAGGTCGTTGAGGAGTCCTGGCCGGAGGAGCGGGTCGTGCGCGACGTGTCCGAGGCTTCTCGTCCACTCGTCCGCTATTTCGCCGAGGTGGGGGCTCTCGACGACCCGGGCACCCGGAATGCCTTCGAGGAGGCCGGGCTCCTCGGCCGCGACTGACAGAACGGGGAAACCGAAGCCGAATTCCCAGGAAGCCGACGGAAGATCCCCATTGCGGTGATTGGTGGTTTCGTCCTCCGGTGAGACCGCCGGACAGGCGGCCCGTCGCTCGCGGGCGCGATTGTCGATCTTGACAGATTACGCACGGGCGTGATCACATATTGAAGTGATGTTGCGTCAGAGGGCCATGTGGGCATGACTGGCTGGTGAGCAAACATTGAGGTGGCAAGTGGGGTTGCCCATTCTTGCCGGGCCTGTATGTGTGTTCATTTGACGGCCCTTGTATTGCTTTAGCTCACGTGATCGGTCAATTCCTCGCGTGTGGCGACGAACGGATACATGAAGTCGCTTCATGCTGCCCGCCAATTGCCCTTGGCAGCCGGCAGGGGGCCGGGTGCGCGACCCTCCTTTCGGACGGCATCCGGGGCGCTATTCGACCGACCGAAGAGGGACAGGGGGCACCGCGTGCGACCAGAGGAAGGTTTCGCGCGGCGGGCCGGTGCGCTGCTGCGTGCCGCCGCCAACGATCTCAAGCGTGACGACGAGAACGCCGAGCGCGAACTCGGGCTGGAGAAGGGAACGTTCGCCCAGTACGCCGACGGGAGGCGGCCGGTCGACTGGGAGTTGATGCACCGCGCCGCCCAGACCTGGCCGCTCAACGAGCGAGACCTGCTGCCCCTCCATGACGACAGCCCGGCCGGTGTGCGCATCATGCGGCAGGAGGAGTCCCGGGTCAGCTCCCGGGTGCTCAGCCGGGCAGGCGAGCCCTACTACGAGTACCGGGACACCGCCATGTCCCGCATCGCGTCCTACCGTCCCGAATGGATCCGCATGTTGCGGGTGGTGGACGACAACGAGCCGGACAACCCTCTCGTCCAGTGGAACCGTGGCCACCTGCTGTACCAGTTCACGTACTTCATCGGCCCGGTCAACTACTACTACCGGTGGGACGGGGTCTCGCACTGCGTTCCCATGGAGACCGGTGACTCGGTGTGGGGCCTGCCCTTTGCGCCGCACTCGTTCGCGGCGCGCACCTCTGCCGAGCCGGCCTGCATCCTCGCACTGACCTACGGCGGCTCCCTGGTCGGAGACGCACAGCGCGAACTGGCCGTCCTGGGCAACGCCGCGACCCAGGCCCTGGCGGTCCCGCTGGCCGAAGGAGCGCGGCTTCCGGGTGCGGCGATCCGATCGTTCATGGACGGGGGGGCGGTCACCGTGGCCGAACTCGCCGACCGTACCGGCATCTCGCCGCGCCGCACCGAGGAACTGGCCGGCGGTTCCGTCAGCCCGGACGCGAAGGAGCTGGCCCTGCTGGCAACCGGGCTGGGGGTCTCGGTGCGCGACCTGCTGCTGCCGCGAAGCGGAACGGTCGACGGGGTGTCCGTCCAGCATGCTCGGGACGCGCGGAGCTGGGTGTGGCCCGGAGACGGCGCGACGGCCTACCGGATCACCAGATTGGCCGGCGACCCTCTCCACCCCCACACGTCCGCACTCCAGGTCGATGTCCTGCTCGATGACGTCGAGCAGGCGGCGCCACTGACCACCTACCAGCACCAGTACCTGTACGTGCTCGGTGACGACCCGGTCGGTCTCCGGTGGGAGTTCGCGGGTGAACGCTTCGAGGACACACTCGGACCGGGTGATTCGGCATACGTGCGTCCACAGGTACCGATCACCTTCGCGGCGGCTCGGGGAGGCCGGCCGCGGGTGCTGCTGCTTCGTATCTCCGGGGCGGTCACCCCGGAGGTGCGGTACGCGGTGGGCACCATGGCGGCCGGCGGCATCGACCGGTATGTGGCCGAGGACCGGCTTTGGTACAGCTAGGAGAGGAACTCATGTCGGAGCGTCCTTCGAAGGGCGAACCCGCGCTGCCGACGTCCAAGGTCGGTCGGTTGCGCGACTTGTTGACCGGGCCGTCGCCGGTTCGCGCGGTCGGAGCCCATGACGGGCTCACCGCCAAGCTGGTGCAGCAGGCCGGCTTTGACGCCGTATGGGCTTCGAGCTTCGAGATCTCCGCCAGCCACGGCCTGCCGGACGCCAGCCTCATCACCATGACCCAGTACCTGGACGCGGCCACCGCGATGGACTCGGTGACCGACATCCCGGTCATCGCGGACTGCGACACCGGCTTCGGCGGGCCGATGAACGTGGCGTACGCGGTGCAGCGCTACGCGCGGATCGGCATCGCCGCCATGTGCATCGAGGACAAGCTGTTCCCGAAGACCAACAGCTTCGCGGACGTCGCACAGGACCTGCTTCCCGCAGAGGATTTCGCTCTGAAGATCAAGGCTGCCCGGGAGGCGCTGGGTATCCGCGACATGGTACTGATCGCCCGCACCGAGTCGTTGATCGCCGGGCGCGACATCGAGGACGCCCTGGACCGCGGTCGTCTGTACGCCGCCGCGGGTGCGGACGCCGTGCTGGTGCACAGCAAGAGCCGCCGGCCCGACGAAGTGCTGGAGTTCGCGGCCCGGTGGGACGTGGACGTGCCGCTGGTGGCGGTGCCCACCACCTATGGAACGGTGAGCGAGCAGGAACTGTACGAGGCCGGGTTCCGCCTGGTGATCTATGCCAACCAGGGGCTGCGCGCGGCTGTCCGAGGCGTGCAAGAGGTACTCCGCGAGCTGAACGCCGCCGGTGCCGCCCGGTCCGTCGACGAGCGCATCGCGAGCATGTCCGAAGTGTTCGCGCTCCAGGGCATGCCCTCGGGTTACCGGACGACGCCATGACGTCGGCATCCGCCGTCGTGTCGGAGCTGGAGCGTGCGGGGGTACGGCTGGTTTCCGGGGTGCCCTGTTCGTACTTCGCGGGGCCGATCAGGCTGCTTCAGGACCACCCTCGCATCCGCTATGTCCCCGCGGCGAACGAGGGTGCCGCACTGGCCGTTGCCGCCGGGGCGCGACTGGCGGGCGAACCGAGCGCCGTGCTCGCTCAGAACTCGGGCTTCGGCAATCTGGTCAATCCGCTCACCTCGTTGGTGCTTCCCTACCGGATTCCGGTACTGGTGCTCGTGAGCATGCGTGGCTGGCCCGTGCCGGATGCCGGGGAGCCCCAGCACCACTGGATGGGCAAGGTCGTGCCCCAGTGGCTCGATTCTCTGGAGCTGCCGCACCGGATGCTGCGGCCCGGCGGACCTGCACTGGAGACCGTGCTCCAGGAGACCCGCCCGGTTCTGGAATCGGGGCGCCCAGCCTTCGTCCTGGTCGCGAAGGGAGCCTTGACGGACGACTCCCCCACGGCCGAGGCGGATGCCCTGGGCGACCGGATCGGACCCGACCGCGACGACCTGGTGGATGCCGTGCTCGCCGAACTGCGAGGCGAGTACGTGCTGTCGACCACCGGCTATCTCTCCCGCGCCCTGTACAACCGCGGCGATCGGGCGCGCAACTTCTATATGCAGGGCTCGATGGGCCACGTGTCCGGTATCGCGCTCGGCGCCGCGCTGAGCCGACCGACGGAGAAGTTCGTGGTGCTGGACGGGGACGGCGCCGTGCTGATGCACATGGGCACTCTGGCCACGGTCGGCCACCACGCTCCCGAGAACCTGGTCCACGTCATCTTCGACAATGGCGTCTACGACTCGACAGGCGGTCAGCCGACCAGTTCACCCGCGGTCCGCTTCGACGAGGTGGCCCGGGCCACGGGCTACTTCTACGTCGGCCGGGTCTCTTCGGTGGGACGGCTGCGCAGTGCCGTTCGCGCGGCCCTGGAAGCCAGAGGTCCGGCACTGCTGGTGGTGAACGGTCGTGCCGGAGGCACCGCCGGAGAGCGCGCGTCCAGCGCGCTCTCCGTGACCGACATAGCCACCCGGTTCCGCCGCGAGCTCACCGGGGGCCGGGAAGAGTACTGATGTACGAGCCGCTGCCCGCCGTCCACGACCGAGCCGGGATCCCGCATGCGCTGTGCGCAGGTCTGCGGCCTCTGCCCGGCCATGCCGCCGCCTATCTGGGAGAGGGCGCGGCCGGCCGGCTGGGTGGAGTGATCGAGGCGCTCGGCGGCCGACGGGTGCTGCTTGTGCACGGCCGTACGTCCTACCAGCGGTCCGGGGTCGGAAAGCTGGTCGAACAGTGGGCGGGCCGCTACCGGATCGAGCACTTCGACGGCGTCCGGCCCAACCCCCGAATCGAGCAGGTCCGGGACGGCGTGGCCCTGGCCCGCCGGTTCCGCCCGGACGTGGTGGTGGGCATCGGCGGCGGCAGCAGCCTGGACGTGGCCAAGGCGGTCGCCGTGCTCAGCGCGCAGTCCAGCGGCCCTCTCGCGTGTCTCCGGCAGCCGGAACTGGTGACCCGGCCGCGTTCGGCCACCCTCGTGCTGCTGCCCACCACCGCCGGCTCCGGCAGCGAGATGACCAGATTCGCCACCGTGTACGTCGAGGGCCGCAAGCACTCCCTCGACCTCGCCCAGGCACGAGCGGACCTTGTGCTCGTCGATCCGCAGCTCACCTCTTCGCTGCCTCAGCCGGATTTCATCGCCGGTGGCCTGGACGCTCTGGCACAGGCCATCGAGTCGTACTGGTCGGTCTCGGCCGACGAGGGGTCCGGGGCTGTGGCCATCGCCGCCCTCGAACGGCTGCTGCCGTCGCTGGCCCGCGCCGCCGGCACGGGATCCTTTTCGGACCCGAGCGTGCGCGCCGACATGGCGTACGGGGCTTCGCTGGCCGGTGCCGCCATCGACGTCACCAGGACCACCGCGGCACACGCACTGTCGTACGAGCTGACGGCGCGCCTCGGTCTGGCCCACGGCACCGCGGTCGCGCTCCACCTGGACTGGTTGATGGCTCGTCACGCCGCGCTGGACGAGAGCGAATGCCGGCACCCGGAGGGCCCTTTGGGGGTGTGGCGGCGGGTCGAAACCGTCCAGCACCTCGCCAGAGAGGCCACCGGCGGGAGCCTGGAGCAGTTGCTGCGGCGGCTCCTGGCCGCGGCAGGGCAGCCGGTCGGGCTGCGGGAGCTGGCCCTCCCGGTGAACGGCTGGAGGCAGCCACTGACCGCGGCACTCACCTCGGAGCGGGCGTGGAACAACCCGTGCGCCCTCACCGAGAACGACATTCTTCGATTCCTCGTCTGAACCGACCGTTCCCGCCGCCAAGGAGGAACCCCTGTGACCCGACCCCGCGTGCTTTACACCGACCCGCCGTGGCTCGTCGAGGATGGACACCTTGACCCCTCACTGGCCACTGTGGAGCGAGAAGTCCTCGGCCCGGACGTGGAGTTGGTCTTCGGTCCCCACGAAGACGGCAAATACCAGATCACCAGTCCTGAGATGCTGAAGCGGGCGGCCGGGATCGATGTCCTCGTGGTCTACCGCACGCAGGTCACCGAGGAACTGCTCGACGCGGCGGGCAAGGGCCTGCGTGTGGTGGTCAGGCAGGGAGTGGGCGTCGACAACCTCAACGCCGGTCTGCTGGCGCGACGTGGACTGCCTGCCTACAACGTCCCCGACTACTGCGTGGACGAGGTGTCGACCCACACATCCGCGCTGGCCCTTGCGCTCGAACGGCAGCTGGTGCCGCAGCACCGTACCCTCGCCGGCGGGAAGTTCGACATCTACGCCGGTGGCATACCCCACCGGACCAACGGCCGCACCCTCGGCATCGTCGGCTTCGGCCGGATCGGCCGGGCCGTCGCCCGGCGGCTGGGAGCCTTCTACGGCCAGGTCCTGGTCTACGACCCGTACGTGGGCCGCGACCTTGCCGAGGGCTACGGCGCACGCTCCGTCGACACCCTGGAGGAGCTGCTGGCGCAGTCCGACATGGTGACCTTGCACTGCCCCCTGACCCCGGAGACCGACGCGCTGCTCGATGAGGCGGCGCTGAGCCGGATGAAGCCCGGCTCCTACTTGGTCAACGCTGCCCGGGGCCGGCTCGTGGAACCGGAAGGCCTGCACCGGGCACTTCGGGAAGGCTGGATCGCCGGAGCCGGCCTGGACGTCTTCTCGCCCGAGAACCCACACCAGGACCCCCGCTGGCACCCGGTCCTCGCGCACCCGTCGGTGGTCGTCACGAGCCACCGGGCGTTTCTGTCCGCCGAGGCGGAGGCGAGCAGTCGGCGCCGAGTCGCCGAACTGGTCGGCGCCGCCCTGGACGGGCGCACTCACGGACTGGTCGGAAGGGTGACCGCACCGGAATCAGGCCGGTGACCGCAGTGTTGTGGCGGGCCCACAACGGCGGGCCCGGCACGACCGTCGGCTCACACGGCTCCCGTCATGACGTGCCGAGCGGCTCGGTCCAGGGGTGCTGCCAGTCGCCGGGGTCCACGGCGCGGCCATGGTCCGTGCGCCATGACGTGAGGTCGACGGGGGCGGGCCGTGGGGCGTCGGTGGGGTCGTCGGCGAGTGCGACGGTCCACAGCGGAACCAGGCGCGCACCGCGCTTGACCTTGGCGGCATAGGCACCGATGCCCAGGTGGAGGGCGGTCAGACCGCGCTCGCTCAGGTAATCGACAGGAAGGTAGTAGCAGAGCCCGTAGTACTCGTAGGCGTCCCGCAGCGCGGCGTAGTCGAAGCCGACGGCGCGGGCGTAGAGCGTGCCGCGCCACTCGTACATCACGGCGGCGCCGACCAGCCGGCCGCCGCTGCGGGCGGTGAACACCACGGACCGGTCGTCGAGACAGGCGGCTTGGTCGGCGAAGGCGCGGTGGATCTCCTCGGCGGTGGTCGCGTGGCCGTACTTCGCCTGGAGGTTGGCCAGCAAAGGGGCGACCTCGTCCAGGCACTCGCTCAGCCGCTGTCGGCCCAGCTCGTAGCCGGCCGCCAGGAACCGGGCGTACTCGCCCTTGAGGCTGATCCGGCGGCGGCTGACCAGGCCGTCGCAGTACTCCGCGAAGCTCAGCCCCCCGGTGTGCAGGGTGGCGTCGCCGCAGTCGAAGTCGACGGCGGCCCCGCGCCGGTGCAGGGCCGCCGCCGTGCGGTTGGTGGCGAACAGGAACAGCGAGCCCGTGCGGGACGGGGGGTTGAGTTCCCTGCGGGCGTCGAGCAGCAGGTCGAGGACGGCGTCCTCGTACTCCGCCGCCCGCGGGATCCCGCAGCTGTAACCGCGGTGCGACCCCGCGACCCCCCAGTCTCCGCCGGCGCCCATCTGCTCCAGCCGCGGCCGCAGCGCGTAGAACTTGTTGTGCTCCCGCTCGACCTCGTACAGCGGCAGCCCGCCGACCAGCCGGTCGCCGGCGTACGCGAGGAGGTACGTCACCGCGGCACCGCTCTCGCGTTCCACCGAGCGCAGCCAGCCATGGGACATGTAGAAGCCCTCGGGTTCGGCGAGGACATCCCAGTCCTCGGGTGCAACCTTGTCCAAAGTGGTCACGGTTTCCAGCCGCAGAACGGTCGGGGTGTGGTCCATCGCGTCTTCCGCCTCGGATGTGCACGGGGTCGATCGGGAGGAACGGCAGGCGGCCGGGCTTCCGGACCGCCCGCCGTCTACAGGTGCGCGCGCACCGCGTCCACCAGGGTGCGGGCGGCCCGGATCACGTCCTCACCGGACCGGGCCAGCGCCAGCCGGACCTGGCGCACGCCGTCACCCGGCCGGTCCCAGTGGAAGGGGCCGCACGGCAGAATGTGGGTGCCGCGCTGCACCAGCTCCTCGTAGAGCGCGACGGCGTCCGGCCCGTCGTCGGGAAGCGTCACCCGGGCCACACTGATCCGGGCGTCCGGGTCGGTGAGTGTCACCGGGCCGCCGTCGAGGACCTCGGTCAGCGCACGCCGGTTGCGGGCGATCAGCCCGTGCAGGTCCGCGTAGCCGCCCCGCTCGGCGTCCTGGGCGAACTTGGTGAGCATCAGCAGCACCAGCGGCGACACCGACAGCAGCACGTCGCTGAAGTACTCCAGCAGCGGCAGGTCGGTGTTCTCGCCCCAGGCCAGGAAGCCGGCCTTCAGCTCCAGGGTGGGCCACAGCTTGCCGGTGTCCTCGATGACCACCCACTCGGCGCCGGAGTCCCGCAGGATCGCATAGGTGTCGTACTGCGCCCGGGTGTCCTGCGCGCGGAAGCAGGTGTCCATGGCCAGCACCCGGTTCGTGCGGGCGCAGAACGCGGCGAGCCGGCGCAGTCCGTCCTCGGCCAGGACCCACCCCGTCGGATTGTTCGGCGTGGTGACGAACACCGCGCCCACCTCGTCCGGCAGGTCGGGCTCCCCGCGGTCCAGCTCAGCCTCGGGCAGCGGCAGCAGCGTCAGGCCGCGCCCCTTGAGCAGATCCGGGATGTTGTCGAAGGTCGGGTGCACCAGGGCGACGGTGCCCGTCCGGTGCGCGAGCGCGCGCGCGGTGATGTCCATCGCCACGGACGACGAGTAGCAGCTGACCAACCGGCCGGTGCCGATGGGCGCCTGCCGCTGGCCGATGCCGTGCAGAAAGGCCTGCTGCGCCTCGGCCTCGATCTCCTCGAAGACTCGCTTCTCAGCCTCGTCGAAGAGGTCCGGCAGGCTGTCCACGATGGCGCGCTGCGACTCGGTCAGCGGCATCCGGGGATGCCCGTCCGACACGTTCAGCCCGCCGACGAGTGCGTCGGTCTCCATGGAGGTCAGATTCCGCCGGCCGGACTCATGGCCGACCGCGGCTTCTCCGGACACATCGGATATGAAGGTCATCAGGTTTCCTCCCCCGTCTCGGTCGCCCGCGCGTGCCTGGAGCGCAGCGCGACCTGTCCCAGCAGTTCGAACGCGACCACGGACGCGGCGTGGCTGGTGATGTCCGCGTGGTCGTACGGCGGCGCAACCTCGACGATGTCCAGGCTGCGGTAGTTCAGCGGCCCCAGCGCCCTGAGGTACTGGAGGGTCTGGTACGAGGTCGGCCCGCCCACTTCCGGGGTGCCGGTGCCCGGTGCGTACGCCGGGTCGATGAAGTCGATGTCGAACGACACCATGACGGGGCGCTCGCCCACCCGCTCGCGCACCCTGCGGCCGAACTCCTGCGGCGAGGTCACGGCCAGCTCGTCCCACCCGATGACCTCGTAGCCGAGCGCCTTGCCCGAGTCGACGTCGTCGGGGTGGACGGAGCCGCGCATACCGACCTGGATGCTGTGGTGGGGGTCGACCACGCCCTCCTCCACACCGCGGCGGAACATCGTGCCGTGGAAGTGCTTGACGCCGTAGTAGTCGTCGAGGACGTCCCCGTGCGCGTCGAAGTGGATCACGCTCACCGGCCCGAGCGTGCGGGCCATGGCCCGCATCTCCGCCATCACCAGGCTGTGGTCGCCGCCCAGCAGCAGCGGCACGATGCCCCGCTCGTACAGCGGTGCCAGGAACGCCTCGAGCCGTTCCAGGGTCAGCTCGTGGTAGCCGGGGACCACGGGCGCGTCGCCCGCGTCGACCATCGACAGGGTCCTGGTGACGTCCACGCCCGTCGCCGGGTTGTGGTCGCGCAGCAGGATGCTGGCAGCGCGGATCGCCTCGGGCCCGAAGCGGGCCCCGGAGCGATAGGAGACCGCCGAGTCGGTGGGGACGCCGACGACAGCCACGTCGACCCGGCCCTCGGCGGTCAGTGGGTCGTCCACCCAGGGCAGCCGCATGAAGGTGCGCGGGCCGGACGCGATCCGCGGTTTGGTCATGCTGTCCCGCGGCCGGTAGTGCTCACTCACGCGGAGGCCTTCCGCAGGAGCCAGCCGACGCAGAACCCGGTGGAGTCCATGGCGGGGTCGGTGGTGTCGAAGGCGTCGACGCGCAGCCCGCACTCGGCGAACAGCTTCTCCCACCACTGCCTGGTCTCCAGGCGCTGGCTGGTGAAGGGGTGCATCAGCAGATAGGCGTTGTAGTACGCCTGCGCCAGCGGCTGGGACATCGCCTGGCGATCGGAGGACTTCAGGTCGATGTCGATGATGGCCAGGGTCAGGTCGGGCGACTCGGTGAAGAGCTTGGTGAGCATACGGCGGACGCCCTCCTCGCCCTCCTGCCCCAGCACTTCGTGGATCACGAAGGCGAGGACGGCGAGGTCGGGCTTGTCCTGCGTGTTCTCGATCCACTGCACCGCGTCGACCTGCTCGATCGTCACCCGGTCCGCCGTGGGCTGGCCGGCCACCCAGGCCCGCGCGGCGGCGGCGCCGTCGGCATCGGGCTCGATGCCGACGGCCGTCATCTCCGGGTAGTCGGCGCACAGTTCGGTCAGGTAGACGCCGCTGCCGCAGCCGAGGTCCACCAGCCGCCGGTAGGTACGCCCGTCCTCGGCGAGCAGGTTGCGCAGCAGCGGGATGGAGTCGTGCATGCTGATGCCGCAGCTGCCGCTGCCGACGTAGCCGCCTCGCCGCGGGGCCGGACCGGTGCCCTCGGCCAGGTGGTCGCCGAGCGCCAGGAAAGTCTGTCCATAGCCGCCGACCATCATCTCGTACCAGGGGCGCGCCTCCTCGTAGGCGCGGGCGAGGTCGGTGAGGGTGAGCACGCCGTCCACGGAGCGGTCGAGCAGACCGGCGGCGACCCAGTAGTCGGCCATGGCGGTCAGCCGCGCGCGGTCGAGCCCCTTGGCGCCGACCAGGGCGTCGACGGTGGTGCCGGCGGCGAAGTCGCCCTGGAGGCCGGACTGCTGCAGCGTGAAGATCATGGTGCTGAGGACGTAGCCCCGGAACGGCTCCAGGGCACGTACGAGGCGGGACTCGCGAATGGGCATGGCAGATCCAATCGATGTCGATGCGTGCGTGGACGGCGCCGGGTGCCCGGCGCCGGAACTCATCCGTCGAGGCCGTCCAGAACAGGGCTCTCGACGGGGCGGCCGGCTGTGAACAGGTCGTAGAACTTGGCCTGGAACGCCTCGGGCGGGCCGAGGAAGAGCCGTTCGTAGAGCACCTGGCGGGTGCCGAAGCGGTTCATGGTCAGGTCGGCGGCGGCTCGCAGCAGACGGCCGTGCGCCAGGCCGTCGACGCCGGATCCGGCGAAGTACGTCTGCATGAAGGCGTGGCTGGCCGCGTCGGGGTCCTCGTCGGCGGTGACGGGGTGCATCACCAGCCCGCTGCTGGCGATCGCCTGGAGCAGCTCGACCGCGCGGGGGTAGAGCCGGGCGTTCAGCATCCCGGACGCCGCGAGGGGCACGGAGTCGCAGACGTGGTGGCCGAACTCGTCGGGCCGGGCGCCGGTCTCCGCGGAGACGACGAGCCCGCGCAGCGTCTCGACGATGCCTGCCAGCTCGCCCAGTTGCTGCCGGACGACCGGCTGCCGGTCGCGCCCGCTGACCTTCGCGCACCGGGCGGCCAGCTCGAACACCGTTTCCGCCTTCACCCAGGCGCGGACCGCGGACTGGTGCCAGGCGTACGACGTCATGCCGGTACCGGGGCGCAGATTGTTGGCGGCGGCCACGTCCCCGTGGACGAAGACGCGGTCCCAGGGGACGAGCACGTCGTCGAAGTGGCAGACCGCGTCCAGCTCGTCGAAGCGGCTCGCGAGCGGCCCGTCCCCGGCCGGGGAGGAGGCGTACGAGGGCCGGGAGTACAGGGTGAGTCCCGGCGTGGCGACGGGGATGGCGAAGCACAGGGCCTGGTCGGCTTCGGACTCGCCGAGCGGGCGGAACGGGTAGATCACCAGGTCGTCCGCGAAGGGGGAGAGAGTGGCCAGCATCTTGGCGCCGCGCACCACCACTCCGTCCTCGGTGGTGCGTATCGCGCGCAGCGCCTGCACCTCGCCCCCCGGGCCGGGGCCCAGATGGCGGTCGGCGGGAGGGTCGCTGATGGCGTGCGTCAGCACGAGATTCGAGGCGCGTGCCTGCTGCCAGTAGGCCCGTACGTTCTCCGCGTACGGCCCGAAGTGGTCCGCAGCGCCGGCCCAGGCCGTGAGGACCGTGGCGACGAAGTCGGGGCTGCGTCCCATCAGTCCGCCGCTCAGCCGGGCGATGCGAGCGAAGGCTCGGCCCCGCTCGCGCACCTCCTCGGCGGAGCGGGCCAGGGAGTAGGCGAGGGGGCGCCCGTCCGCCCCGGTCAGCCCGCCGTCCGGGCGGTGCTCGTCGAGCAGGTCCGCGAGGAAACCGGCCATGCCCTCCGTCATCGGGTCGTGGGCCAGGTCGGCGACCGGGTGGCCCGCGAGGTACACCCGCCTGCCGTCGGCCAGACCGACCAGGTACGACTTGCCGGTCCGGGTTCCGTCCGGCGGTAAGGTGCTTGTGGCCATGCGTTCTCCAAGCTCCGGGCTGGTGATCGGAAAGTGGCGTCGCCAGGCGCCGCGGGTCAGGCGTCGCACCACGCGGCGGCGGCCGCGGTCCGCACGTCGGCGGCCAGGATGTCCGGGTCGGTGTGCCACAGCAGCACCGAGACACCGAGCGCTCCCGACGCGCCCGTGTGGGTCTGCCGGGCGGCCTGCCGGACGTGCACGAGCCGCTCGCTCGTGGTCTCGGGCGTGTGCCGGTACCGCTCGCCCGGCATGACGGGGATCCACACCCAGGCGGCCTGCGTGCCCGTCGGGCGGGGCTCCGGGACGGGAAGGCCGGCCTGCAGGGCGAGGTTGACCTCCTCCAGGTTCAGTCCCGCGTGCAGCCGGGCCAGTTCGGAGACCAGGGCGCCGGGTGCGCGTCCGGCGACCTCCACGACGACGAGCTCGTCGTCGCGGGTGACGGCGAACTCCGTGTGCACGACGAACGCCCCCTCGCCGCCGAGCGCGGCGACCACGTCGCGGTTCAGCTCGTGGGCGCGGAGGGCGAGTTCGCTGTCGTGCGGGACGGTCCAGCCGCCGAGCCGGCGGCCGGAGGGCAGGTCGAGCAGCGGGCCGAGATAGGTGCCGGTCTGAACCGGGGTGGGCACGCCGTCGCGGACCACACTGTTGACGTGGTGGAAGGTGCCGTCGAGGTACTCCTCGATCTGCCATCCCGGTTCGCCTGCGTGCCCGGCGAACCAGGCCCGCAACTCCGACTCCGTGTGGAGGATGCCGACGCCACGGGAGTTGGCCTCCCGCCGGGGCTTCGCCACAGCCGGCAGGCCGATGCGCGCGGTGACGAGCGCGGTGCCGGTCTCCGGGTCCGGTACCCCGTCGGTGAGGGCCAGGAAGCGCGGCACCCGCACGCCGGCCGCCGCGAGGCGCTCCTTCATCAGGACCTTGTCGATGTAGTGCGCGGGCCGGGCCGGGTGCCGGGCGGGCAGGCCGAACTCGGCACGCAGCTCGGCGCAGGCGATGAGGCTGTACTCGTCGTTGGTGACGATCTGCACCGGCCGGTCCGCGGCCAGGGACCGGATCGCCGCGGCCCACTCGCCGCGCGGCGCGTGGTGGACGGCCGGGACCTGGCCCGGCACGTCCTCGCGCGTCACGGCGTCGGCCTCGGCGTCGGTGAGGACGACCGTGTCCCAGTGCGCCGGGTCGAAGGTGGCCGTCGGGTCGGTGGTGAGTGGCTGTCGGGAGTGCAGGATCACCGCCAGCGGGCGCGGGGGGACCGCTTCCGTCGGGCGGCCGGTGTGGGAGTTCGTCATGATCGGCCTGTCGTGTGGGCGCCGTGGAGGGTGGTGGGGGGTGTGGAGCTTGTCATGATCGGTCCGCCGTGAGGGTGCCGAGGACGGCGGCCCGGGCGTGCGTGTCCCTGGTCGGCGGTACGACGCCGGGGACAGGTGTGCCGGGGTGGGCCAGCGCGTGCCGGACAGCGGCGAAGTCGTCGGCGAAGGCGCAGTCGCTGTCGCGGCTGCGCCACGCCACGTGCGGCGAGAGCCGGACGGTGGGCAGCCGGCGCAGTGGGTGCCCGGCCGGCAGCGGTTCCGGGTCGGTGACGTCCAGGGTGGCGAACAGCCGCCCTGCCGCACACAGTTCGGTGAGCGCGTCCTGGTCGACGATGGCCGCGCGGGAGATGTTGACCAGGTGCAGGCCCGGGCGGGCCCGGCCGAGCGCGGCCCGGTCGAACAGGTGACGTGTGTCGGTGGTCAGCGGCAGTGCCAGCACCAGGTGGTCGGCGTCCAGGGCCCGGCCGAGGTCGGAGGTCTGCGCGATACGGGAGCCCGGCTCGGGGGCCGGCCGCCGCCGCAGCACGGTCACGGAGGCACCGAGGGCGTCGAAGACGGCGGCCAGGCGCTGTCCCACGGCCCCCCACCCGGCGACGCTGACCTCCGCGCCCCACAGCCCGACCCCGCCTCCGGTGCTCGCCCCGGCGGGGACCGGAGGAGCGTCCGGGGCCGGTACCGAGCGGGTGTCCCGCTCCTGCCAAGGTGCCCCGCGCCGCCACTCGTGGGTCAGCACGGCGTGCAGGGCGTACTCGGTGAGCGGAGCGGCGTAGCAGCGCCAGCTGCGGGTGAGCAGGGTGTCGGCCGACCAGGAGGCGAGGTCGATGAAGTCGGCGCCGGCCGAGGTCAGATGGACCCAGGACCACCCGGCGGACCGCAGAATCAACTCGCGTTGCGCGGCGGGCAGTTCATGCGGGGCCATCAGCAGGATCCCGCCGTGCTCCGGCGCCTCCTGCCAGGGGCGGAGTTCGGCCGAGGAGCCGAAAGCCTCTCGGATCCGCGGAAGGGAAAGACGCAGGAGTTCCTCGGTGAGTGCCGCGTAGACCACCGGCCCGACGGTGCTTGCAGGCGTGCGGTCGCCGTCGATGATTCCCCCTAAGACTATGGGCCGCCCAGACAACACGAGTTTTCCCGGCCGATATTCCTTGGGGAGTTAAGCATCCTCGTTCGACCGAGGCAAGCAATAAATTCGGTGGCGATTCGCGCGGACCTGTGTATTACCTGGCACCAGCTGTTGGCATTTCGGGCAATTGGTGCATGTCGGGGTCGTGTGACCTGGCTCACTGTGGCATGTGGTTGTCACCCGGTTAATATGACGTTCTGTCGGGGGGCGGTACTCCTTTTCTCTGCGCTCAGTTTCCCTCTGGCGAGGCGGAATCCTCGACGGGTTCCTTGCAATGAACCATGGCGAGCGGAAGGGGGATGCGCCTTGTCGGTCACGGTCAAGGTGCGTGCCGTGCCGTCCCTGACGGATGTCGCGGCGGCAGAGTGGGACGCCCTCGCCGCGATCGGGGGGCTGTACGCGTCGCACGCGTGGCTCGACTCGGTCGAGCGAGAGCCCGGAGCCGGTGTCGAGTACCTCCTTGCCCGCCGGCGGGACCGACTTGTCGGCGCCCTCCCGGTGTATGACGTGGAGGTGGAGCACAACCCGTTCTACGCGCGCCAACGCCATCTCGACCTGCTTGGCATGGGCGGCAGTTGGACGCTGGCGGGCGCCCGGCGCGGCTACCGGTTCGAACTGCCCGCCGAGACGGACGCGGAGGTGGACGGGCTCCTGGCGGCGGCGCTGGAGCGGGCCGAGGCCCGGGGCGAGCGCGGCTGCCTGTTCCCCTTCGTGACCACCCGCACCGCCCGGCTGCTGTGGGAACGCGGCGCGGCGGTCGCCCTGGACGGCGCCGAGGCCGCGGTGGTGACCGACGGCGCCTCCTTCGAGGGATATCTGCGGAATCTCAGCAGTAAGCGGAGAGTTGCCGTCAGGCACGAGTTCTCCACGTTCCGGTCAGCCGGGTATGAGCTGGGCCTGGAAAAACTGGAGGACTGCTACGAGGAGGCCGCGCCGCTACTTGGGCAACTCCAGCGGAAATACGGACATGAGGCGCGTGACGAAGGAATGAGAGATTATCTCGCCGGCCAGGTCGAAATGCTCGGCAGATATTCCAGAGTCTTTACCGCGCGCCGCTCCGGCCGACTGGTCGGCTTCTCCCTGATGTACGAATTCGGCGAGGTGCTGTACGCGCGAGCGGTCGGGTTCGACTACACACAGACCGAAAAAGCCTTCGAATATTATGCGCTCTGCTATTACCTGCCCATCGAATACATGCACCAGCAGGGGCTGAGAGTGCTCCACCTCGGCATGGAGACATACCAGGCGAAGGTGGCACGCGGCGCCCACCTCAGCCCGCTGTGGTCGGTCGCGCTGCCGCTCGCGTCCTCGCCGCGCGCCGAGACGTCCCCGGTGGACACCTCCGAGTGGCTGCGCCGGTTCGGCCGACGGGCCCTGCCTGACGCGGAGTGGCAGCAGCCTTGGACCGCCGCCTGGGAGCCGTCCGATGCCGGTGTGCCGGGCGCGCGGGAGGGAGCGAGGTGACCCCGCCCGCCCTGGTGGTGGACGGCGTGGGCCGTGACTACGTCGACAAGAGGAAGGTCGTCACCGCCCTGTCGGAGGTGTCCTTCACGGTCGGCCGCGGTGAGATCGTCGGACTGCTGGGCGTCAACGGCGCCGGCAAGACCACGCTGCTGCGCATCATCGCCACCCTGCTGACCGCGACCCGAGGCCGGGTCCTGGTCGACGGCATCGACGTGGCGTCGGACTCCAGAGCGGTCCGCACCCGCCTGTCCGTGGTCTTCGGCGGCGACCGCGGGCTCTACCCGAGGCTGTCCGCCCTCGACAACGCCATGCTGTTCGGCTCCCTGTCAGGCCTGCCGACCAAGTCCCTCGCCGCCACCGCGCGCGACGCGCTCGCCTCCGTGGGGCTGCTCGACGTGGCGGAGCGCTCCGTCGGCACGTTCAGCAAGGGCATGAAGCAGCGGCTCCACCTCGCGGTCGGCCTCATGGCCCGCCCGGCGCTGATGATGCTCGACGAGCCCACCGTGGGCCTGGATCCCTTGGAGACCGAACGGCTGCGCTCGGTCGTGGCCAAGCTGCCCGACGAGGGCGTCGGCGTCCTGCTCACGAGTCACAACCTGCAGGACATCGAACGGCTGGCCTCCCGCGTGGTGATCCTCCGCGACGGGCGCGTCAGCCACGACCTGCCGCTCACCGACCTGCTGGAGCAGAGCGGCGGCGCGACCACGGTCGCGGTCCTGTCCGACAGCCCCTGCCCGGTCGGGGCGGACGCGGACGGCGGCTTCGGCATCCAGGTGCTGTCCAGTGAACGCGCGTCCAACGAGGCCCTGTGGCGCACCGAGTTCGAGGTCGCCGAGTGGACCGCCGAGTCCCTGCGGGAGCTGTCCCGCCGGTGGCCCTCGGGCGCCATCAGGGACGTACGCGTCCAGCCCGTCGGGCTGGAGCAGGTGTTCAACCGCCTCGCGGGCCTGCGCACCGGGGAGGCCGGATGACGACCCTCGGAAGCCCGCACAAGGGGCCCGCGCCGCGGGCCGGCGGCGGACCGCGTGCCCACCTGTCGGTGCTGCGGCACACCATGATCTTCCAGCTCAGGCAGCAGCACATCCTCAGCGCCGTGATCCCCGGCTGCGTGGTGCCGGCGGCACTGTGCCTGGCCACGCTGCTCGCCCGCGGCCCGCAGTCCTTGCTGACACCCCGGCAGATCCAGCTCGGCTGCGGCGTGCTCGCGCTGTGGAGCTGCGCCATCTGGCAGACCGGCCTGATCCTGCGGGAGGAACTGGCGCAGGGCACCTTGCCAGGCATCCTCACCCGACGGGCCGGCCTCGGAGTGGTGCTGTTCGGCAAGACGATCGGCACAGCCCTGCGCTGCGCCCTGCTGATCACGCTGACCATCGGCTGCGTCGGCCTGCTCACCGGCGAGCCGCTGCGCATCGCGCACGTGGGCGCCTTCACGCTGGCCGCTCTCGCCACGTTCGGCTCGGCCCTGGTACTGGGCGCGCTGCTCAGCTGCCTGTTCCTGCTGACGCCCGCCGCCATGCGGATCGCCGAGGCGCTGGTCTACCCGATGTCCCTGCTCGGCGGCATGATCGTCCCGATCGAGCTGCTGCCCGGCTGGCTGCGCCACGTACCCGACGTGATCTCGCTGCGCTGGGCCACCGAACTGCTCACCGCCGCCGCGGAGGGCCGCACGCAGAGCGTCACGGCGTGGGTCTGCCTGTGCGCCACCACGGGCGGCTACGCGCTGCTGGCCCGCTGGGCGTTTCACACGGTGCTGCACCGCGCGAGAGAGCGAGGCACCCTTGCGCTCGCCTGAACGCCTGCGCGGGCTGACGGTCGTCGCCGGGGCTGCCCGCCGCGACTACCTCGCCGTGTACGGGGTGAAAACCCTCATCGGCTCCACCGTGCCCCGATCCGTACTGCAGCCCCTGTTCCTCGCCTACCTCGGATACCTCGCGGGCGGCTTGGAAGGACGGCGGTTCGCGATCGTCGGGGCCTGTGTGCACGTGCTGTCGCTCGCCACGGTCGTCAAGGCGGCCGACAGCATGACCGAGGACCTGACCGCCGGCACCCTGTACCGAGTGCGCACGAGCCGGCCCGGGTTGCCCCTCGTGCAGCTGACCCGGTGCTGGATCTACCTCGTGGAGGCGGTGGCCTCGGCGCTGGTGGCGGTCGTGGGCGTGTGCGCCTACTTCGGGGAGTGGCAGCTGATGGGCGCGCTGCTCCAGGGCTCCGGGTTGTTCGTGCTCACCGCGCTGAGCGCCACCGCGTTCGGCCTCGCCGTCGCGGCGGTGGCTGCCCTGCACCCGGCCTCGGCCGTGCTGACCAACTTCGCGGTGTACGCCCTGCTCGTGCTGTGCGGCATCATCGCGCCGGCCGATCGGCTGGCCGCGCCCGTGCGGTGGGTGTCGCAGCTGCTGCCCCTGACGCACGGCGCCCAGTCGCTGCGGGCCCTGGCCGACGGCCGGCCCTGGGCGTCACAGGCCACCCTGGAGGCCCTGGTCGGCGCCGCCTGGCTGGGCGCCGGACTGGTACTGCTGCGCCGCAACGACCGCCGGGCGCGCCAGTTCGCCACGGATGGCAGCTGACTCCGGAATCCCAGCCCCCAGCCGACTGGAACTCCACCAACTCTCCCACGCCTCACTGCACCGGAAGGGAATGCGCATGGACGGCTCGACGGCCGACGTCAGCGGTGCGATCCTGCGAGGACCGGACCGGGACCGCCCGGCACCCTTCGGCGTGCCCGGACTCGTCCGGGCCGTCTCCACCGCCACGCCGGACGCCGTCGCGCTCGTCGACGACGCGGGGACGGTCACCTACGCCGAACTGGAGACCGCCTCCGACGCGGTCGCCCGCCTCCTCGCCGACGCCGACGGCCGGCCCGGTGACGTGGTGGCCGTCTGCGTGCCGCGCGGGCGTGCCCTGGTGTTCGCCCTGCTCGGCGCGCTGAAGGCCGGCCTGCCCTATCTGCCACTGGCCCCCGAGGACCCGCACGAGCGGCGCCTGGGGATCTTACGCCGCTCCGGAGCCGCGCTCGCGCTGGTCACCGGCGAGACCGCGGAGAGCCTGGACGGCCGGGAGGACGGCACCACCCGGGTGCTGCGCCTGGACGCACACCCCGCTTCCGGCGCCACCGCACCGCCGGAATGGGCGCCGCTGACCCGCGTCGCCGACGACCACCCGGCCTACGTGCTGTTCACCTCGGGCTCCACCGGTGATCCCAAGGGCGTCGTCGTACCCTCCCTGGCCCTGTGCAACCGGCTGCTGTGGATGTGCGACACCTACGGCTTCGGACCCGCGGACCGCATCCTGCAGAAGACGCCCGCCACCTTCGACGTCTCCGGGTGGGAGTTGCTCGGCCCGCTCGTCTCCGGCGCCACCGAGGTGCTCATGCCGCCGGGCGCGCACCGTGATCCCGGCGAGGTCGTGGACTGGGTGACCCGCCACCGAGTGACGGTCTGTCACTTCGTGCCGTCGATGCTGGAGGAATTCCTGCGCTGGCCCGGCGCCGACCGGTGCGCCTCGCTGCGCGCGGTCGTGTGCAGTGGCGAGGCCCTGGCCCCGGGCCTCGTACGGCGGTTCCGGTCCGTCCTCGACGCGGACCTGCACAACCTGTACGGGCCGACCGAGGCGGCCATCGACGTCACGGCCTGGGAGTGCCCCCGGCGCACTGACGACCTGGACACCGTCCTGATCGGCGGCCCCATCGACAACTGCACCCTGGTGATCCTCGACGAGGGCATGCGGCCGGTACCGGACGGCGGGGTCGGTCAGCTCGCCATCGGGGGCATCCCCCTGGCCCTCGGCTATCTGAACCGGCCCGACCTGACCGAGGCGGCGTTCGTTCCGGCGCCCGCGTGGTGCCCGGTGCCCCGGCTCTACCTGACGGGCGACCTGGTGCGCCGGCACGGTGACGCCCTGGAGTACCTGGGACGAAAAGACCACCAGGTGAAGATCCGCGGCCAGCGCGTGGAGCTGCGGGAGACCGAGGACGTGCTGCGCGACACGGCGGAGGTGCGGGACAGCGTGGTGGTCGCCGCGCCCGGCCCGGACGGCGCCCTCACCGTGTGCGCCTTCGTCGTCCCGGCGCCGGGGACCGAGCCGGACGAGGACCTGTGGCGCGGGCTGCGGGAGCGTGTGGCGGCCGCGCTGCCCGAGGCATTCGTGCCGGCGCTGTTCATGGCCGCCGCGACCATCCCGCTCACCAGCAGCGGCAAACAGGACCACAAGGCCCTGCGGGCGCTGGCCGAGGAGCGGCTGGCCGCCCTCACCCCGGCCCGCCGGGCCGCCGACCGGCCGGCCGACGACCTTCTCGACTGCTGGGAGGAGGCCGTCGGCGCCGTCCCCGACGACGAGACCCTGGGCTTCCTCGACGTGGGCGGGCACAGCCTGGCCGCAGCCCGCCTCGCCGGACGGATCCTCGGCCGGTGGGGGGTCAGGCTCCCGCTGTCCCTCTTCCTCCGGGACAACGTCTCGCTCGCCGGGCTGCGCGCCCGCCTGCCCGGGACGGCACCGGAGCGCGCCCGGCCCGTCACCCGGCGGGCGGACGGCTCGGGCCCGGCCTCCCCCGAGCAGCGGCGGCTGTGGCTGTGGCAGCAGGTCTTCCCCGACTCCCCCGCCTACAACGTGGTGGGCGTGCTGAAGGTGCGGGGCGCGCTGGACCCCGACCTCCTGCGCGCGGCCTGCGCCGACCTGATCGCCCGTCATGAGTCCCTGCGTACGGTGCTGGAGCGGGCGCCTTCCACGGAGCCGCACCGGCGCGTCGCGCTCCCGCCCTGGCCCGAGCGGTTCACCGAGCGCACGGTCGGCACGGTCACCGACGGCGCGGTACGGGACTTCGTCGCCGAGGTCGCGGACGTGCCCTTCCCCTCCGAGCTGCTGCCCCGCCTGGCGGTGGGCCTGCTGCGCGACACCGCGCGCACGGAGTCCCGGGTGGTGCTGTGCGTCGACCACCTCGTCTCCGACCAGCGCTCCCTGGACATCCTCCAGCGCGACCTCGCCGAGCTGTACGCGGCACGATCCGGCCGGGGCGCCGCGCGGCTGCCGAACCCCGTCCAGTTCGGCGACGCGCTGGCCTCGGCACCCGAGGACGACCGCGCCGCCTCCCGGCACGCCGAGGACCTGGCCTTCTGGCGCTCCTGGCTGGACGGCGTGCCGCAGCGGCTGGACCTGCCCCGCGCCCGCCCGCGCCCCGGGCTGCCGGACCACCGCGGGGCGGAGACGCTGGCCGACCTCGACGCGGACACGAGCCGGGACCTGGACCGGGTCTGCCGGGGCCAGCGGGTCACCGTCGCCACCCTCGCCGTCAGCGCCCTCGCGCGGGCCCTCAGCGCCTGGACCGGGCAGCGCAGCGTGCTCGTGGGCGTGCCGATGTCGGGGCGCGAGACGGAGGAACAGCACGAGGCCGTCGGCTTCTTCATGCGCACCGTCCCCGTACGCGTCGACGTCCCCGAGGGCGCCGGGACCTGTGAGGTCCTGCGGCCGGTGGCCGAGGCGGTGCTCACCGCGGCGGAGCACATGGGGGTCACCTTCGACGAGATCGTGGCGGAGGTCGGCGCGCAGCGGTCACCGGACCGCAATCCGCTGTTCCAGGCATGGTTCAACGACCTGACGCAGGCCGATCCGCCCGCCTCCTTCGGCGGCCACCCCGCCGTCCCCGTGGAGCCGCCGACCCGCTGGTCCCTGTTCGACCTCGGGTTGTATCTGTCCCGCCGCCCCGACGGGGGCTACCGCCTGCGGCTGGTCCACGCCACGGACTTCTGGGACACCGACACGGCCCACGACTTCCTCCAGGCGTGCCGGGAAGCCCTGCTGTCGGTGCTCGCGGAGCCCTTGGGGGCCGGGGACACCTCCGGGCCCGCGCCGTCCCTCGAGGCGGGCCGGACCTGTGCCGACCTGGTCCGTGCCGTGCTGGACCAGGCCGAGCGGTGGCCGGAGCGGCCCGCCCTGGTGGGAGGTACGGGAACGGTCACGTACGGGGACCTCGCCCTCTGGGTCCGCCGCGTCAGCTCCCTGGTCCGCGAGCGGACCGAGCCCGGCCGGCCCGTCGCCGTCATGGCCCGCCGTACCGCCGGGCTCGCCGCGGCGATCCTCGGCACCTGGCACGCCGGACGGCCGGTGCTGCTCGTCGATGCCGAGGCCCCCACCCCGTGGCGCCGGCACGTGCTCGCCGCGGCCGACGCCTGCCTCGCGCTGGGGATCGGGCCGGAGACGGTGCCGGGAGTGCCGTACCAGAGCGTCGAGCCGTCCGCGTTGAGCGGGTGCGAACCCGACGGGCGCCAGGAGGAGTTCACCCCGGACGCGCCTGGTCACCTCATCGTCACTTCCGGGACCTCCGGGCGGCCGGCGCTCGTGGTGCTGCCCGCCGACGCGTTGCCCGAGCCGCTGGCCTGGTACGCGGCGGAGCTCGGCCTGGGCAGCGACGACGTCTTCTGCCTCACCACGCCGCCCGCCCACGACCCGGTGCTGAGGAGTCTGCTGCTGCCGCTGGTCCTCGGCGCCCGGGTGCACCTGCCCGGCCCCGGGCAGACCGAGCGGCCTGAGGCGCACCTGGAGTTGCTGGAGTCGTCCGGGGCCACCGTGCTCCATCTGACGCCGACGCAGGCCGGCATCCTCGCCGCCGTCAGGGCCGAACGGGTCCTGCCCTCGGTGCGGGCCGTGGTCTTCCACGGCGAACCGCTGCACGACGCCCGTGCCGAGGAAACCGCCGCGCTGGCCCCGGGCGCCGCGCTCTTCAACCTCTACGGCACCACCGAGACCCCGCAGGCCAGCAGCCTGCACCCGTGGGACCGGACGAACCCGGGGGCCGGGCGGCGCGGCACCGTGCCCATCGGGCGGGGCACCCCGTACCGCCGCCTGGAGGTCGTCGACCCGGCGGGCCGTGCCGCGCTGACCGGCGAGACAGGCGAACTCGTCGTCGTCGGCCGGGGACTGGCCCTCGGCTACCTGAACGCACCGGACCGGCGGGCGAGCACAGCCCTCGCCGACGGCGTCCGCCGCTACCCGACCGGGGACCTGGCGCGCCGCGACCGGCATGGCGCCGTGAGCCTGGTGGGCCGCCGTGACCGGCAGGTCTCCCTCGGCGGCTACCGGATCGAACTGGACGAGGTGGAGGGCGCGATCGCCCGGCTGGAGGGCGTCGACCAGTGTGCCGTGGCCACCGACCCGGACCACCCTGGCGGCGGCCTGATCGCCTGGGTCGCCGGGACCGGCCTCGGCAGCACCGACGATCTCGCCGCCGAACTCGCGCGGACAGTGCCCCGCTGGCAGCAGCCGGCGTACTGGATCCGGCTGCCGGCCCTTCCGATGAACCGCAACGGCAAGGCCGATGTCCCCGCGCTGCTCGGACAGCTGCGGGACCGGCGAGGCGGGCGCGACGCCCGGGGGGACGGCCGGCCGGCGGCCGGGGACCTCGCCCGGCTGATCACCGAGCGGGCCGGGGAACTGTGCCCGCCGGGCACGGACCTGACCCCCGACACCGTCTTCTTCGACGCGGGCATGGTGTCGATGAGCCTGCTCCAGCTGTACCACCTGCTGGTCACGGTGGACGGGCTCGGGCTCACGCTGGCGGACGTCTTCCGCTTCGCCACGCCCCGCGACCTCGCCGCCCACCTCGGCGGCAGGGACGCCCCCGCCGCCCGGCCCGCCCGGGCACCGCGCCGCGCAGGAACGCCGCACACGGCGACCGGCGAGCGCGACGCCCGCCGCGCGGTCCGCACCGCCCTGCGCCGACGGCAGCAGGGCCGGGGCTGACCCCACGGAACCACCCATCCCCAGCAAGAAAGGCACCGGAGCAGTGACCAGCGACGCCATCGCGATCATCGGACTGTCCGTGCGGGTACCCGACGCGGCAGACGCCGATGAGTTCTGGCGCAACCTCCTGGCGGGGCGGAACAGCATTCACCGGCTCAGCGAAGAACAGCTGCTCGCCGCGGGCGAGGACCCGGAGCTGCTCAAGGACCCGCACTACATACGCGCCAGACCGCTCCTGGACGACGTGGGCGGGTTCGACAACACGTTCTTCGGCATCTCCCCGCGCGAGAGCGAGCTGCGTAACCCGCAGCACCGGCTCTTCCTCGAGCTGTGCTCGACCGCCCTGCAGCACGCCGGCTACGAGCCGTCCCGCTACGACGGTGAGATCGGCGTCTACGGCGGTTGCGCCAGCGACAACTACGTGGACGACCACATCAGGGCCGATCCCGAACTCCTCGCCCAGGTGGGCGAGATGGTCGCGCTGGTGTCCAACAACATCGACTACCTGGCCACCTACACCTCCTACCGGCTCGGTCTGAGCGGCCCCAGCCTGAACGTCCGCACCGCCTGCTCCACCTCCCTGGTGGCCACCCACCTGGCCTGCCAGGCCCTCCGGCTCGGCGACTGCGACATCGCCCTGGCGGGTGGCGTGGAGATCGAGACCCCGTACGGCCGCGGCTACCGCCACGTGGCCGGCGGCATCGACTCCGCCGACGGCTACTGCCGTCCGCTCGACTCCGAGGCGAGCGGCACAGTCTTCGGCAGCGGCGGCGGCGTGGTGGTCCTCAAACGGCTCGCCGACGCGCTCGCGGACGGCGACCCGGTCCACGCCGTGATCAGGGGCTCCGCGATCAACAACGACGGCGCCGGACGCCCCGGGTTCACCGCGCCCAGCTCCGAGGGGCAGAGCCGCGCCATCGCCGAGGCCCTGGCCGTCGCCGGGGTGGAGCCGGACACCGTGTCCTACGTGGAACTGCACGGCACCGGCACCCAGATGGGCGACCCCGTCGAGATCCACGGGCTGCATCAGGCCATGCTCGCGGTCGCCTCGGGCGAGCTGCGGCCGGGCAGCTGCGCGATCGGCTCGGTGAAGTCGAACCTGGGCCACCTCGGCCCGGCCTCCGGCATCGTCGGCCTGATCAAGACGGTGCTGGCGCTGCACCACGAGAGCATCCCGCCGACCATCAACGTACGCACGCCCAACCCGCAGCTGCGGCTGGAGGAGACCCCGTTCCGTGTGGCCGACTCGGTGCTTCCCTGGCCGCGCGTGGCGGAATCACCGCGCCGCGCGGGGGTCAGCTCGTTCGGCTTCGGCGGCACCAACGCCCACGTGATCCTGGAGGAGGCCCCGAGCCCCGCAGGGGTGCCGGCTCGCCCGGAGCGCACCGAGCTGCTGGTGTGGAGCGGGACCGACAGGGAAGCCGAGAGCCGGGTACGCGCCCGCCTGGCGAAAGCCCTCGGCGCGCTGCCGGACGAGACCGCGGCCGACGTGGCCCTCACCTCCCAGGTGGGGCGCCGGGCCCTGCCCGTGCGGGCGGCGCTGACCTTCACCCGGCCGGCCGAGGCCGCGCGAACCCTCGCCGACCCGGACACGCAGCCGACCGCGCTGTCGGACGGCACGCGTCGGCGTCTGGTGTTCGCCCTGCCGGGGCAGGGCTCACAGCACCCGGGGGCCGCCGCGGGCCTGGCCGCCCGCCTGCCGGACTTCGACGCCCGGGTGCGCGAGTGCCTGTCGCTGTTCTCCGACGCCCTCGGCATCGACCTGCTGAAGATGTGGCAGGAGGAGAGCGACCCGGAAGTCGTCGCCCGGACCGTGCACGCCCAGCCGCTGCTGTTCTCCGTCGAGTACGCCCTGGCCCGCACGCTCGGCGCCTTCGGCCTGGAGCCCGCCGCCCTCGTCGGTCACAGCGTGGGCGAGGTCGTCGCGGCGACGCTGGCCGGGGTCATGCCGCTCGCCGACGCCGTACGGTTCGTCGCCCGCCGGGCTGAGCTGATGCAGGGCATGCCGCCCGGCCGGATGCTCGCCGTGGCCGGAGCGGAGGACGTGGTGCGGGAGCTGCTCTCCGCGGAGGTCGCGGTGTCCGCGGTCAACGGCCCGCAGCAGGTGGTGGTCGGCGGTCCGGCCGAGGCGATCGAGGCCTTCCGAGAGGTCCTGGCCGCGCGCGGCGTGCAGGGCAGGCTGCTGTCCACCTCGCACGCCTTCCACACGCCGATGATGGCTCCGGCGGTGGCGGAACTGACCGACCTGCTGGCGGGCTGCGCGCTGCGCGGCCCCGGGATCCCGGTGATCTCCGCCTCCAGCGGCCGGCCGCTGGAGGCCGCGCAGGCCACCTCACCCCGCTTCTGGGCCGAACAGCTCGTCGAGCCCGTGCTGTTCGGGCACGCCCTGGACACCCTGGCCGGGCAGGATCCGGCCCGCATCCTCGAAGTGGGGCCGGGACAGGCACTGACCAGCCTGATCCGGCGCCATCCCGGCATGCGCGACGCCGGTCACCGGGCCGTCGGCAGCCTTCCCAGGGCCACCGAGTCGGCCGGCGGCAAGGCCGACTGGCCCATGCTGCTTCAGGCGCTGGCCCACGCCTGGTGCGACGGGGCCGACGTGGACTGGGAGGCGCTGCCGCGCCCGGAGGACACACACCGGGTGGCGCTGCCGTCCTATCCGTACCAGCGCCGGGAGTTCTGGCTGCCGTTCGCCGCGGGGAAGCGACGCCCGGCGGCCGCCTCCGAGGGCGAGCGGGACACCCGGCAGGCGCCTCGGCACGACCAGGAAGCGGCGCACCCCGCGCCCCCCGAGCGCCCCGTGCTCGCGCTGCCCGGCTGGCGCCCGACCCGGCATGTGCCGGCCGCGCCACGCCGCACACCCGGCAGCAACGGCCACGCCGTGGTGCTCACCCCGGCCGACCCGGCCGTCGCGCGGGAGCTGCTGACCTCCGTCCAACTGGCCGGCTACCGGGCCATCCCGGTCACCGAAGGCACCGTGTACGAGGCCGCCGACTACCGCGGCACGGTACGGCGCGGGCACCCCGAGGACATCGCCGCCTATCTCGGCCATCTCGCCGAACAGGCCGTCGACGTACGCCTGCTGGTGCACGGCCGGGCCTTCGCCGAGTCGGCAGGGGACGACGGTGCGGCAGACGCGCCCGAGGCCCTGGACGAGGCCCTGTGGTCCGTCGTCGAGCTGTTTCAGTCGGCCGCCGGGCGGCGCGACGCGGACAACCGCCCGCTGCCCCTTGCGGTCGTCACCCGATCCGCCGTGGACGTCACCGGTGCCGAGCGCCTGTGCCCGGCCCGCGCTGCCGCGTGCGCCCTGGTGAGGTCCGCGGCGCTGGAAGCGGGCGCCGGGCAGGTGCGGCTGATCGACATCCGCAACGTGCCCGCCGCGGTGCTCGCCGCCGAACTCGCCGACCCCTCTTCCACGGACCCGGTCCTGGCGCTGCGCGGCAGTCGGCGCTGGGTGCCGGACCGCACGGCGTACGAGGCCCCCGGGCCGGTCGGCACGCTGCTGGAGGAACGCGGCGTCTACGTGGTCACCGGGGGGCTCGGGGCCATCGGTCTCGCGGTGGCCCAGGCGCTGGCCCACACGGGGCTGCGCCCGCGCCTCGCCCTGCTGGGACGCAAGGCGGACCGGCCCGAGGAGACCGAGCGGGTCGCCCCGATGGTCGCCGCGATGGAGGCGGCCGGCGCGGAGGTCACGCTGCACGCGGTCGATGTCTCGGACACCGAGGCCACGCTGGGCCTCTTCGACGAGTTGCGCTCCCGCTACGGCGCCGTGCACGGCGTTCTGCACACCGCGGGCGTCGCCGGCGGCGGGCTGCTGCGCACCCGGTCGCGCCCGGACATGGAAGCGGTCCTGCGCGCGAAGGTGACCGGCACGCTGGTGCTGAACAAGGTCGTCGCCCGCACGCCCGGCATCCGGTTCCTCATGCTGTTCTCCAGCCGGGCCGCCCTCAACGGGCTGCTGGGCAGCGCCGACTACGCGGCGGCGAACGCCTTCATGGACGCGGTCGCCGTGGGCACACCCCCCGGAGCCCCAGTCACCGTCAGCGTCGACTGGCCCACCTGGCACGAGGTCGGGATGGCCGGTGCGGCCCCGGACCACACCACGGACCGGGCGGAGCCCCAGGCGGGCGGGGTGCGCTGGACGACCGTCGTCGCGCCCGGCGACTGGGTCGTGGACGAACACCGCCTGCAGGGCCGGGCGCTGCTGCCCGGGGCCGCCTACTTCGACCTCCTGGTGCGGGCCGTGCGGGAGGTGGGCGGCGCCGACGACCTCGACCCCGTCGTCATCGAAGACCTGGTGCTCTCCGAGCCCCTGTTCGTGGCGGAGCCGACGGAGGTGACCGTCGTCCTGGCGGAGACGGCCGAGGGGGCCTGGGCCGCGACGGTCCGTGCCGCCGCGGGCGAGGCGCGGCCGACGGTGCACGCACGGGCCCGGGTGTCCGTGGACCGCTCCCAGGACGCCGCCCGGCCGACCGCTGACCTGGCCGCGCTCAGTGAGGGCTGGCCGGCCGTCACTCCCGGAGCACCACAGGGCGCGACCACGGACTTCGCCTTCGGGGAGAGGTTCGCGTGCGTCCGCGAGGCGTACCGGGAGACCGACGTGACGGTGGGCCGTCTGGAGCTGAGCGCGGAGCACCTCGGCGACCTCGACGCGCACCCGGTCCACCCCGCCCTCCTCGACCGCTCGCTGGCGCTGAACCTCCCGGCCGGCGACTACGTACCCTTCACCTGCCGCAGGGCGGTCGTGTACGGGGAGGTGCCCGGTCAGCTGATGGTTCACATGGTGCGCCGCCCGGAGCGGGTCGGCCGGTCCACGGTGGACGCCGAGCTGTACGACGCGCTGGGCCGGGCGGTGGTCACGGTCAGCGGCTACACCAAGATCGCCCTCACGCCGGAGGCGCCCGCGCCGGGCCGTACGGAGCGCGTCGCCCGCGACGAGTCGGCGCCGATCGGCCTGACCTCGGGCATCACGCTCGACGAGGGGATCGACGCGCTGATGCGTCTGCTGACAGAGCACGTCCCCCCGCAGGTGGCGGTGGTCCCGGCGGAGGAATGGACTGTGGCCGAGGCGCCCACTACCGCCGCACCGGCGAGGCCGCAGGAGACGCTGCTTCCGGCGCGGGAGGCCCCGACGCCGCCTGCCGTCCGGGCCGGACAGGAGGCGCTCCGAGCGCCCGAGCCCGCGGACGACGCCGTGACCGAGGTGGTGCGCCTGCTCGGGGAGACCCTCGGGCTGGGCGACATCAAGCCCGACGACGACTTCTTCGACATGGGGGGCGACTCGCTCAGCGCGGTCCAGCTGGTGTCCCGGCTCCAGGACCGGTACGCGGTGACCATGAGCGTCGCCGATCTGTTCGACGCCCCCACGCCCGCGGCGCTCGCCGAGGTCGTCCTGGGCCGGACGGGACAGCAGGAGGCACAGGCATGAGCACGGCGTACGACGACCGTCCGCGCACCGCGGGCGCCGGGTCGGCCTGGCGGGCCTCGCTCGGGCAGGAACGGCACTGGGCGTATCAGGGCCGGTTCCCGGATTCGGCCGCGTTCAACGTGCCGATCGCGGTGCTGCTGCGCGGTGCGGTGGACCTCAGCGCGCTGGAGCGCGCGTTGCGGGGCGTGGTGGCGCGTCACGAATCGCTGCGGGCCTCCTTCGAGGAGTCCGCCGGGCGGCTCACGGCCCGGCTGCACGCCCCCGGGGACGTACCCGTGCTGAGGCACGACCTGCGGTGGCTGCCGGAGACCGAGCGGATCCGGCGGCTGCGGGAGATCGGGTCGGCCGAGGCCGCACGCCCCTTCGACCTGCGGTCGGAGCCCACCACCCGGGCCCACCTCGTGAGCCTGGCACCGGACGAGACCGCGGTGATCGTGAACTTCCACCACATCGCCTTCGACGGCTGGTCCTCCCCGGTCTTCTTCGACGACCTGGAGGACCGGTACCGCGCCCTGCTGTCCGGCGTGCCTGGCCGCCCCGCCCCCGTTCACCGGTACGTCGACTTCGCGGTGTGGCAGCGCCGGCGGATCGAACGCGGCGTCCATGAGACGCAGCTCGACCACTGGCGGCAGCGGCTGGCGAGCCCGCCCGGGCCCCTGCCCTGGCCCGGGGAGAGCCAGGACCGCGAGGCGCCCTGGTGGGGAGGTGACATGGCTTGGCTGGGCCTCCCGCAGGGCCTGATCCAGGACGCACATCAGGCGGCACGCGCCTGCGGCACGTCGTTCTTCGTGCTGGGGCTCGCCATCTACCAGCTGGCGCTGTCGCGGCTGACCGGCTGCGACCACCTGGCCGTCGGTACGCCCTTCGCCGGGCGTACCGACCAGCGGTGGCGGGACGTGGTCGGCTTCTTCGTGAACACCCTCGTGATGCCGTATGTGTTCCGGCCCGATGTACCCGTGGGCCGGCTGGTGGAGGACACCCACCGCCTGGTCATGGCGGCCCACGCGAACCAGGACATCCCCTACGGCGTGCTGCTCGACGAGCTCGCGCCTCACGTGGAGCCCGAGCGTACGCCCTACTTCCAGACGATGTTCATCCTGCAGAACACCCCGGCGCCCACGCGGAGCCTCGACACCGCGACGCTCGCCACCAACAAACTGGTGACAGGTTCGGCGCGTTACGACATCACGTTCTCCCTGGGGTGGCGCCGCGGGGAGCTGGCCCTCGAACTGGAGAACCGGCCGCGGCTCGTGGGGCAGGACACGGCGATCCGGCTGGCGCGAACCTTCTTCGGCCTGCTGGCGGCTGCCACCGCCGATCTCAGCACCCCGGTCGGAAAACTGGACCCCGCGACTTTGGCGCTGTCGGTCCACCGCCGGGGAGAGCTGGAACCGGGAACGGACGGCCTGTTCCGCGGCATCATCGGAGACTGGAGAGCGTCGGCGTGAGTCCGCGGGACATGGAGAAGGGCACTCAGTTCGAGGGGCAAGTCGTCCTCGTCACCGGTGGTGGCTCGGGGATCGGCCGGGCCACGGCGCTCGCCTTCGCGCGGCAGGGCGCGGCCGTGGTGATGGCCGGGCGCAACCGTGAGAAGCTCGACCAGGCCGTGGCGGCGGTCCGTGAGGACGGCGGCGAGGCCCTCGCCGTGCCCTGCGACGTGCGATCCGAGGACGATGTCAGTCACCTCGTCCGCAGGACCGTGTCCGTCTACGGGGCACTGGACGTTGCCTTCAACAACGCGGGCGTCTCACTGGTCGGTTCTCTCGCCGAGTTCTCCCGCGCGGACTGGGAGGAGATCATGTCGACCAACCTCACCGGCACGTTCCTGCTGATGAAGCACGAAATCAACCAGATGCGACACAACGGCGGGGGCGTCATCGTCAACAATGCCTCGAACGCGGCCCACATGACGGTCCCGGCGCTGGCGGCCTACTCCGCCTCCAAAGCCGGCGTCCTGTCGCTCACCCGGGCGACGGCGCGGGAGTTCATCGCGGAGGGCATACGGATCAACGCGATCTCGCCCGGCCCCGTGGACACCCCCATGTGGGCGTCCCGCCCGGGCGAAAGCCAGGAGGACCGGCGCAGGCGGATGGCCGCGGAGAGTCCCGCCGCAATGGTGGGCTCCGCCCAGCAGATCGCCCGGACGGTGCTGTGGCTCGCCTCCCCCCAGGCCGGGTACGTGGCGGGGCACGACCTGGTGGTGGACGGAGCGATGAGCTCCTGAGCGCCTGGACGAGGCTGGTGACACCTCAGGCGAGTCAGCCCACCGCGTGGGCCGACATCAGGACGCCAGGGGCCGTGGGGCCCGTCGTCTTCATCTTCATGAAGCCGCCGGAAGGCGGCCGCGTGCCGTGCAGGCGCCTGCGCAGCGGCGCACGTCGACGCAGACACGAGAGCGACAGCCGCGCCCGCCAGCGGTGCTGCAACCCAGGCACGAAGATTCATCCGATGACCTCCATGGGTGGCACACGCAGGTGACCGCCTGCTGGGTGACACATCGAACCCCAGAAGAAGGTGAAAGAAATCGGCTCGTCAGATTGTGAGCGTTTCCGGGGAGCCGCGCTTGCTGTCACTCAACTGCAGCAGTCCCGGCGAAGATCGCGGGCCGCGGGCGGCTTCGGCCGGGTGTCGCCGCACCCGCAGCGGACCCACAAGGACCGGACCTCCCGACACGAACCAGCAAGCTAGCCGGTTATCAGGGACCGAGCAGCGCACCCACTGCAGCACGGGGCTGGTGCACCGGGCGGCGTAGTCGAACACCCACAGGGTCATCAAGCCGGTCAGCCGGGCGACGCGCTGATTGGGATGGGTGTGCATCATGGCCAGGCTCATCGACCGCTCGGCGCGCTCGCTGGCGGTCCATGTCCCCCCCGGTGTGGTGGCGTACAGCACGCCGCAGCCCACAACGGCCTTGTCCTCCGTGAGCAGCATCAACGCCATGTCGCTGCCGGCGTTTCCCATCAGCACGCGCAGAGGATGCTGTCTGGAGATAACAGGCCACGCTGGCGAGCCCAGTCATCGCGCGCCCGGAGGAGTTCGTGAATTCCCTTGGCGTCGTCGTCAGTGGCTGGGCGAATCTCGTACACCGGATTCTCGTCTCTGTGAGGGCCAGGTGGCGGCAGGTTCCGGGCCGCAATTGCGTGGAAGGACTGTTCGCTGCCGCAGGCCAACGGACCTCCCCGAGAGCGGTGATCAGGTCGGCCCGGTCGGTCGAGGACAGCCGGTGCCAGAGGCGGCGTTCGACGGCGGCCCGGTAGACGTGGAGGGGGGGTTCGGTGGCGGCCTGCGTGACGGCGGCGAAGTCGTGCCGGTCGAACCGGTCGAGAACCCGGAGACCGGCAGCGGCGGCGGTGAGGTGATCGGCGGTCATGGTCCTGACTGGGGCGAAGTCCGGTGCGAGGGCGCGGCCGGCGGTGCGCCGACGGTGCTGCTGGAACTGCGGGTCACCGGCTGACCCGGTCCATCCGCCTGCCCTCTCTCCGCTCTCGTACGACAGCAAGGAAGTTGTTTTCATGTCCGGCTTTCGTCCGCGCACCGCGTGGACCGGCGCTCTGATCGCCGCCACCTCCATGGCCGCCGCCACTGTGACCACCGCACCCGCCACCGCCGTGTCCGGTCCGGCCGCTTCTGCCACGGTCTCGGCCGCCACCGCACGCCTGGATGTGGGCGGCCAGCGCGGCTGTTCGGCCACCCTGGTGGCCGCGCAGTGGCTGCTGACCGCCGCGAGCTGCTTCACCGACACGCCGGGCGCAACGCTCGCGTCCGGCGCGCCGAAGCTGAAGACGACCGTCGCCATCGGTGGCGGCGCCCAGCAGGTGGTGAACCTGGTGCCGCGCACGGACCGGGACGTGGTGATGGCCCAACTGGCCAAGCCCGTCAGCGGTATCACCCCGCTCCCGGTGGCCGGGGCTGCGCCTGGCGCCGGGGACGAGGTCCAGGCCGCCGGGTTCGGGCGGACCCGGGACGAGTGGGTGCCCGGCCAGGTTCACGCGGCCGCGTTCACCGTCCAGAACACCGCCGCCACCACCCTCGATCTGGCCGCAAAGTCGGACGGCGCGGCGATCTGCAAGGGTGACACTGGCGGGCCCGTGGTGAGCGCCGCCGGAGCGGTCGTGGGGGTCAGCAGCCTGTCCTGGCAGGGCGGTTGTCCGGGCACCGATCCGGCCGAGACGCGTACGGGGGCGGTGGCCGCCCGGGTCGACGACCTGTCCCCCTGGATCCAGCAGGTTGCCTACGCCCCCGTGTTCGCGGCCGCGCCGTGGAAGCATGCGGTGCAGATGGCGGCCGGCTACTACGCGGGGAATTCCGCGGGCGGTGCGGCTCCCGGTCAGGCGGCGAGCAGCTCTTCGGACAGCAGCCGGGGCAGCATCGCCTCGCCCGTGCGGACGACCGTGTCCAGGAGAGCCTGCGCGCCGAGGACCAGATGCTCGTCGGCGGTGTGCTCGCGGTTGGAGTGGGAGAAGCCTCCGGTGGACGGCACGAAGAGCATCGCGGTGGGCAGCCGGGTGGAGATCACCGAGGCGTCGTGCCCGGCGTACGACAGCGGCGGCCTGCACCGGTCGGTGTGCTGCCGGCACACGTCCTGCACCACGCCGTAGACCCGCTCGTCGAACAGGGCCGCCGGCTTGGCGCTCGTACGCTCCACCACTGCGTCGCACGCTTCCTCGGCGGCCACCTTCGCCACGAAGTCCTCCAGCGAGCGCTCGATCGAGTCCAGCACCTCCGTCCCCGCACGGACCTCCAGCTCCACCCGGGCGGTGCCGGGTACGACGTTGGCGGCGGCCAGCTGGAAGGAGATGACGCCGGCATTGCCGATCGACGCCGGGGCGGCCTCCTGGCAGATCCGCCTCAGCTCGGCCGCGGCACGGGTCGCCACCCGGCCGGCGTCCTGCCGAAGCTCGAAGGGGGTGGTACCGGCGTGGTTGGCCTGACCGGTGGCGGTGAGGGTGTAGCGGCGCACGCCGAGGATGCCGGTGACCGGTGCCAGGTCGAGCCCGGCCCTTCCATCCGGGGGCCCTGCTCGACATGGAGCTCGACATAGGCGAACAGGTCGTCGGCGTGCGGGTCCCGGGTGAGGGCGGTGGACCCGGTCAGCCCGCCCTTGCTGCCCTCCATGACACCCTCCTCGTCGAACCAGGCGACGGTCTCGACGTGGTCCGCCATGGGATGGTCGTGCTCGTGCAGGGTGCGCAGCACCTCCATGGCCGCGATCACGCCGTAGGCGCCGTCGAGGTGGCCGGCCTCGGGGACGGTGTCCGAGTGCGAGCCGATCAGCAGCCAGGGGCCGGAGGTGTTCAGGCGGCGGGAGAACACGTTGCCCACCGAGTCGAAATAGGAGTGCAGGCCGGTGACCCGCATGGTCTTGTCGATCCAGTCGCGGGCCGCCATGTCGGCGTCGTTCCCGGCGATCCGGTAGATCGCGCCGTCGGCTCCGGCACCGATCTGGGCGAGGCGGTTGATGTCCTTCAGCAGGCGCCGGCTGTTGATCTGGGGGAAGGAGTACAGGGTGGACAAGGTCTTCTCCAGTGTGGGGTTGCTTGTGCGACGGCTCGGTCGAGCGAAGGGACGGGGCGGATCAGCGCTTGGCCAGGAGAGGGCGACGCCGGCGATGACCAGGCCCATACAGGCGAACTGGGCGGGGGTCGCGGTCTCACCGATGCTCAGGGAGGCGAGCACGGCGACGCAGACGGGCTGGAGGTAGTAGATGACTCCGGCGCGGGTGGCGCCGATCATCTCGACGGCCTTGTTCCACACGAAGAAGGCCAGCGCGGAGGAGGCGACGCCGATGTACGCCAGCGCGGACAGACTGCCTGAGGTGGGGGTGAACCCGCCCTGCACCGTGAGCGACACCGCCTGCGCGGGAGCGAGCATGACCAGGCCGAACAGCACCGTCGCGGCCAGGAACACCACCGCCGGAATCTCCTTCGGCTTGCGCTTGAGCAGGGCGGAGTAACCGGCGAAGGTCAGCATGGCAGCGACCATCCAGAGGTCGCCGAACGCGAAGTCCAGGTGCAGCAGCACCGCGAGGCTGCCCTTGGCCACCAGCGCCACCACGCCCACCAGGGCGAGCAGCATGCCGAGGACGCGGTTCCGGGACGGGCGTTCACCGCCGAGGCGTGCGAACAGCGCGATGCCCACCGGGGAGGCCGCCGCGATGAGGGCCAGGTTGGTGGCCGAGGTGGTGCGCCCCGCGATGTAGATAAGGGTGTTGAACAGGGTCACGCCCAGCAGCCCGACTACGGTGAGCTGTCACCACGGCCCACCAGGTGACGGACCGGGCGCTCGGTCAGGCTCCGGCACTGCGGGGCTGGCGGCGGAAGCCGGGGCGTTGACACCGGAGGCGCCGGGCGACGGCTCAGGGGCGGGAGAAGCCACCGTCGACGCAGCGGGATCGCCACGCTGCCACCTATCGCTGAAGAGCGTCCAGCTGATCCAGGAGACTTCCGAGCAAAGCCTCAGCGGCGCGCAGGCCCGCCTCGTCAGCCGCCTTCGGGCGGCGACCGTAGCGCCGACGGTAAGCTTGTTCTTTATGGTCCGAGTCGGTTTCGTTCGGTGATGCTCTCGGGTCGTTTCACGGTCTTGCCCACGTCGTAGCGGGTGGCCGGTCGCCGCTTCTTCGAGCCAACTGGCCTTCCAGGGCCGGGTGTTGAGGGTTTGGGTGCATGGGCCGGACAGAGTAGGTGGGGACGGAGGTTCCTGAACCCCCGGCGGGCTCGGGCCGGAGTGAGTCGGCCGGGCTCGGCCGGCTTCTCCCACGGCCGTCGCAGATCGGCCGCTGCCTCACGGAGGAGGCGGAGCTGGGTGTGGGCGGCGATGACGATCCAGGTCCAGCGTTCACCAGCCTCAGGGGTGCGGAGCTTCGGCCGGGTCCAGCCCAGGGTCTGCTTCATGAGCCGGAAGGTGTGTTCCAGGTCGAAGCGCCTTAGGAACACCTGCCAGCGGATGTCGACGTCGATGGTCGTCATCCCGGTCTTTGAGGACCACAGCCAGAGGGGCAGCGGGTCGCTTCCGCCGGGCAGGCGGTCGACCTGGAGGCGGATCAACGTTCCTTCGACGATGGGGAGTTCGCCGGTGTGGTCGATCCAGGCGGAGCGGGTGGTCAGCCGGGGGTGGATGCGGTCCCAGGCCATCGCGCGGGCGGTGCCGTATCGGTCGGTGACCTGCACGGTTGCCGCGTCGGGCTCGCCCCAGGTCTCCGGCCTGGCGAAGCGGAACTCCTTGCCGTGCTTCGGCGGTCGCCCGCCCTGGGGGCAAGCCAGGGCGTACTCCTTGAGCGAGGGCGTCGGCCGTCGCATGACGCGGTCGGAGCGCATCCGTCCCAGTACCTCGACCGGGAGGCCGTCGAGGAGGTGGGCCATGCGCGGGGCGTCGTAGCCGGCATCGAAGACGATGAGGATGTCGCGGTCGCCCGCGTGCCAGCGGCCCATCTCTATCAGGTCGGTGACCACCCGGCGGACCTGAGCTGCGGTGACCTCCGCGACGTCATCGTCCGGACCGAGGCGCACGGCGTCCAGGAGCTGGCACCAGGACGTCCGGCTCGACTCCAGCGCGGCGACGAACGAGTACGGCCAGCCGGGAATGAACTGGTCCGAGGACCGTCCGCTGCGGCCGTAGACATGGCAGAACAGACGCTCCGCGCTGGTCGGCGCGTCCGGGCGGAGCCAGCTGCTCACGTCGACCGCGAGGACCAGGCGTCCGTCGGCGGCCTGCGGCATGGGCAGGCCCGCCAGTACCTGCCGCAGCCGGGGCATGTCGATGGTCCCGTTGTTCAGCGCGTCGTACATCGCGCCGTGCCCGCGCCGGTGCTCGGCCACCAGCGTCAGGTCGACCGGGGCCGTCACCGGTCCGTCCGCGCACAACAGCGCGTCGGTGAGGTCGAACGGTTCGTCCCCGCGCGGGTCAGACAGTCGAATAGGTCCTCCCGGAAGCGTGACGCTTTCGCGAACGCTTCCCCCGGAGCATGGTCAGGCAGCAGACTCACTTTCACGGCCTTCGTCGTGGTCACGTGCATCCTTGGTCGGAGCACATGATCAGACGAAGGCCGCCTCAGCATGCGGCGAACACCCAGGTGAACGACCTAGTTCGAGGAGCAATTCGACTCATCGATAGCCTGCGTCACCATGATGCGTGCTTGGATCCTGCCCATACTGCTTGTGCTCAGCGGCTCAGCCGTCGCGGCCGGGCAGATCTTCCAGGGGAGCCCCGACACAGCCACAGCACTCCTGCTGGCGTTCCTGGCGCTCGCCGGCGTGAACTCACCCCTGATCTTCCCGAGGTCGATCGGCGCGCAGGAGGCACAACGCCGCAGCACGGTCGACGGCCGACCGGTCGTCTTCTGGCGGCCGGGCTGCAAGTACTGTATCCGACTGCGCATCCGGCTGGGCCGCAGCGCCCGCCAGTTGCACTGGGTCAACATCTGGCGCGACCCGGCAGGAGCCGCAGCGGTAAGAGCAGCCAACGACGGCAACGAGACCGTGCCAACCGTCATCGTGGCGGGCCAGCCACACACCAACCCCGACCCCGAATGGGTTCGCGAACAGCTCTCCCCTTCCGCGTGATCAGAAACCGCACCCTACGGAGAGCTACCCGCAGCCCCAAGCGCACGGAGGGTCGGGTGGCCCGGGGGAATCTCACCCCGGGCTCCCACAGAACGGAGCGTGACAGTCTCCCGTCACTCCGCTCTTCTCATCGAGTCCACACGAACTCGCGGTCCCACGCCCAGTGCTTGACGAGTCCCGGGGCTCGTTGGACGAGTCCGGTCCACCACGCACGGAAGCGTGTATAGCCCCGCAGCCGTTTGTACTTCTTCCGCGCCCATCGCATCAGGTAGGTGTTGATGCGTCGCAGGAAGGGATACAACTGCGACCGGTAGAACCGGCCGTAGTACGTCATCCAGCCCGACACGATCGGATTGATCCAGTCGGCGAGCTCGATGAGTTCGTCTGATGCGTCGGTGAATACGCCATTCGCGGACCTGCTGGCGACATGAGTGCTTTGCCGTCCGGATACCGCGCCTTGCGAGCCTGCCGGACGCGGGGCGACAGTCGTGGACCGACATTGGTGCTGACCTTGGCCCACACAGGCCCAAACCCAGCCTGGGCGCCACTCCCCCGCCGCCGTCCGTGGCCTGTCAGCGGAACACCACCGCGGAGTGGGCCATCATGGCGCCGGCGGATGCGGGGGTGCCGCATCCTCATGTGCAGCGGATTTGCAGCTTGAGCTGGGGAACGCTCACCGCGCAGCGTTGTCTGGGCGCTCGGCTCCGTCGAGCAACCCCCGGACGGCGTCGTTGAATCCCGCCGTGTCGGTCAAGCCGAAGGCGACACGCTGGAGCAGGAATCCGTGCAGCAGACCGATCAGTACCCGTGCGCCGCTCTCCGGCTCCACGGTTTGGACAGCGCCCGCCGCTTGTCCGCGGCGCAGGGCGTCGGCGATGCTGCGACGGACCCTTTCGAAGCCCTCCAAGGCGCGGGCGTGCAGGCCGTCGTTGCGCAGTAGTTCCGACCAGGTCTGCACGACGCACTGCAGCAGTTCCTCGACCGGCACCACCTGCCCTGCGGCGTCCGTGACGGTCTCGGCACTCAGTGCCTGAAGGGAAGCGGCGACCAGGTCGCCCAGGGAAGGGGCGTCAGCGGCCACAGCCACCCGCTCCATCGGCTCGAAGATCAGCCGGAAGGCGTCCGCGGCGATGGCCAGGATGATCTCCTCCTTGCTCGCGAAGTAGCGATAGGGGGCACCCGCAGAAACACCGGCTGCGGCGGCGATGTCCGGCATCGAGGTCTGGTGGAAGCCGCCCCGCGCGAAACACCGGCGCGCTGCCGCCACGATCTGCGCTCGCTTGGCTTCCCGACGCTCGGGCGTGATGCGCGGCATGCCCTGCCCCTCAAAGTGAATGATCCTTCATCTTGACATGGAACCATATCGGACCCATCGTAAAAATGAAAGACCATTCACGGAAGCGGGGATCTTGATGAGCATCGAGCTGACCATCGGCACCTACCGGTACGAGCACACCGAGGCGCTCTTCGACGGCCGCGTGAAGATCGACGGCGTGAACGCCACCCTTGAGACGGAGCCCCTAGTGTCGGACCTCTTCCGGCACATGCTCGAAGGCCGCTACGACATAGCGGAACTCGGCCTGACCTACTTCCTGCGCACCTTCGACCTGGACGACGCCCCATTCCTGGCGCTGCCGATCTTCCCGAACCGCAACTTCCGGCACTCCGCCATCTTCGTGAACACCGAGTCGGGAATCGAGAAGCCCCAGGACCTCGCTCGCAAGACACTCGGCGAGTTCGCGCTCTTCGGACACGACGCCGGCGTCTGGCCCAAGGGCATCCTGTCGGACGAGTACGGCGTGACCGTCGACCAGTGCCGCTGGGTCATCGGCGGCACCAACCATCCCATCCCCGCATTCGACTGGCTCCCGCAGCCAGTGCCGGACGGCGTGCACGTGCGGCACGCCGACCACGGCCAGACCCTGGGCGCGATGCTCGAGTCCGGAGAGATCGACGCGCTCATCTCGGTCGACGTGCCCCAGGCCATGTTGCGGGGATCGACGAAGATCGTCCGGCTCTTCCCCGACTATGAGAGCGTCGAGCGCGACTACTACCGGCGCACCGGGATCTTCCCCCCGATGCACATCGTCGCGGTCCGCAAGGACCTGGTGCACCATTCCGAGGATCTGCGTTCGGTCTACCGCGCCTTCGTCAAGGCCAAGGACCTGGCCGAACGCAAATACATCGAGGACGCCGCGAAGCAGCACATGAGCCTGGTGACCCCCTGGTTCAGCAGCCTGTTCGAACACAACCGCAGCCTGCTCGGCGAGGACTGGTGGCCCTACGGCATGCGCGCGAACCGCAAGGCGGTCGACACCTTCCTGCGCTACCACCACGAGCAGGGCCTCTCCAAGCGCCTGCTGACCACCCGCGACATCTTCATCCCCGAGTTCCTCGACACCTAGTGCTGTGACCGGGATGGTTCACCCTGATCGGAAGGCGGCTCGCGGGACGAGCGCACGCGCAACGACTGGTATTACTAGGGCATGCAGGAAGAGATTGCACGCTCCGCGATCGACACGTTCATCTCCGCGTTCAACGCCTCGGACGACAGCTATGTGACTGCCCTGCTCTCCCAGGCTCTGACCTCAGACGTGGTCTTCTGGGGGCCGTTGGGTCGCAGCGAAGGAATCGCGGCGGTCGAGCGGTTCGTGCTGGACATCCGGCGCCACCCGGCGGGGACCGGCACGATGGTGCGCTGCTCGGCGGTGGACATGCCTGACGAGTGGGCCCGGTACCAGTGGGTCTTTGCCACGCCGGACGGAGGTCCCCGCCTGGCGGGAACGGACGTCGTCCATCTGCGGCGGAGCCTCATCGACCAGGTCATCGTCTTTGCGGGGGAGATCGAACCGTCCGCCTCCTGAGTCATCCTTCTGTCGCTGTCCTTCTCCTGAACTTGCCCCCTTCGGCGCTCGGGGGCTGCGGTTCGCGGTTGGTCAGGCTGCGGTGTTGAGGGGCGTCCGCCCCAGCGGATGCCCTTCTCGCTGCGGACGCGGGCGCGTTCCTTGCGTTGGGCGGTGAGTACGTCGGGGTGGCGGGCGTTGGTATTGCCCAGCGCAGGTAGCGGTGCAGTGCCTGGGTTTGCGCGGGGTGGCTGCGGTGGTGGGAGTTGGCCAGGGTGAACTGCCGCAGCGGGCCGAAGTGGGCCTCGATCGGATTGGCCCAGGAAGCGTAGGTCGGGGTGAAGCACAGCTCGACCTTGTTCTTCTTCGCCCAGCGGCGGATGTCCGCGCCGGTGTGGGCGGAGAGGTTGTCCAGGATGATGTAGATCGGGGCGCCGTCGGGTCGGGCGGCGCGGATCGACTTCAGCGCGGCCAGGATGTTGGCGGTGCCCTTGCGACGTCGGTTGACGCCCCACAGGCGGTCGTCGCCCAAGGAGTAGCAGCCGTGGAAGTAGGTGACGCCGTGAGTGCGGCGCCAGGTCGCCGGCAGCCGGTTCGGCTTGCCCTGCTTCGCCCAGCAGGAGCCCGCGGTGGGCCGGATCCCCAGGGGCCCGAACTCGTCGAAGTCGAAGACCCGGTCCGGGAAGCGGTCCAGAACCTGCTCAATCCGGTCGAGCCTGGCGTCGCGATCAGGGTCGGGCGACTCCTTCCATGTGTTGGTGCGCTGGAAGGTGATGCCGCGGCGCCGAAGCAGGCACCGTAAGGCTTCACCGCCGATGCGGATGTCCCGGCCGTGCACTTTCCGCAGGTAGGCGGCGAGTTTGCGGATCGACCAGCGGGTGAAGGGTTGGCCGAGCCTGGTGGGGCGAGTGGTGGCCGTCCGGATGACGAAGTCCTCGTCCTCACGACTGAGTAGGCGGGGACGGCCTTCCGCCCACTGAGGGTCCAGGCAGGCCAGGCCGATCTCGTTGAAGCGGCGGATCACATCGCGCACGGTGTCCTCGTCGGCCTGGACCAGCTGGGCGATCACCGGCACCCGGTTCCCGCCCGCCGAGGCGAGCAGCATCATCGCGAGCCGGTAGCGCACCGAACTCGTGCTGCCCCTGCGCATGATCTGCCGCAGCTTCTGCCCCTCCTGGTCGGTCAGTCTGCGCACACGGACGGGCTCGGCCACCGGGCCTCCAGCCATCGGATCGGACGTCGCCCCACATCCAACCGCCACGACCGCCAACCCGGTGAACCTATACGGTTACAGCACTAGCTAGTGCCGCATCAGGCAACGTTCGCCCTGTTTACGACGGCGCGGAGGCGTTCGTCGGCGGCGTGCTTGTTCCGCCAGATGATGTAGCGGCGGATCATGCTGCCCTGCTCCTTGTGGCTGGCGTGGTCGCTGCCATCCAGCGCGAAGTAGCGCAGGGCGGTGAACTGGGCCTCGATGCGGTTCAGCCAGGAGCTGTTGGTCGGCGTGTAGGCGAACTCGACGTTGTTGACCGCGGCCCAGTCGCCGACCCGGGTGTCCTTCTTCGTGGTCAGGTGCGGGGAGAAGTTGTCCAGCACGATCGCGATCCGGACCTCGGGCGGGTAGAGGCTGCGCAGGTAGCGGCAGAACTCCAGGAACCTCGTGCGGTGCTTTCTCGCCTTGATGTGGCCGTAGAGCTTGTCCTGGCCCAGGTCATAGGCGGCGAACAGGTGCCTGACCCCGTGCGGGCGGGTGTAGGTCGCCCGCCGGCGGGGCCGGGGTTCCCGGTCGGGGTCCTTGTGCCGTCCGCCGCGCTCGGCCCATTGCCGCCCAGGATGGGGCTGGAGGTTGAGCGGCCCGAACTCGTCGAGACATAAGACGACTTCAGGTTCGCCGTCCTCGGGTATGACCTCGTCGTCGGCGATCGCGTAGAGGTGTTCCACGCGGGCCTTCTTGGCCGCGTAATCGGGGTCGCGGGAGGAGTTCCAGGTCTTCAGTCGTTGAAAGGAGACACCTTCCTCGCGGAGCAGGATGCGCAGGCCCTCGTGGCTGATGTCGTCGACCAGCCCGTCGGCCAGCAGGAAATCCGCCAGCTTGGTCAGGCTCCAGGTGGAAAAGGGCAGGTCGTGTTCGGTCGGTTTCGACTTCGCGATCTTCTTGATCTCGCGCCGCTCGGGCAGCGTGAACGTCTTGGGGCGGCCTCCCTTGTACTTCGGATACAGCGACTCGAAGCCATCGGCGTTGAAGTTGTGGATTACGTCCCGGACCCGGTCACCGCTGGTGAACGACACCTCGGCGATCTTCGCCACCACCATGCCCTGTGCGGACAGCAGCACCATTTGAGCCCGCCGCCAGGTGACCACCGAGCCGGTGCCACGTCGGACAATCCGCAGCAGCCGCCGACCCTCCTCATCGTCTATCTCGCGCGCACGCACCAGCTCGGCCATGCCGAACACTCTGGCCCCAGCACGTCGGCCATGAGGCGGATTCGACGATGGCGCCGCCACAGCGACCGGTCGGATTCTCAATCCCTCGGCTCGTCGGCCGACGCCTTCAGTAGTCGCTCCAGTTCGTTCCCGGCCTCGTCGTACCCGGCGTCGGAGATCCGTTGCAGCTCGCGCAGGTCGCCGGTCGCCACCGCGCGCTGAGTGAGCAGGAACCCGGCGTGCATGCATCCCTCGTCCAACAGCTCGCTCAGCTCCACCACGTCGCCTGCTGTATCGGCGAGATCAGCCAGCCGATCCAAAGCGGTCTCGTTGCCCTCATCGGCCAGCTCGCGCAGGGTCTCCCGATCAACATTCACGTTCGCCATGACGTCATGATGCAACCTTGCCCTTGGGGAAAGGTCAAGTGGGACCATGGCCAGGTGATCACCATCGGACAGCTGGCCAGGTACATCGGTGTGTCGACCAAGACCATCCGCGTCTACCACGACAAGGGGCTATTCCCCGAACCCGACCGCGATGCGTCTGGCTACCGGAGATACGACGCGAAAGACGCCATCGACCTGATCAAGATCCGCACCCTCGCCGAAGCCGGCGTCCCCCTCTCCCGTATCAAAGACCTGAGATCAGCGACCGACGAGGAGTTCCAGCAGGCGCTGCGCGAGATCGACGACAACCTCACCACCCGCATCCGTGACCTGCGGGCAACGCAGGGACGCCTGCGAGAACTCGCCGCCGGGCATCTGGCGCCACTGCCTACCGAGGTCAGTGCCCACCTGCAGCACCTGGCCCGCTGGGGATTCACATCTCGATGGCTGGACCTGCAACGCGACCTGTGGATCCTCGTATTCGCCACCCATCCCGACCGCGCGATCACCCTCTTTCACGATCAAGCCGAGACCCTGGCTGATCCGGCGCTACGGCAGCTCTTCCTCGACTACGACCACGCGCACGACCTCAACGCCGACGATCCCCGCATCGACAACCTCGCCCGCCGGATCGCCAAGGCGATCCGAGACCGCTACGGACCCAACGAACTGCCCGAGCTGGATGCAACATCCGCGATCCCCGCCCTCATTCAGGACACGGTGAACGCCTCCTCGCCAGCATGGCAGCGACTCGACACCCTCATTCGCACACAACTGAGCGCGTAACTCGGCGCGTACGGGCACACGGCCCGGCGCGTGCGGAGAACAGTCAGCACGCGCCGCGATCTACAGGGCGAACGTTGCCTGACGCGGCACTAGCGGGCGTGGATGCACCCGCTAGCCACCCTTGTTGACCGCTGCTGACCGCCTGCTTCTGGCACGGCCGTGGCAGGGCGACCTCTTCGTCCCGAACCATCGGCTGGACGGTCATTGTGGTCCAGGACGCTGGTCGATCCGGACGCCAGCCCTCAGGAGGTCAACCCAAGCGGTGATGCGCGTAGTTGAGCCACGGGACCGCCTTGCGGTTCTGGCCGGCACCGGGACGGGTGTAGTCGCACACGCCGGTCGGGAAAGCCTGGCGCAGTTGGTTCTGCTCGGCGTAGGTGAACGTCACCGGGTAGTCGGCGAAGTTCAGCGGTCGCAGCGCACAGCTGAGAACGTTCTCGGCCTGCGGCTCGCCGGCTTGCAGCCGTGGGTCCGATCCCACCGGGTAGGTGGCCGCGCACGGCCCGCTCGCCGGGTCGGTCAGTGGTTGCTGGATGCGGCTGGTGGCGGACAGGTAGCAGCCGTCGGCGAGGCCGGCCGGCTTGTCCGTGATCACTTTGGTCTGCCGGCTGCGTGTGGAGCGGTCGGCTTCGACGTTCGTCAACCAGTGGTCCATGGCGGCCAGTTCATAGCTGCTCGCGGCGGCCACCTGTTTCGGAGTGTTCTGGTTCTCGATGATCACCTGGTTGGCGGCGGTGCCGTTGGCCTGCGTCAGACGGGCCCGCATGACGAACGACCACTGAGTCGTGTGGAAGTCCCACAGGGGACCGCTGTTGTCCATGCCGACTCGCCCGTCGATGATCGGTGTGGTGCGCAGCCCCAGTCCCGCGCTGTCGACGATGTCGTCACGATAGGCCGCCTCCAGCGCCCGCGGGTCCGCCTGGTTGCGCTGCGTCACGGGCGTGCCGGTCGCGTCGTAGCCGCCGATTCCGCCGTTGAGGGCGACGAACTGAGCCGGGCTGATCTGTCCGCGCTTCAGTGCCGCGAGACCGTACTGCATGCCCACGTTGTCCAGTGTGCGGCGCACGAAACCGGTGACCGGGTCACGGCCGAACTGGTTCGCGTACGACTCCACGGCACTGCACTTCACGCCGTTCGGGTTGGTCACCGGATTCCAGATGGCCGCAGGTGGGATGGTGCTGTCGTTCGCGATGATCTCCTTGTTGCAGCTGTCTGCGGCGGTGATCCGGTTGGCGAAATAGTCATCGGCGGACACACAGGTGTCGTAGTCGGGGAAGCCCGCCACCGCCTGCCGCTGTGCGGTGGTGAACGACGAGCCGGCCCTGGCGAAGAACCGGTCGAGCAGACGGCAGTCGGACACGTCCTTCATCACGGTGAGCGGATCGGGGAGGGAGTACCCGGGGACGATGCCGTCCAGGATGCCGGGGTAGGCGTCGGCGATGTCGTACTGCTGCATGGCCCCGCCGGACCCGCCCCAGCCGATGGTGTGGGCCACGGGGCCGTAGGTGTCGATGAAGTGTTCCTTGACCATCATCGCCGCTTCAGCGGAAACGATGGTGCTGCAGTTGTGGTCGAGCACGTTGAGGCTGGACGAGGCGACCGCGTAGCCCTGGGACAGGAACAGGTCGTCGAGCACCCCACCGGTACTGTTGCCCTGGTGGTGGCCGCCGTTGCAGCCGCCGCCGAACGTGTAGACCAGCCGGTCGTTCCAGCTCGTGTCCCGGCGCAACGGTGAGGGATCGGTACCGTCGTAGAGCGCGGCGGTCTGGTAGACGGCGCGGTCGATGGTGCCGCTCTCCACCCGGACGATGTACGGCACCGCACGCCCGTCGACCGTCGCGGTGGCCAGGTCGGCAGGGCGGTCGGCAGGGTGGGCCAGCGGGGCGAACGTACCGCCGGAGGTGCGGTACCGGTAGCTGACCACGGTGGGTGTGGAGCACAGCGGCTGGACGGCAGGGGCAAGGCCGAACGCTGTCGTTTCGCAGTAGAAGGGCCGCTGCCGCGGCCCGGAGAGGACCGGGCCGGACGCAGCGTGGTTGACCACGGTCAGCTCGGCAGCCCGCCCTCGGGACGTGGCCGTGATGTGGTTGGCGCCCGGCCGCAGGCCGGTGACCGATCCGAGCAGTGAACCGTCCGGCTGGCGCACGAACCCGCCGACCTCTCGTCCGTTCTCCCTCACCCGCACCGGGCCGTCGCCGGTCGCGGTGATCCGCACGAGCGCCCTGCCGCCAGTGATCAACCTCGGGTCCGGATTCGACACGGTGGCCATGTTCATGGAGGGCGGACCGGCCATGCGGGTTACCACCGACGCAGGAACGGGCGCCGGCAGCACTGTGCCCAGCAGCACGGCGCCGGCCGAGGCCACGCCGGCCAGCGGGATGGGAATCGACTTCATGGGGAAGCTCTCGTCCTGCTAGTCGTTGAAGTAGTGGCCGTTGTCGAGGTCCGGGATGAGTGCCGGGTGAGCGGGATGCCATCCGAGTTGCTTGCGGGTCAGGGCGCTTGAGGTCGGGTTGTCGAGCGACACGAGGGCGGAGAGGAAGCCGAAATGTTCGCCCGCCTCCCCGGCGGTGATGCTGACGACCGGTAGCTCCAGTCGACGGCCGATGGCTTCGGCGATGTCGCGGAAGGGCACGCCCTCCTCGCCGGCTCCGTGGAGTATCGCGCCGGCCGGGGCGGCTTCCACCGCCAGCCGGTACAGGCGCGCCGCGTCGAGGCGGTGCACGGCGGGCCAGCGGTTCGATCCGTCGCCGACGAAGGCCGACACGCCCTTGGCGCGGGCGATGTCGATCAGGCGCGGGACGAAGCCCTTGTCGCCTTCACCGTGCACGGACGGCGCAAGCCGCACGATCGACGCGCGCACCCCACGCTCGGCCAGCGCCACAGCCGCGCTCTCCGATGCGACCCGGGGCAGCACTGACCCCGGGGCGGGTGCGATCTCCTCGGTCCCCAGGCGTCCCGGCGCGATCATCGTGAGCATCAAGGTGCCCGACGTGACCACCAGGGGCTTGTCCGTACCCTCGAGCGCCGCCCCGAGCGTGTCGACGGCACGCAGGTCCAGTCGGCCGGCGCCGGCATAGTCCGAGAAGTCGTGGCTGAAGGCGAGATGGATGACGCCCTCCGCCGCGGCGGCACCGCGGCGCAGACTGTCGACGCCGTCGAGGTCCCCGCGGTGCACTGCGGCCCCGACAGCCGCCAAGGCCGTCGCAGCCCGGTCCGAACGGGCAAGCCCGACAACCTCGTGTCCGGCATCGAGGAGTTCGCGCACGACCGCGGATCCGATGTATCCCGTCGCGCCTGTAACAAAGATACGCACCGTCAATTTCCTTTGGCTGCTTCGAGTTGATGGCTCTGGTCGGTACGGCCGCAGAATGCGGCCGAGGGGTGGTCCACCGGCTCGCACGCATCGTGACGCCACGCGTCCCCGCGTCCCGTCCCGCCTCGCGGGACGGCCCGGCTTCGGTCGTCGGTGGATGGCCTGTCCAGTCAATCCGGCCCCGCAGCGGACCTGAAGGACCGATCCGGTCCCCGTTGATACCCTGTCGGTATGAATGATCTGGAGGTGCGGCAACTCCGGTACTTCGTGGCGGTTGCCGAGGAGCTGCACTTCGGGCGTGCGGCCGAGCGGCTGGGCATGGCACAGCCCCCGCTCTCGCGGGCGATCCGGCAACTGGAGCGCCAGCTCGGGGTGCGACTCTTGGAGCGCACCACACGTCAGGTCAGGCTCACCGCGGCCGGAGAGGTCTTCCTGCGCGACGCCCGGACCGCGCTCGACGCGGTCACGGCGGCCGGCAGGCGGGCCCGGCACGCAGGCCGGCCCGTGCCGCGGCTGCGGCTCGCGCTCAGGGCCGACTACGACGCCGGGCTGCTCCCGCAGATCCTCACCGCGTACCAGGGCGAGGTCGCGGCGACGCCGGTGGAGTTGGTGATGAGCGGCAAGGAGCAGGCGCAGGCGCTACGCGACGGCCGTGCCGATGTCGCATTGCTGTACGCCCCGTTCGACGACCGCGGTCTGGACGTCGAAGTGGTACTGACGGAGCCCGGCGTGGTGGTCCTGGCGGCTGCCGACCCCCTGGCCTCCCGCTCGTGTCTGCGCCTTGCCGATCTGGCCGACCGAAGTCTTCCCGACGGAACTCCCGCCGACCAGATCGCCGGACTACGCTCGCTCGGCATGGTCACCCGGGACGGCCAGGACCAGCCGCAGACGGTCCAACGCGGGCTCGTGACCCAAGCCCCGCCCACCGCCATGAATCTGGCGCAGATCTTCAAACTGATCGAAGTGGGCAGTGTCGTCTTCTTCCTCCCCGCCTCGGTGGCGCGTCGCTACTCGCGGCCGGGGGTGGCCTACCAGCCCGTCAGCGACCTTCCGGCAGCCACGCTGGCCGTGGCCTGGCCCCAGGAGTCGCACTCGCCGGCCGTCGCGGCCTTCGTCCGTGTGGCCACAGCCGTCGCAGCTGCCGCTCAGGCCGAAGCGGGAACACCGCAGCGTCATGACTAGGTGTCTTCGGCACAGCGCGGGTGTGCGGTGGTCACGCGCGGCGGCTGCGGGCCCGTCGCCGGTTACTGAGCGTCGGCGGCCATGTGCTCCTGGACGACGGCCCGGGTGAGGGTCGTCGCCGTGTGTACGACGCTCGCGATCGCGTCCTCGAGGTCCAGCCCGTACAGGTCGGTCAGGTTGAAGAGCGGTTCGGCGCTGACGACGATCGCGAGGTCGCGGTTGAGCTGCTCCATCGCGGCAGTGTCCGCGCCGAGGGTGTCGACCAGTGGGGCGAGCGCGTGTTCTATCAGGCCGAAGCGCAGGCCGGGGCCGGCGTCGGCCTGGTCGGGCCGGGTGCGGGGATCCGGGGTGTGGCTGAAGTCGGCCGGGTTGGTCGCCAGGCCAACGCGCAGGCATCCCGCCAGGTCGGCGCCGATGTCCACTCCGATTGATGGTCGGGGAGTGGCCGAGCCCGGCCGAGACGCAGTGGAAGAGCGATTTCGCCGTCGTCGTCAGTGCCAAGACACTCTTCGCCCTCACCGACCCGCTCGGCGCTGACCCCGGCGCTGCCGTTGTCAGCGCCGTCCGTAGCGCGACCGCCTTGACCCAAGCCGCCGTGAAAGGGAATGTCGCCGCCCGCCCGCCGAAGTCACTTGACGCCCTCCGCAACCAGCGTGCGCCGGCCTTCAGCCGTGGCCGACACTCGTACGGGTCATGCAGGCAGGGAACGGTGTCCGATGAGGTGCTCGCCGGCTGCGGCGGAGGCCCGCACGGCGTCATATCCGCAGGCGCGCATCGCGCTCTCGTAGTCGCCGATCGCGGACAGCAAGGGTTTCGCGCCGGAGGCAGCAGCGACGAGTTCGGTCCCCAGCGCCTGGGCGTCGCGCAGGGCGGTGTTGGCGCCCAGTCCCAGAGCCGGGCTCATGGCGTGGACCGCGTCGCCGACGACGGTCACCTGTGTCGGTCCCCATGGTGCTGCGGGGACATGGCTGCGCAGGGTCAGGGGTTGCACGGTGGCCACGTCCCACAGACGGACGAGTTGGATCAGGTCGGGATGCCAGGACGCAACCCGCTGCAGGGCGTAGCGCTTCAGATCCGCGGGAGAGGACGTGTACAGCTGGGTGTCGTCAGGCATCCGGGTGGCCTTGGCGCTGAAGATGCCCAGCGCGAAGTCGCGGCCGATCTCGTCCCGGAACGCCGGGTCGTGCTCGCGGACCAGGGGTGTGCGTGGGTTGCTGCGTTCCAGGGGCGCGAAGCTGACGATGTCGTGGTGGGGGCCGTTGACCAGTGTGAAGGCGGAGTACAGCTGCGTGGGGATGCGGCTTTTGGTCTCCTCGGTGAGTGGGATCTTCGCCGCGATGTGGCGGGCCTCAAGGTCGACGGTCCGGTGGTCCGGCAGGCGTTGTGCGCGCACGGCGGAGTGGATGCCGTCGGCGCCGACCAGCACGTCGGCTTCCGCGGTACGACCGCCGGCGAGGTGTACGGTGATGGTGGCGTCGGGATGGCTTTGGTAACCGGTGACCCGTGCACCGAAGCGGACTGTCTCCTCCAGGCCGGAGTACAGGATCCTGCGCAGGGTCGAGCGGTCGACCACCAGGTGTTCGGGGACGTCGGCATGAGGGTTTCCGGTGCCGCGGGATGCGGTGAGCTCACGGACCGGGCCGGGATTGAGCTGCTCGTCGAAGAGAAGCGCGTCCTGGCGCGGGATTCCGGCCGTGGCCAGGGACAGTTCACGTGTGCGGGGGTCCAGAACGTCATTGATCGCCGTGGTTCCGGTGGAGTTGATGTGCAGTCGGTAGCCGGGGTTGCGGGTGATCAGGTCGGGGTCGCGCTCGAAGACCGTGACATTCAGGCCGTTGTGGTGCAGTCGGCGGGCCAGGGTGAGACCGGCGAGGCCGGCGCCGGCGATGGCGACACGGAGAGTAGGCATGAGTTCTCCAGTTCAAGCGCTGGGACATGCGGAACTGCCGGGAACCGACCCGCATCCCAACCGAGGTGACTGCGGGCGGGAGGCCGGTGCAGCAGGGGCCTGGTAGCGCCTGCGGTGGGCGAGTGGTGCGGTCCCGGTGATGTCCGGGCTGCTGTCAGGCCGGAGGGAACCCGGCAGCAGCCCGGGGGTGCCCGGCGCACCGGCTGGGGTTGGGCCTGGGCGGGCCGGTCAGTGCTGCGGGTGGGCGTTGCCCGTCGGCGGCAACTGCGGTGCGGGCAGCCGGTCCTGGCCGACGAGGCGGTGACCGCGCTCGGCCGATTCGCGGACGGCGCCGAAGCCGTAGTCGCGCATCTCGTCCTCGTAGGCCCGTAGGGCGTCTGTGAGCGGTCGACCGGCGGCGGCCTCGACGAGGCGGGACGTGAGAACGCGGGCGTCGCGCAGCGCGGTGTTCGCGCCCACACCGATGGCGGGGCTCATGACGTGGATGGCGTCGCCGAGGAGCGTGACCGCGTTCGTTTCCCATGCGGTGGCGGGCACGCTGGTGCGGACCGAGACCGGGAAGATCGAGGCCGGGTCCTGGCGGGAGACGATCTCCGCCAGCCTGGGGTGCCAGCCCTCCAGCAGCGACAGGGTCATCGCCCGGAGCTCGGCGCCGCGCATGACGAACAACTGCTCGTCATTGCAGGGTAGTTGCTCCCGACGGGCGCCGAAGATGCAGGCCAGGTAGTCGCTGTCGTCGCTGAGCTCGATCCCGGGAGCCAGCCTCGCGGTCACCTCGTGCTGCGGTTCGTGGTACTGCACCGGCGCGAGCCCGAGGAAGCGCCGCTGCGGGCCGATGACGGTGGTCCACAGGCCCAACAAGTCGGAGGGGACCAGTTCCTGGGCAGCATCGCCGACGAGCGGGACCTTGCCGTACAGCAGCCGCAGCCCCGCGTCGACGACCTGAGTCTTGGGCAGACGCTGCCTTCGGGTTGCAGAGTTGACCCCGTCGGCACCGATCAGCACGTCCCCGGTGGCGCTCGTCCCGTCCGCGAAGTGCGCGGTCACCGTGCCCGAGTGATTGGTTTCATAGTGGGTCAGCGCGGAGCCGTAGTGCACGGACTTCTCCAGTCCGGCCAGCAGGATCTGGCGCAGGGTCCTGCGGTTGACCGCCAGGTGCCCGCCGCCCGGCAGGTCCTCCACCACCGGCAGTTCCTGCGCGTGCAGCAGGCCCAGCCGGTGGTCGAAGGAGTCCATTCGCGCCCCGGGTGTTCCGGCGGTGGCGGCGAACACCTCGAACGCCTGCGGCGTCAGCAGCGCCTTGAGCGCGGTGATGCCGTCCGGATTGATGCGGATGCGATAGCCCTGGCTGCGGAAGTCGGGGCCGGGGTCCTTCTCGTGGACGGCGACGTTGATGCCCGCCCGCTGGAGTCCTTGTGCGAGAGCGAGGCCGCCCAGGCCGCCCCCGGCGATGATGGCATGCAGGTCCGACACAGTTGTGTCCCTTCTCGATCATGTTACGAAAAGGGACGCACCGGACGTGCCTCAATGGGCACCGTACGAGCGAGTGATCGCCATCCGGACTACCTACCGGACCGTGACTTTCGTACGTCCGTCAATGACCGTAACAGACAACCGGGCCTCGTCAACCCCGCACCGAGGCGGTACCTGTTGTCCCGATGCCGCTTCCATGTGCCTGCCCGCTGGGGCCGGCACATGGAAGCGGGGCGTGGAACTCAGGACCGGCCGGGCCTCACGAAGGCGTCGACGAAAGTGCTGACGACGCCCGTCTGGGCGAGGACGAGGCCCCGCTCGGAAAGCGCGGTCGGGAGTCGTCACACCAGGCCGAGCCGTAGAAGGGCCGCCGATGATGAAAGATCCCGGTCTACAGGCCGATACCGAACAAGGATGCAGCGTTTCCGGAAGAGAACTGTTGGCGCTCTGTCTCGGAGGAGAAGTGACCCAAGAAAGAACCAATTTCCTCTTTGGTCGGCCGTTGGAAGGGGTAGTCCGTGGCGAACATCAAACGGTCGACCGAGGTCACCGACAGAGCATGATGCAGGTGAGCCGGGTTGAGCATGCCGGAGGCGGTGATGTGGAAATTCGATCGGACGCAGTCGGACACGGAGCGCTGCAGGCCAGCGGTCCGGGAGATGCTGTCGGCCCGATCGAGCCAGAAAAGCAACGTCTCTCCCCAATGGCCGAGCACGATCTGAAGGTCGGGATGACGGTCGAAAGTACCTCGGAGGATCAGCCGCAAGGCTGCTGTTGCGGCATCCAGGTGCCATCCCCAGCCGAAAGTGGCCACGGCGAGTTCCGTCATGGGGTCGAATCCTCGGTATGAGGCGTCACGGACAGCTCGCGATGGCAGTTGGGGATGAATGAACACGGGCTGACCAAGTTCCGAGGCCACGCCGAAAAAATCGTCGTAGACGGGATCGTCGAGAAACAGTTCCCCTGCTCGGCCGTACACCATGGTTCCCACGTGCCCCATACTCGCGGCGCGTTCAAGCTCGGCTGGGACGTCCTTCGGTGAGGACATGGGCAAGGTGGACATCGAGCGAAGACGGGCAGGGTTTCGGGCGACGGCCGCCGCGGCCACGTCGTTCGCGGCGCGACTCAGCGCCAGGGCTTCTCCGGGTGGCAGCGGCTGGGTTCCCGGCGGTGTCAGGGCGAGGATCGACACGTCGATACCCTGCGCGTTCATCGCCGCGATCCGGCCCGCCTCCAGGTCCTCCAAGCGCTCCTGGTTGTCGTCCATTTCCCCGAAAACGAGACTTTCATCCGGGTGCGGCAGGGTGTGGAGGGCCGCCGTCAGATCCGGCATGCTCCAGTGTTCTTCGATGGCGATGATCGGCACGATCTCCTCCTTGAGGCCGCTCCAAGCCGGCCGGTGGCGAGCGGTGAGCGCTGGGGTGGGCCGCAGGGATCACCAGGGGACGGTCTGGCCGAAGCGGTCCAGATAGGCCAGGCCGGGCGTGCCCAGTCGGGAGAGCAGGACGTCCACCAGCAAGGGGACGGTCTCCTCGATGGTGTATGGCGCATCCGGACCGCCCAGGGCGGTGCGTATCCAGCCCGGCGCCATGAGCACGAAGGCGCGCCGCGTCTCCCCCTGCCGGGCCGCGAAGCTCCGCAGGAACATGTTCAGGGCTGCTTTGCTCCCCCGGTAGACCTCGCGGCCTCCCGTCGCGTTGTTCGTGATGCTGCCCTGTCCGGAGGACATCGCCCCGATGAGTCCCGCCGGGGACACCAGGTCTTCGAGGGCTTCGATGACGCGCATGGGGCTCAGCGCGTTGGTGACCATCACGTCGATGAAGTCGGCCGTCGCAACCCCGCCGATGGGCGTCTGCTCATTGTTGGTCGTGCCCGCGTTGACGAAGAGCACGTCGAGTCGGCGGTGCGCCAGACGTTCGTGCAGCGGGGGCAGGTGGCCGGGGTCGTTGATGTCGAGATGCTCGATGGTCACCCTCCCGTCGGCGCGGTCCGCGAGGTCGTGCAGCGGCGTTCGGGCAGTGGTGTCGCGAGCGGTGCCGACGACGTTCCAGCCCCTGCCGAGGAACTCCGCCGCCATCGCGTGACCGAGGCCGCGCGAGGCCCCGACGATGAGAGCGGTCGGTGGGTGTTGTTCGGTGGAGGTCGATGACATGCAGCGTCATCTCCGTTCTTCGAGCGTTGGACTCCGTTCGGGCATCGGTCGAGGCCCCGGGATCGGCACAGCGCGGTGCCCGCTGCCGCGGCCCTTCAACCCGTGCGGTTCAAGTGTTTCGTCCGCGCCGCATCGCAGGCGAGCTACGAGGGCTCGTTTGTAGGATTGGCGACATGGCAAGGGCGCTCATGACGGAATCCGCTTCGATTCAGCCCGACGATGTGCGAATCATTCGTGCGTTGCAGATCGCTCCGCGGGCTTCGTTCGCCGCCATCGCGACCGCCCTCGGTCTGACCGAGAGCGCCGTCAACCGCCGGTATCGCCGGCTCCGCGCCGACGGCGTCATACGCGTGGCCGGCGTGGTGAACCCGGGTGCCCTGGGGCAGAGCAGGTGGCTGGTGCGGCTGCGCTGCCGTCCCGGCAGTGTCGCGGCGATCGCCGACGCGCTCGCCAAGCGTGACGACATCAACTGGGTAGCCCTGGGTGCGGCGGGCTGTGAGGTCACCTGCGCGACGCAATCCCGGACGCGGGAACAACGCGAGGACCTCCTGGTGCAGCGGCTTCCCCGCACCGCGGCGGTGATCGACATCAACGCCGTCGCCATGCTCCGGCAGTTCCTCGGAGGTCGCGGCCACTACTGGTCCGCCCTGCAGGGCACACTGTCCCCTCGGGAGGAAGCAGCGTTGGGGAGCGGCGGGCCCCCTTTCACCGAGTCTCCGGTCGTCACCCGCGAGCCACTGCGCCTCACCCCCGAGGACGAGAAGTTGCTCGATACGCTCGCCGCCGATGGCCGCGCCAGTCTCGTCGATCTCGCCACAGCCGCAGACCTCACTCCGGGACGCGCCTCGCGGCGCCTTGAGGCTCTGCTCCAGCATCGCGTCGTCCACATCGACGTCGAGATCGCCGCAGCAGCCCTGGGCTATCACGCTCGCGCTCACCTCTGGCTTCGCGTGCACCCGTCGGCGGTGAAGAGCGCGGGACGCACACTCGCGCAGGAACCCGAGATCGCCTTCGCCGCAGCCATCTCCGGGCCCTGGAACGTCCATGCCGTCGCACACACCCGGGACCTCGACGAACTGTTCGAGTTCACCTCGGAACGCATCGGGTCCCTGACCGGACTGCAGAGCATGGAGGTCTCACCCGTGCTGAAGTACGTCAAACAGGCCGGCACCCGTCTCTTGGACGATCGCCTCGTCGAGCCGTCCAGCGCTCGCGCGCGACGCTGAGAGGCTGTGCCGCGACCAGCCGCTCGACGGGTGCCGAACCTGCTGAGGCGTCTTCCACCGCGAGTCGGAAGAGGCGCGCCGCGACTCAAGGGCGGCCACGGCCTCGGTGCTCATCTCGTGCCGAGCCGCGACCGCGGAAGAACGATGGCCTCGTGCAACTAAGGCATTAAATCCCTTCCGCACCGGTGGCCGGACGCAGGCCGATGGCGGCCGTCACCTCCGTCCACTGCTTGCCGGCTAGGCCGTTTCTGATGGCTCTTGCTGGGCTGGGTGGATCAGCTCTTGGGCTGGGCAGGTGCGTGTCATGGTGCGGCGACACGAGCTCACGGACGGGCAGTGGCAGAAGTTCGAGCCGTTACTGCCCGCGAACGGCAAGCCTGGCGGGCAGTGGTCCGATCACCGCAAGGTGCTCAATGGAGTGCTGTTCCGGGCCGGTACGGGGTGCCCTGGCCGGACCTGCCTGAGCGGTACGGCCCCTGGCAGACCGTCTATGAACGGCATCGCCGCTGGTCGGCGGATGCAACGTGGCGGCAGATCCTGGCCGAGTTACAGATCGAGGCCGACGCCGCCGATCCCGACGGGGCACTGGCCCAAGGCGGTAGAAGCGGAGAGAGCGCAGCGCAGGCGCGAATGGGCCGTGAACATCGACTCCACCTCCTGCCGGGCACATCAGCATGCGGCTGGGGCCCGGCGTCGGCCGCCACGCGACTACCCGCAAAAGGGGGCGGTGCGCGTGTGGAAGCGGATGGGCGGGAGGCACTGGGGCGCTCACGGGGCGGACTGACCAGCAAAATCCACCTGCTGCGCCCGATGAGCCGAGTGAAACCGCTTGGTTCGGTCGACGACCTGTGTGTTGTTCAGTGGCCGATGCTGTCCAGTTCAGCCACGTCCTCGTCGGAGAGGGAGAGCCCGGCGCCTGCAATGTTCTCGCGCAGGTGGGCGGTTGACGAGGTACCAGGGATGAGCAGGATGTTCGGCGAGCGTTGCATCAGCCAGGCCAGCGCGACTGACATCGGCGTCGCCTCCAGCCGGCTCGCGACCTGCGAGAGGGCTTCGGACTGCAGCGGCGTGAAGCCTCCCAGGGGGAAGAACGGCACGTAGGCGATGCCGTCGGCGGCGAGGTGGTCCACGAGGTCGTCGTCGTGGCGGTGGGCGAGGTTGTACATGTTCTGCACGCACACGATCGGGGCGATGCCGCGTGCCTCGGCAATCTGCTCCGCGGTGACGTTGCTGACGCCGAGGTGACGGATCAAGCCCTCTCGCTGGAGGTCGACGAGCGTTTCGAATGCTTCGGTGATCGAGCCGGGCTGGGGGCCCTCAGTGTCGCCCATACGCATGTTGACCAGGTCAAGCGCCTCGACGCCGAGGGATTCGAGGTTCTCGTGGACCTGCTTGCGCAGGTCTTCGGGGCGCCGGGCCGTGGGCCAGCCGCCCTGCGCGTCGCGGGTCGCGCCCACCTTGGTGGCGATGAACAGAGACTCCGGGTAGGGGTGCAGCGCTTCGCGGATCAGCTCATTCGTGATGCGTGGTCCGTAGGCGTCGCTGGTGTCGATGTGGGTGATCCCGAGGCTGACTGCCTCGCGCAGGACGGCCAGGGCGCCGTCGTGGTCAGCGGGCGGCCCCATGACCCACGGTCCGGCGAGCTGCATCGCGCCATAGCCGAATCGGGTGACGGTCGAGTCACCGAGCGTCCAGGTTCCGCCGGGAAGAGGTGTGGAGGGCGTGTTCATCGTGATGCCTTTCACTTATTGCGAGGGGTGGTGTCTCCGGCCCCCTTGAACCAGCATTGGAGACAAACTTCCCATCGGGAAGTAGGCACTCTGAAGTGCCTAACTAACCCAGAGGGTGCGAGGCGGGATCAATGGCGACGACGAAGGCCGACAAGAAGGCGGAGTACAACGCGTTTCTGGCGGTGTGCCCCAGCCGTCAGCTCCTCGACCGGATCTCAGACAAGTGGGTCGTCCTGATCCTGTGCGCACTGGGCGGTGACGCGTCCGAACAGCCCGGCGCATCGCACGCCCCGACGGCGATGCGCTTCTCCGAACTCGCCCGGCTATTGGCCGGCGTCAGCCAGAAGATGCTGACCCAGACCCTACGAGCCCTCGAACGCGACGGCTTGCTCACCCGCACCGCGACACCCACGGTCCCCGTCACCGTCACCTACGAGCTGACCGACCTCGGCCTCTCACTTCACCATCTGACACGCGAGCTCAGACAGTGGGCGCAGACCCACATGGGCCAAGTCATCGCTAACCGCGAGAAGCACGACGCACGAGCTTCCTAGCGTGGACGGCGTTCTCCGTCTCTGCTGCGGGCTGAGATGAACCTGACCTTGCGTGACGTGCAGTGGACGCGGATCGAGCCGCTGTTCCGGGACCGGACGCTGCGACTGGGCTGAGGCCGGAACGACGAGCGGCTGATCCAAACGAAGACGCCTGGTTGATGCGGGCCATGAGGTTTCTCCGCGGTACTTCGCGCCGCCCACCACCTCGCCAGGGCCTTGCGCACAGCGCCGTCGGCCCTGATCACCTGTGCGCCTGCCTAGCGGACCCGGTTCGCCATGTCCTCGATCGTCTTGATGACGACGTCGGGCCGGTCGATCGGGATGTCGTGAGAGCTGCGATCCGCCACGACCAGGCGGCGGTTGGGTTCTGCGCTGACGAACTCCTGCTGGGCTTGTCGCCACAGTTGGGCGTCGACGGGTGTGGGGAAGGGAGTCTTGGCGGACACGATCGCGGTGGCGGGCACGCTCTGGGGCCAGGACAGCTTGTGGTAGGCGCGGTGTACGGGCCCGTAGTGGTCGGCCTCGGCGAGGAGCTGGCGGGTCGCCCGGGTCTGCGGGTGCTTCTTGAGCGCTACGATCTGCTGCTCGTTCGCGGCAACCAGTTTGGCGGTCTCGCCGTCGGTGTAGAACTCGGGGAGGCTGGCGTCCACGAGGACGGCGCCGTTGATCCAGCGCGGGTGCTGCCTGACGAAGTATGTCGCGATCTCCCCGGCGAGGGAGTGGGAGACCAGGACCACGTTCTTGGTGACTCCCAGCTGCGTCAGGCCGGCCGTGAGGTCGGAGGCGGCGTTCTGTGCCCTCCATGGCCCGGGTACGTCGCTGCTCCTGCCTTCCCCGGTGCGGTCGTAGGTGATGATCTCGGACCCGGTCTGCTTCGCGAGGACGGGCACGATCTTCTTCCAGTACGACGCGTCGAGGCCTCCGCCGGCGTCGAGGACGATGGCCGGGCCATGGCCAGGCGTCACGTAGAACGCCAGCTTGTGACCGTGGTTGGTGATCATGTGCAGTGAGGGCTGGGCGACGGTCGTTGCCGTCGGGGACGCCGAGGACGCCGTTGCACTGGTTCGGGACACGGTTGTAGCCGGTTGCGCGTTCTTTGCAGTGGCTGCGTCGCAGGCGGTGAGGCCACAGGCGGCGACTGCGATGGAGGCCAGGGCGAGCGTCGCGTGCCGTCGTCGCCGACGCCGTGCGGTGGGACTGGGCATGGGGGTTCCTTCCGCGAGAGTGGAGGAGGAGGTTGAGGCCGACCGTCGGCGACCTCGATGTGTCGAAAGATTTCGACGTCCCAAGCCTCGTCGTCCGCAGAGACGACCGCGACGGTGCACGCCCCCGAGAAGTGAGGGGGGACAGCCCCACCACGAGAGACTGGCTGCGCATTTGGCAGAAGGCTGAGTGGGTGCCCACGGAGAACGTTCACCCATTGAGGCTCTTCAAGCTCATGTCGGTCGGCGAGGATCAGCGTTTGAACGGCCTTGACTTGGGTGCCCTCCGGGCTGGGGGCTGGAGGCTCTCGACGAAAGATGGGCCGGGATGTCGAGACCGGCGTGGGGGCTCCGTTTCAGGGGCAGATGCGGTCAGCGTGGGCGCACCATCCCCCCTACCGGCAGGACAGTCACGCGCAAACTCATCGTCCAGCAGTGGGTTACCGTCGACAACATCGCCGCGGAGGAGGACGGCGGGCTCAGCTTCGTGTCAGGGGAGCCCTTTTCCGAGACCACGAACCCTGCGTTCAAGGCAACTCGGTGTGGCTGGCGCCGATGGCGGCGTCACGGGCCCTGGCTTGGGGGTCGTTTCGGCGCGTCGGGGCTGTGTCCCAGTTCGCTTGATTTTCCGTCAGTTCGGTGCGGGCGCCGCACCGTCGAGGACGAGGTCGATGATCCGCCGGCTTGCCTGTTCCGGGTCGAGCTGGTCGGTGCTGCCCGATGCCATGCGGGCGAGGAGGGGGGAGACGAGCAGGTCGGAGATCAGGTCGGGGTCGACGTCGGGGCGGATCTCTCCTCGTTCTACGCCGCGTCGTAGGACACGGTTCATGGCTTCCCGGCGGGGGGTGACGATCTCCTCGAAGTAGCGACTGTGCAGCCTGGGGAAGGTTGCGGCCTCGGCGTTGAGGGCGCGCAGCATGCTGCTGGCTCGTTTGTCGGCGACGCGCTCGGCCAGAGCCTGCAGCAGGAGTGCGAGGTCGCCGCGGGTGTCTGCGCCGGTCGGCGAGGGCCGCCGTTTGTTGATCGTCTCAAGCACGTCAAGATAGAGCTCGTCCTTGGTCTTCCAGCGCCGGTAGACGCTGTTGCGCGAGACGCCGGCCTGCTTGGCGATGGTCACCAGCGACAGGCCGGTGAGGGTGGCGCCGGCGGCCACCATGTCGAGGACCGCGTCGATGATGGCCGTGTCGGTGGCAGGGTCACGCTGGCGGCCCCCGCGGCGGCTGGGGAGTTCCGTGGTCACCCCGGTAACGATACAACCCTGTTGCGTTTGGGTGCCGCCCTGAGGAAATAATGGAACAGACCTGTTCTGTTTCTTTTGGGGGTTCCGATGTCTCTGCCCGGTTCCACCGTTCCGGCCACCGGAGTCGGCACCAAGACTGCTTCGGCCACTGCCGCTCCACCGCTGGCCGCCCGTGTCCCGGTCCTGATCGTGGGCGGCAGCATTGTCGGGGCTTCGGCCGCGCTGTTTCTCGCGGCCCGGGGCATCACCCCTGTCCTGGTCGAGAAGCACTCCGCTGTCTCGACCAGGCTGCGCGCCAAGCTGTTCTATCCGCGCACGATGGAGGCATACCGCTCGGTCGGCGCCGACCGGGACGTGTACGCCATCCAGAACCGGCTCCCGCCGGCCGACCACGCCGCGGCGGTCGCCTCACTCAATGGCCCGGAGTTGCGGCGCTGGCGGCTGCCGGCCGCACAGGACTTCAGCAGCGTCTCCCCCTGCCCCAGCGCCTTCGTCAAACAGGCCGATCTGGAGGAGGTCGTCCGCGCGCACGCCCGTGCTGCCGGCGCCGACCTGCGCCTTGGCCACCGACTTCTCGAACTGCGCCGTCACGACGACCACGTCGTGGCGGTGATCCGCGGCGTCGACGGTGCCACCTACACCGTGTCTGCCGACTACCTGCTGGCCGCGGACGGAAACGGCAGCGCCATCCGCGAGGGCCTGGGCATCGGCCGCAGCGGCACCGAGGCGGTCGCGCACATCATGGAGATCGGTTTCGAAGCCGACCTGCGCCAAGTGCTCGACGGCCGCCGGCTCGCCCTGGCCTTTACCGGCCCGCCCGAGCACGCGTTCCTGAGCTGGAACACGGCACAGGACCGCGGGACGGTGTCGGTGGCCTACCCCGAAACCACGGATCCAGCCACGTTCGACGACCAGCGCTGCCGCGGCATCGTCTCTCGCGCGCTCGGCCTGCCGCCATCGCACTTCACGCTCACGGGACACCGGCCCTGGCAGATGGGCGGCTGGCTGGCCGACTCCTATCGTGTCGGCCGGATCTTCCTGCTCGGCGACGCGGTCCACGTCACCCCGCCGACCGGCGGATTCGGCGCCAACACCGGCATCCAGGACGCATGGAACCTCACCACCAAACTGGTCTCGGTCCTGCGCGGCCACGCCGACCCGAGGCTTCTGGAGGACTACGAACCCGAGCGCCGCGCAGTGGGCCGGATCACCGTGGAACAGGCGCTACTGCGCGCCCGCGACCGCGCCCAGGTCCCGATCGAGGACCGCCCACTGCTCAGCGAGGCGGCAGTGGCCATCGGCTACCGCTACCCCATACCCGGCGCCGCCACGGTCGCCGGCCTGCCGACGGCCGACGAACCGGACCGCTGGCACGGCGAGCCCGGCACCCGGCTGCCGCACGTGCTCCTCCCCGGCAAGGACGGGCCCCGCTCCACGCTCGACCTGGTCCGCGCCGGCCGCTACCTGATGCTCGCCGGCCCCGAAGGACGCCCCTGGACCAGAGCCGCACGCGAGCTGGATCCGCACCGCGCCTTCCTCGACACGGCACTCCTGCCCCGTCGGATCGCCCCTGCAACGGCACGCCCCACCGACACCTGCGGCATCGGCGACCACGGCGCACTGCTGGTCCGCCCCGACCACGTGATTGCCTGGCGCACTGCCCACGCCGCCCCGGACGCTCTCACGGTCCTCGCCGCCGCCACGCGACGAGCGTTGGGGGCCGACCGTCCCGCACCATGCTGAGCAGGTTCGACTGGCGGCGACAACCATGTACGCGGTCGACCTGCGCAGCCACCGGTCGAGCGACCCGCTCCGGTACTCCGTCGAACGCACGTGGGACGACCTGGTTCCGCAGGACCTCGGATCAAAGAGATGGCCGGACGTTTCCCGGACTGCCGGATTGTCACCATTCCAGGGACGGTGACCTGGTCCATGACGCGATGCAGGGTCAGTTCACTGACGCTGTCGTGGGATTCGCACGGCCCGTAGAGTCCCGTGTCCACACTGCCAGGAAACGGTGGGGTCTGGTGATCGATATATCGAGCACACGCCACCTGTCGCTTCTGGCAGACGGCGACGGGGTGTGCGATGGCCGAACTCGGTGACTCGCGCTCCGCCGAACGCTGCTCACCCCGCCGCGGAAGAAGTCCAGGGTGTTCGGTCTCGACGTCTACCACCTGAACAGCAGGATCGAACTGCTGCACACGGGTCCCACAGGTCTTGCCTGTGGCGACGAGTTGGTGATGGAACTCGAAGGCGAGCGCACCCCTGCCCAGAAGCCCGTGCCTGTTCACCGGTGGGTCCGACGACGCTCCCACGCGGCGTTCGCGCTGCACCGCAACGCCCTTGTCGAGCAGGGTCTGCTGAGCCCGGGACATAGCCCGATTCTCAGGAGGCCGCGCTACCACCCGAACTCACGCGTCCGCGATGCGCTGATCTGCCACCTGCAGGCGGTCTGCCAGGGCGAGAGTCCGCTGGATGCGCACATGCTGTTCCCGCTCGCCCTCGTAAAGGGCGCCCAGCTGAGCCGGGAGTTCGGCCTTAGCTGGAGCCGACTCCAAAAGCCGGGCGTGGTGGACGGCGTGGGGCCGGCGGCTCATCTCCCTGAAGACCTGCGGGACGCCAGCATCGTCCTCGGTGCCTTGGTGCCGACTCGGGAGAACAACGGACCTGGCCCCACGCAAATGAGTACATAGGTGTTGTATCCCCTGCCCGTTGGAGCGGGCAGGCCATCCGCAGCTGGACCCGTGACCCGGCCAAGACTGTGCGCCGACCGCAAGCATCCTGGCCGACGGACCAGTTGACGTCTAACCATCCGATGACAGGCGGTCGAGCCACTCGCCCAGGAGGAGTTGCTCTGCGCCGCTCAGCGCCGTCTGCTCGGGCAGCAAAGCGCGCAGGGTCCGGGCCGCTTCGGCCGGACCTGCGACTTGCACGGCAGGCTGCTGGTGGGTGACGGCGGCGACCATCGACTCGCGCATGGCGATGAGCAGAGCCGGGTCGCGCTCGTCCTCGGGCAGAGAGAGCCAGGTCAGCACGGCGCCGCGCGCGGTGGCGTGAATGAGGGCGGCAGCGAGCTTCTCGTCGACGCGTAGCCAGCCGCCGGCGGCGAGGCGGCGGATGCGCCCCATCAGGATCTGCATGCCGGCCTGGAAGGCGGCCGATGTCGTGCCGCGTTTGGGTTCGCCGTACATCAGTACGTACAGCGCGGGGTTGGCGAGTCCGAACTCGACGCTGAGGTTCCAGCCCGCGCACAGGTCCGCGACCGGGTCCAGTTCCTCGCGGAGCGGTTGCTTGGCCGCAAGGAAGGTGGCGTAGCCGTGTTCCGCCACCGCCTCGAGCAGGCCGTCCTTGTCGCCGAACAGCCGGTAGATCGTCGGCGCCTGCACTCCGGCCGCCGCCGCCACCGCGCGGGTGGTGACCGCGTCGCGCCCTTCGCGCGCGAGCAGGTCAGCCGCGGCGTCGACCACCCGCCGCCGGACCGGCTCGCGAGTGCCCACCCCGCCCTCCGACTCGGTGGCTGGTGTGTCGCCGACCTTGGACCCCTCATGCATGAATCAACGATATCACCGAGCCCGTATCACTGATGTTTCCCGTGATAGCGTTCCTGAGATATCAATGGAAACAACGGCTGACGCGAGGAGAGTGACATGCCCGAGAAGCTGCGCATCGTAGGACTCGAGGAACACGTGGCCCTGCCGGTCCTACTCGATGCCTGGGCGCGAGCGGGAGTACCCCGGATTCCGCAACTCGGATACGGCGACGAGCCGTTCGCCCAGCGACTGCGCGACGTAGGCGAGCGCCGCCTGGCCGATATGGACGACCAGGGCCTGGACGTCGCGGTGCTGTCCCTGGCCTCACCCGGCGTGCAGAACCTCGCGGCCAAGGACGCCGTGCACGTCGCGGGTGAGGCCAACAACGCGCTCGCCGAGATCGTCGATGCCAACGCGCAGCGGTTCCAGGCGTTCGCGGCCATCCCGACACCCTCGCCGGAAGCCGCGGCGGCGGAACTGGAGCGCGCCGTCACGCACCTCGGCTTCCGCGGTGCGATGCTCTACGGGCGCACCGGCGACAAGCCGGCCGACGCGCCGGAGTTCGACGACCTCTACGCCACCGCCGAGCGCCTGCGGGTGCCGCTGCACTTCCACCCGCAGACCCCCGTGCCGGCGGTCCAGGAGGCGTACTACTCAGGTCTGCCAGGCGGAGTCGGACGCGCGCTCGCGACCGCCGGACTGGGCTGGTACTACGACCTCGGCGTGCAGTATCTGCGAATGATCTTCTCCGGCGTCTTCGACCGCCACCCCGGACTCCAGGTCATCGCCGGCCACTGGGGCGAGGTCGTTCTCTTCTACCTCGACCACATCGGCGTCCTGCAGGACATGGCGAAGCTGGAGCGGCCCCTGGCCGACTACTTCCGGCAGAACTTCTGGGTGGCGGGCAGCGGCACGGTCAGCGAGCGCTACCTCCGGTGGACGGCCGAGGTGGTCGGGACCGACCGCATGTTGTACTCGACCGACTACCCGTACACCTTCGGGACCCGGCCCGGCGGCTTCCCGTACCTCGACACCAGTGGTGGTGTCGCGCGCTCGTTCCTCGAGCAGGCACGGTTCACTGAGGCGGAGAAAGCCGCCATCGGCTCCGGCAACTGGGAAGGGCTGACCGGCCACGTGACCACGGGCCGGGGAGGCCGACGGTCGGTGTGATGTGTGCATTGCACGTAGGGTGTGGGCGGCCACGAGGGCGGGCGGTGGCGCATCGACGTTCTGGACCCCGGCCGGCACGTCCGGCTGACCGGACCGCCCTCACCTCGGACTTCGCGGCCCCGGGCGAGATCACCGTCTTCGACCGCGCCCTCGTCACCTTCGCGTCCGCTGCTGGGGCGGGTGCGGACACGGCCCGCTTCGGTAGAGCGCGGCGCCGACCTCGATGTACCTGTCGTACGCCTGCCGAGCGTGAGGCGGCTGAACTCCACAGCGCCTTGGCGCCTCACCGCTGCTGCCGCAGGTCGGACAGTGCCGCGGTAACTGTGATCTCTACATGGTCGATGCCCTGATCCAGGAAGGTGGTCAGGGCGTATGCCCTTCTTCGACCGCTTCCTGCTCCTGGGGGGAGAAAGGCTGCAGTGGCGTGATGCGGAGTTGCTGGTCATGCATGGTCCAGGTGGCGGCGACGCGTCCGTCGACGAGCACGGCGCGTTGGCCTGCGACGGACAGGCCGAGATGGGCGTCGTCGATGATGCGGCCGCGGTCGTGGTGGCCGAGGATCGCGTTGTCGAATGCCGGGAGCAACCGGACGGGGGCGGGTGTGTCCGGGGCCGGGCGTGGTGCGTCGGGCAGGTCGAGGAGTTCTCGGCCGCGTTCGTCGCGGAAGGTGACCAGCTCGTCCCTGATGGCTTTGACCGCGGCGGGGAGCCCGGCCAGACCGCTCCAGGCGCGGATGTCCGCCGCGGCGGCGGGCCCGCATGCGGCGAGGTAGCGGCGCACCCAGTTGCTGTCCGACAGGATCGTCGGCGTCGTCGGGCAGCGGGACGATGTCTCGTCCGAGCCAGCTGGTCAGGGGCAGATTCCGCACGCCGGCTGTCGTCTCCCACAGACCGCGTGGGGGAAGCTGGGCCATCGGGATGAGGGCGGCGACAATGAGTTCGCCCAAACGCCTCCAGGATCGGCAAGCAGCTCCTCGCGGAGTTGAGCCGTGTCGTCCACGCCCGCGAGGAGCTGCGCTTCGACTACGGGCACGATGCCACCGGCCCCGTCGAGCAAACCCGCCGGACACAGCCCCACCACCTCGTCACCTGGCCCGGCCACTGGTACCTGATCACCTGGGACCTCGACCGTGACGACTGGCGCACCTTCCGCGTCGACCGCATACGCCCCCGCACCCCCACCGGCCCACGCTTCACCCCACGCGATCTCGCCGCCGATGACGTGGCCGCGTTCATCACCGGCCGATTCCGGGGAACTGACGGCTCCACCGCCGACTGGCCCTGCCACGGCGAAGTCATCCTCAACCTCCCCGCCCAGGCCGTGGTCCCCTTCGCGCACGACGGAATCGTCGAAGAACCCGGCCCCGACCGCTTCCGCCTCACCCTCGGCTCCTGGTCATGGACCGGTCTCGCCGCCGCCATCGGCCGCTTCGACACCGACATCCAAGTCATCGGCCCACCCCAACTGGCCACTGCGTTCGCCGCACTCGCCGTGCGCTACGCCAACGCCGCACGGCCGTCGTCGACCCTGCCGACGACACCTACCGGCGGCTGATGCACAAGCAGCTCACCGTCCAGGAGTCGAGCCGGAAGCTGCCACGCGGCATCTGCCTTGGCAAGAAGGGCATCATCCACCAGGCATACCGGGATGGGATGGAAGACAACTCGGCACGCTCGGCCTGGCCTGAAGGCCATGGTGCTCTGCACGACGCTGGGGTCCCTGTCGGCCGCATATCGCCACCCCGCCACACAACACGGCATGAAAGAAACGACGCGATGATCGCCACCGACCCCTTCACCCGGCTCCCCGAGGCGGCTTCCCTTCACCGTCATCAGCGCCACCGTCACTGACGGCGCGGCCGGATCGCCCGAGCAGTTCTCCGGGATCTTCGGCGTCCCGGGCGGGAAGGATGTCTCCCCGTAGCTTTCCTGGAGCGGCGCCCTGGAAGGGAAGGCACCAAGAGCTACGCCGTCACCGTCTACGACCCCGACGCCCCCACCGGGTCGGGGTTCTGGCACTGGGCGGTCGCCGACATCCCCGCCATCGTCACCGCTCCGCCCGAGGGCGTCGGTGACGACACCGGCTCGGGCCTGCCCGAGAGTGCCTTCCAGCTGCCCAACGACGCCCCGCCGCCCGTTTCATCGGCGCCGCCTTGTCGGCCGGGTACCGGAGCAGCGTCTGCGAGCTTCTCCACCTTCGGCTTCGCCCGCTCGCCGACCCGCCCGTCAGCTGGCCGATCCAGCTGCCCGCCGGTGCCTGAGCCCGGTTCACGGGGCTGGGCGCCTGTATCTGGGGGCGAGTTCGGCATGGTTGCCCTGGAGCAGCAGGGTGGGTTCGGTGTCTGTCCAGCGTCGGATCACGTCGCGGTCCTCGATGCCGGGAACGCACAGCACTTCGCCCTGCCGGTGGGCCGTGAGGAGGGATTGGGCGACGTCGGGGGCGGGCATGGCCCGCGGGTCGCCGTGGTTGGCGCCCCCGGACCATTCGGTGTCGACCAGGCCGGGGCACACGACGGTGGCACTGACCCCGGTCCCGCGCAGTTCGCCTGCGAGGCTTCGGGTGAAGCCCACGACGGCGGACTTCGCGGCCACGTAGAGGGTGCGCGGGAAGCCCATGTCGAGGCCGGCGCTGAAGGCCAGCAGGGAAGCGACGGTGATGATGCCGCCGGAGCCCGTGTGCAGCATCGCCGGGAGTACCGCCCGGGTGAGGGTGATGTGCGCTGTGGCGTTGAGCCTCCACAGGTGGTCGACGTCGTCGGGGGTGAGGTCGGCCAGCGGCGTGTAAGCGCTGGTACCGGCGTTGGAGACCAGCAGGTCCACCGGGCCGTCCTGGACGCGGTCCGCCACGGTGCGTAGGCCCTGATGGTCGGCCAGGTCAGCGGGCAGGATCTCGACCCGGCTTCCCGCCTGGCGCAAGGACTCGGCCTCGGCGGCCAGTTTGTCCTCGCGGCGGGCCACCAGAATCAGGTCGTAGCCCTGTGCTGCGAGCAGCCGTGCTGTGGCGGCACCGATGCCGCTGCTGGCTCCGGTGACCAGCGCCGTGGGCCGGCCGGTCATGCCACGACCTGCGTCGGCGAGGCGGCCGGGTCCAGACGGTCACGCAGGAAGGCCGCGGCGCGGTCGAGTGCCGCGGCAGCCTCGTCCAGGACGGCGGCGAACGCCTGGAAGACGTGCGGTGCCCCGGCCACGACGTCAAGGGTGACGTCGACGTCGCCCTCCGCGGCACGCGCGGCCAGGCGCACCGCGTCGTCGAGCAGGACCTCGTGGCTGCCGGCCTGGACGAGCATCGGTGGGAGGCCGCGCAGATCGGCGAGGGCAGGGCTGGCCAGCTCGCCGCGCGGGTCGGCGTCGCCCAGGTAGTCCGCGGCCCGCACGCGCAGGGCGGTGGCCGTCATCGACGGGTCGACCTCGGCCTTGGACTCCAGGCTGCGGCCGGACTGGGTCAGATCCACCCACGGTGACAGCAGCAGGGCCGCGGCGGGTTGCGGCAGCCCTGCGCGCCGGGCGGCCAGCAGGGTCGCCATCGCCAGACCGGCCCCGGCCGACTCCCCCGCGACGGCGATCCGCAACGGGTCGCCTCCGGCGTCCAGCAATGCACGGTAGGCCGTGAGGGCGTCGTCGACGGCGGCTGGGTAGCGGTGCTCAGGGGTGAGCCGGTAGTCGACGGAGATGACCTCGGCGCCGGTGCGGCGAGCGAGGTTGGCAACCAGGTTGAGGCTGGTCTCCGGGGAGCCGACGGCGTAGCAGCCGCCGTGGAAGTGCACGATGGTGGCGGTCGGGACCGTCCCCTCGATACGCACCCGCAGAGCGGGGACCCCGCCGAGTACGGTCGGCTCGGTTTGCACGTCGGCGGGTACCGGAGCGGCGGTGAGCATGGCGCGGTACACCGGACGCATCTTCAGCGGATCCTGTGCCAGGTCGAGCGGAGAGCCGCGCAGCAGGGCAGTGACCTTGTCCATCTGGATGGTGCTCATGGCTGTCGTCCTCAGTGTTGGAAGCCAGGTTCATTAGAGCTAAGATATTAAGCACTATGAACCATGACGGCAAGGCATTGAGGAGCGGATCGGTGAACAACGAGGACTTCCTGCGGCTTGTGGTGCGCGCCCAGATCCACCTGTGGAACGAAGCAGACACCGCCCTGCGCACGACCCATGACCTGCCGCTCGCCCACTACCTGCCGATGCGCGTCATCGCCCAGACCCCCCACTGCCGTGTCCAGGACATCGCCGACCAACTCGCCATCACCAGCGGCGGCGCCAGCCAAGCCGTGGACCGGATCGAAAAGGCCGGCCACGTCCAGCGCCGGCCTCACCCCACCAACCGGCGCTCCTCCATCGTGGAACTCACCGCGCAGGGACGCGCGCTCCTGGACGCCGCCGCCACCACCCTCGACCAGGAGATCGAACACCGCCTGGCCTCACTGCCGCCGGCCGCCCGCGACCAGATCACCGACAGCCTCACCGCGCTGCTCACCGAACACCGATGAAGTGACCCCACGAATCCCGTGCCAGGTCCGGTACCGACCCGGTCTCGTCGAAGGAAGCCTCACAGGCACCGGACTCACCGCTTGATCGGCAGGAGTTGTCTGGACGAGCGGAGGTGCTTGCAGCCATGCAGACTCGGCTAAGGACTGGGATCAGAATGACGTGTTCGCGGCTGGGGAATGACGGGTTGTCAGTTCGTTGTGCGTGCCATGCAGGGGGCGGGTGCGGCCGAGACGCGTGGTGGGAGCAAGCCGTGGCTGGTCCAGGACGGGCTGTGGGAGCGAATCGAGCCGCTGCTGCCGGTGGTCGAGCGGCGTTTCCGGTATCCGGGGCGGCGGCGGATCGGTGACCGCCGGGTGCCGTGCGGGATCCTGTTCGTTGCTGTACACCGGCATCCCGTGGCGGCACCTGCCGCAGGAGCTCGGCTTCGGCTCGGGGATGAGCTGCTGGCGGCGGCTGCGGGACTGGAACGATGCCGGGGTGTGGCAGCGCCTGCTCGAGTTGCTGCTCGCCGAACTACGTTCGGCCCGGATGCTGCACTTCTCCCGGGCCGCCGTCGGCTCTTCGCACGTACGCGCACTGATACGCGCACTGAAAGGCGGGCCGGCCACCGGACGCTCCCCGGTGGACCGGGCCAAGACCGGCAGCAGGCACCACGTGATTGTCGACGCGCATGGCATCCCTCTGGCGGTGACCCTGACCGGCGGAAACCGCAACGACGTCACCCAGCTGATCCCGCTGATCCAGGCCGTTCCACCGATCCACGGCAGGTGCGGCCAACTGCTGCGTCGCCCCCAGCGCCTCTACGCCGACCGCGGCTACGGCCATGACGTGCACCGTGACCGGGTCCGCCGGTTGGAAATCACCCCAATCATCGCTCGACGCGGCACCGGGCACGGCTCCGGTCTCGGAATCCACCGCTGGGTCGTGGAGGGCGCGGTCGCGTTGCTGCACTGGTTCCGGCGCCTGCGTAGCCGCTGGGAGATTCGCGACGACATCCACCAAGCCTTCGTCACCCTTGGCTGCGCCATCATCTGCTGGCGTCGGCTGAAGACCTCACTGTGATCCCGGTCCTTGGGGCGGGGCGTCGCTGTCGCTGTCGCTGTCGAAGTCGGGTACGTCAGTGGACAGCAGGTGCTCGGCGCCGTGTTCGAGGACCTTGGCCGTCTCGGTGGAGCGGGGGAGCATGGTCTTCTCGTAGGTGCGGATGGCTTCGTCGACGGTGGCGGCGTTGGCGAGGGCGAGGGCGAGTTCGCTGGCGTCGAGCATGGCGAGGTTGACGCCGACGCCGAGCGGGGGCATGAGGTGGGCGGCGTCGCCGAGCAGGGTCACCGTCGGGTTGTGTTCCCAGGTGTGCGGCACCGGGAGGGCGAAGAGCGGGCGGTGGACGTAGGGGCCGTCGTTTTCGGTGATCATCCGGCGCATGCGGGGCGACCAGTGGGCGTACTCGTCGCAGAGCACGGTGCGGATGCCGTGAGTGTCGTCGGTGGTCAGGCCGCTCGTGCTGATCCAGTCGACCGGGACTCGCTGGATGATGTACACGCGGATGTGGTCTCCGCTGTTGCGCTGTGCGAACAGGCCACGCTTGCCGTCGGCTGCGTGGGCGCTGCCCCAACCGACCAGCTCGGCAATATCGGGGTGCCGGTTGTCGACGTCGGAGAACCATGCCTCCAGGAAGCTCACCCCGGTGTACTGGGGGACGGCGGGGGACACGGCCGGGCGTACCCGGGAGAAGGCGCCGTCGGCGCCGATGACCAGATCGGTCTCGATGGTCGTACCGTCGGCGAAGCGCAACTGCCGCGGCCCGTCGGTGGGCCCGCTGATCGTGTCGAGGGCGCGGCCCCAGTGCACGGTTCCCGGGTGCAGGGAGTCGAGGAGCAGGCTGCGCAGCTGGCCGCGGTCGATTTCCGGCTTGAAGAGCTCGTCGGTCTCGGGGACTTCATGGGACGTGATCTGGCCGGTGGGGTCCATCTGGCGCATTTCTTGCCCTTCGGGGCGGGCCAGCTGGAAGAACTCGTCGAGCAGCCCGGCTTCGCGCAGGGCGATTTGACCGTTGTCGGCGTGCAGGTCGAGGGTTCCGCCCTGGTTGCGTGCGTCGGGGCTCGGGTCGCGGTCGTAGACGGTGACCGCGATGCCGCGCTGCTGGAGGATGCGGGCGCAGGTCAGGCCGCCGGGTCCGGCGCCGATGATGCTGATGCCGGCGCGGGCGGGCTCTGGGGAGTTCATGGTTGTTCCTTTCAGTCGACGAAGAGGGGGCATCGGGCGAGCAGACCAGGGCGTTCCGGGTCAACCTCGGTCTCGGACGGGCCCCGCAGCGGGGGTGCCCTTGATGAACGAGACGGCGACCAACTGTGCGGTGCAGGCGATCTGCATGCCGGCGAGGATGTGCCGCTCGGCCAACAGCCACACCCACAAAAGCAGATCAAATCAAAAAGTGCAACGAGTCAACTTTTCTAATGGTTCGACTATCGGATACACTCAAGTCATGACCGTTCCCCCCGTCGGCCGCCGCGAACGCAAGAAGGCGGCCACCCGACAGGCGATCGCCGACGCCGCGCTGCAGCTCTTTCTGGAGCGCGGTTACGATCAGGTGGGCATCCGTGACATCGCCGACGCCGCCGACGTGTCGACCGCTACGGTGTTCAAACACTTCAGCGGCAAGGAAGCGCTGGTGTTCGACGAGGACGAGGACCGGGAGTCAGAACTGACCGCCGCAGTGCGGCAGCGGGCATCCGGCCAGAGCATCCTCGATGCCCTCCGACAGCACGTCCTCGACACCTGGCTGCCGATCGCGGCGCATCCACAGATGGCCGAGTTCACCAACCTGGTCGACTCAACGCCGGCGCTACGCGAGTACGCCGAACGCATGTGGACCCGGCACACCGACGGCCTCAGTGCAGCCATCGCCGACGAGATCGGCGTGGACCACGACAACCTCGCATGTGCGGCTCTTGCTCGATTCGTACTCCAGATCCCGGTTCTCGCTCGCGGCCGGCAGGACCGCCGGGCCGCCGTCGAGGAAATCTTCGACATCCTCACCCAGGGCTGGGAACCGCCAAGCAAGCCGCCCACGCCGTAGCGCCTGGGCTGTTTCCTGAGCCCGCCCGCCCCCACCGCGCGTCTTGGCCGCACCCACCCCTGCCTGGCAACGAGAACTGGCAGCCCGTCATTGATCGCATCAAGTCCCTGGGTCGTGTGTCCGGCGTTGTAACCCACCTGTTCAGAAGCCCCGCCAGGCCGCACCCGCGGGGCTTCTCATCGAGTGCCGCTCTCACAGACGCCCCTATAACGCGGGGGTGCTGGGCACCGGTCTGACCAGGTTAAAGACCTCGCGGGCGGCATACCGTTTGAGGCATCGGATGATCTCAGGTCGCGTCTTGCCCTCCTTCGTGCGGCGTTCGTAGTACGCCTGGGTGCGGGGGTCGTGGCGCAGGCGGGTGAACACGATGCGGTACAGGGCGGCGTTGGCCTGCCGGTCGCCGCCGTGGTTGAGCCGGCGCGTGCTCCGCCGGCCGGAGGAGTATTCGATGGGGCTGACTCCGCAAAGGGCAGCAAAGGACGTCTCGGAGCACAGCCGCTCGGGATTGTCCCCCATGGTGATCAGGGGAGTGACGGCACTGTCCGGGCCGATGCCCATCGGTACGAGCAGTTGCGGCGCGTGGCGTTCGACGAGCCGGGTCAGGCGTTGGTTCAGCTCGTTGATCTGCCCGGTGAGCTGCTCGATGCGTTCGGCGAGCATGCGTAATGACATGTGGGTGGCCTGGGCCACCGCGTCCTCGTCTCCCCCACCATCGGGTGGGCTGAGGGTCGCGCAGGTGCGGAACAGCTCGGCATTGCCCAAGCTCGACAACCGTTCCCGCAGGGCGGGGTCGGCGACCACTAGGACGGCCTTGAGCTGGTTGATCGCCTGTGTGCGGGCCTTGACTGCGGAGTCCTTGGCGAGTTTGTAGATCCGGGCGCTGTGCACGGGTCCGTCGCCGGATTTGGCCTGGGCCCGGGTGCGACCGCTGAGCACGGCTCGCGCTGCGGCCTGCGCATCGAGCGGGTCCGACTTGCCGAGCAGACGGCGGGCCGTGCGGTCGGGCCGGTTCACTTCGAACACCTGGATCTGCTGGGTCAGCAGGTAGCGGGACAGGCCCGCGCCGAAGGTACCGGTGCCCTCCACACCGGCCCGGCGCACCGTCCCCCGCTTGCGGGCCCACACGAACAGCCGACGGTAGCCAACGGCCGTCGCCGGAAAGGACTCTGTGCTCAGGACCTTCCCCAGCGGGGAGACCACGGCGGCGACGTGAACCTCGCCGTGCGTGTCCACGCCCAGGACGACCTCACTCCGATTGGGCGGATCCGTGCTGGAGGTACTGCGCTCTCTGGTCGTCATGGTGGTTCGCCTCCCACGTGGTGACGTGCTGGGTGGATGGCACCGGCCCGCTCGGGCGGTCTGAACCGTGATGGCGCCTGGAACTCGGCAGGGCCCCTATTGGGACACGCCCTGTGGCTCGGTGACAGCAGAAGCCATCCCGCAACGACGGTCGACAAGCCTGTGACTGGACACTTCGGTCAAAGATCTCAAGAGTCAGACCCCCGTCCGGGACGGCATCGCGCAACCGTCCCATCGATCCCGGCGCATCGGCACGTCCCGACCACAGCCGGATGGCTTCGCCCGAACCAATGCCCAACCTGGCCGGAGCAGGCTGAGAATGAGTTGACTGCCCGCCCACTCGTGACCGGCAATGGCGGACAGCGGTCTGGGCCGCCTTACGGTCGCCCTCCATCGACCATCTCTCGGAGCGTCAAACGAGCGTCACGGTCCGGCCTGCCCGCACTTCCACGGACCGCGCTGAAAGGAAGGCTCCACTGGACCGGCGACCTCAGGAGTCAGACCCCACCGTAGGGCAGCACCCACCTGGTGTTCTCTGTCTATCCGGCTTGCAGCCACGTCAGCCGGCTCCGGGCGTGATCAGTGGGCGCGCGCGATGGGCTGTTCGGACCAGATGGTCTTGTGGTTCTGGCCGTGGCGGCAGCCCCAGCGCTCGGCGAGTTGGGCGACGAGGAACAGGCCGCGTCCACCCTCGTCGGTGGTGTGAGCGCGGCGCAGACGGGGTTGGGCGGTGTTGGAGTCGGTGACCTCGCAGACCAGAACGTGGTGGCGGATCAGTCGCAGCTCCGCCGGCGGACGACCGTAGCGGATCGCGTTGGTGACCAGTTCACTGACGATGAGTTCGGTGGGGAAGAGGAGGTCGTCCAACCCCCACGCGGTGAGTTGGCGGGTCGCCCATGCCCGAGCGCCCGAGACGGCAGCCGGATCAGCCGATATCCGCCAGTGAGCGGTGTCCTCGGCCGGTACGGCGCGGGTACGTGCCAGCAGCAGGGTCGCGTCGTCACGCGGTGCTGCGTCCACCAGGTTGTCGAGGAGGGCCCTGCCGGTCTCGTCCAGGGCGCGGTCCGGGCGGCAGGAGGTGGCGAGCGCATCGGTCAGCCGCTGGAGCCCGTCGCCGACGTCGTGCGCACCTCGGTGGACCAGGCCGTCGGTGTAGAGCGCGAGGACGCTGCCCGGTTCGAGATCGATCGTGGTCGTCTCGTACGGCATGCCGCAGACGGCGAGGGGTGGCCCCGGCAGGATGTCGACGGCTTCGGCACTACCGTCGGGCCGTACGAGTACGGGCGGCGGGTGCCCGGCACTGGCCATGGCGCAGCGTCGTGTGACCGGGTCGTAGACCGCGTACAGGCAGGTAGCGCCCGTGCCGTCGTGGTCGCCAGGCGGTGCTTCCGCCGCAAGGCGCTGAACCAGGTCGGCGATCCGCGTGAGCAACTCGTCCGGCTCCAGTTCGAGGTCGGCGAGGGTCTGGATGGCAGCGCGCAGACGGCCCATGGTGGCACTGGCGGGTATGCCGCGGCCGATCACGTCTCCGGCGACGAGGGCCAGCCGGAGAGCGGGCAGGGGTATGGCGTCGTACCAGTCGCCGCTGGTGCCGCCCCCACGGTTTGTGGGCAGGTAGACGCCGGCGGTCTCGGCTGCCGGAGTGTCGGTCGTGGCCGGGGGAAGGAGTCTTTGCTGCAGGGCCATGGCCGCTCTGTGCTCGCGCGTGTAGCGGCGGGCGTTGTCGATGGCGAGTGCTCCCCGTGAGGCGATCTGCCTCATGAGATCCACCTCGTCCGCGGTGAACGGTTCGGAGGGGCCGGTTCGCCAGACCACGATCGCTCCGAGTGTGAGGCCGCCGGCGTGCAGCGGTGCCACCATCACCGCCTGGACGTCGTGCGGGAGGAACTGCTCGGCCGAATGTGGACCGCCGATCAGGGCGATGTAGTCGTCCCGGTCGTAGACGACCGTCTCGCCGTGCTGGAAGCGGCGCAGGAGGGGGTGGTCGGACAGGGATGGGACGAGGTTGCCGCGCTGGATGCCGGGCGGCCAGTCCGCGGTGGCCGGCGCCAGGGCCGCGTTGCGTCGATGCGGATCTCCTCCGCCCAGCCGCTCGGCGGGTTCGTCACCGTCAAAGACGGCTTCCGCAAGGTCGACTGCTGCGAGATCACCGAAGGTGGGTACAAGGACGTCCGCGAGATCCTGGGCGGTCCGCAAGACATCCAGGGAGCCCCCCACCCGCTCGGCGACCGCGTGGGCAAGATCCAGCTGTCGGCGGGCACGCAGTTGGTCGGTGTCGTCTATGTACAGGGCTGCGACTCCTGCAGGGCGTCCTCGCGCGTCCTCCAGTCGGAAGGCGGACAGCGACAGCGCGTGTCGCCGCGCCGGATGGTGTCGCCAGCTCACTCGCTGGTGCCTGTGGATCACCGGGACGCCCGTCTCGAGCACCTGCCGCAGTACCACTTCGATGGTCTCGGCGTCCTCGGCCCACAGCACGTCGCTCAGTCGGGCGCCGGGCTGTATGGGACGGCCGTCGGGAGTGTCCGGCATGGCGTTCGTCTGCACGGTGGTGAGATCCGTGTCGTGCAGGGCGATCGTGATCCGGTTCTGCGCGGTCAGTGCGCGCAGGAGGGCTGCGCCGTGCCGGTGGTCGGCGACGTGAGGAGTGGGGGCTGCGAGCACGAGGAAGTCCGCCGAGCCGCTCACCCGTGTGGTCCGGAATGTAACGTCGATCGTGTTGCCGCACTGGTGACGCAGTCGTACCCGGCCGGTCGCCGGCACTTGTGCGGCACTGCGCGGGTCGTGCGGGAGGTCGGCCACGAGCTCCCGCACGGGGCGGCCGTGAACCTCGTCGGCGCAGAACCCGGTCAGGTCCTGTGCTGTGCCGGTCCACCCCACCACCGTGCCCCGATCGTCGAGCACTGCCGCGGCCAGACCGTCGAAGGCGGGCGGCCGGCCGCCGGGGTCGGCGCCGAAGACGCTCGTCGCACCTCGAAAGGCGCCTGCCGGGTCGGCGATTTCAACATCCGATGGGTCCATGTCTCTGGCTTTCATTACGAGGTTCCGCGACTACGGCAGATGGGGATCCTGTGGCGGCTGTCGGCGCTCAGCGGGCACCTGTTGGGGATGGCAGGTCCTGTTCGGCCCAGACGACCTTGCCGTCTGTCACGGAGCGGAAACCGCACCTGTGCGACAGCCGACCGACCAGGTGAAGGCCGCGGCCGTGCTCGTCGAGATTGCCGGGATGGCGGGAGCGTGGCTGACCAGTGTTGGTGTCGGAGACTTCGCAGGTAAGCACCCGGTGCTGGATGAGCCGTAGGCGGATCGGGCCGTCGCCGTGGCGGATCGCATTGGTGACCAGTTCACTGACGAGCGACTCCACGGCCGTCACCAGCGGCTCCAGACCCCATTCACGGAGTTGACGGGCGGCCAGACGCCGGGCCGTCGGGACGGTGACGAGTTCGTTCGGCAGATCCCAGGACGCGACTTGGGCGGGTGGCAGGGCGCGCGTCCGCGCAAGGAGCAGGGTGACGTCGTCGGCCGGTGCCTGCGCCGACAAGGTCTCCATCGCCCGCGAGCACAGGTCCTCCAGGGCGGCACCGGGCTGTGCCAGGGCGGCGCCCAGACGCCGCAGGCCGACGTCGATGTCCTCGCCGCGGGACTCCACCAGGCCGTCGGAGTAGAGGGCGAGCACGCTTCCTTCGGGCAGTTCCAGTTCCACGGACTCGAAAGGCACCAGGCCGAGACCGAGGCCCAGCGGGGCTCCGGCCGGCAGGTCGGGGACGGTGACCCCGCCCTGTGCGTCGACGACCAGGGGCGGCGGATGCCCGGCCCGTGCCAGCGTGCACCGTCGGGAGACCGGGTCGTAGACGGCGTACAGGCAGGTGGCACCGACGACCGCGGGAAGCCGGTCGGTGTCGTCGGCGTCCTCGTCGTTCAGTCGCCGGACCGTGTCATCGAGGTGCGCCAGCAGTTCGTCCGGGGGCAGGTCGAGGTCCGCGAGCGTGCGCACGGCGGTGCGCAACCTGCCCATGGTCGCCGCGGCGTTGATGCCGTGTCCCACCACATCGCCGACGACCAGGGCCACCCGTGCGCCGGACAGCTCGACCACATCGAACCAGTCGCCCCCCACACCGTGGTCCATGTCGGCGGGCACATAGCGCGAGGCGACCTCGATGGCAGCACCGCCCTGCACCCGGTGAGGGAGCAGGTCGCGTTGCAGCGCAAGAGCGGCGGTGCGCTCGCGCGCGTACTGGAGCGCGTTGTCCAAACAGAGCGGGGCCCTGGTGACCAGCTCCTCGGCGAGGAGCAGGTCGTCCTCCTGGAACGGCGTCTGTTCCGTGGAACGGCCGAACAGCGCCAGTCCCAGCACGCAGCGCCGGGCACGGATGGGTACGACCATCAAGGAGTGGACGCCGCTGTCGCGTACCTTCTGCGCACGCGTCGGATCGTGGTCGACCCAGGGGCCGGCATGAGTGTCCAGCACCGGTTCCAGGTGAGATCTGCCCGTGCGCAGGACGGCGGCGAACGACGAGGTCGGGGGGACGTGGATCACCTCTTCACGCACCGCTGGCATCTCCAGGACACCCTGGTCGACGGAGGCCACCCCGGCACGGCGCAACACAGGGCGGCGTCCGCTCGTCGTGCCGATCCGTGCGGCGGGCTCGAGTCCGAACGGAACCGACTCCACCAGGTCGACGACGGCGTGGTCGGCCAGCAGGGGCACGGTGAGCTCTGCCAGTTCCTGGGCGGTCTGCATCACGTCGAGGGTGCTGCCGATGTGCGTGCTGGCCTCGCTGAGGATGGCGAGGCGCTCGCGCGCCCGCTTGTTTCCGGTGACGCCCACGGTCATGGAGCACACGCCCAACGGGGTGCCGTCCGCGCCCTGGAGACAGAAGAAGGAGGCGGAGAACGCGTGCTCGCGGGGCCGGTCCGCAGGCGGCCACGCACGGTACTCGTGCACCGTCGTCGTACCGCTCTCCAGCACCTGTCGCATCACGACCTTGAGCGCTTCGGCCTCGACGGCGGGCAGTGAGTCTTTCAGACCGCGCCCGAAGCGTCGGTGACGAGGCACGCCGTCGTGCCGCTCCATGGCGTCGTTCACCCAGACACAGCGCAGCTGCGCGTCATAGACGACGATGCCGATCGGGGCTCGGGCAAGGAGCGACTCGCGCACCGGTCCCCCGGTCGCCCCCGAGGACAGAGATCCTATGTCCGTCACGGACGCCAGCCACCGGGTGTCGTCGCCCTGTCCCCGTAGCAGCGAGACCCGCAGCGTCATCCTGAGCGTGTGGCCGTCGCGGCGGCGTATCGCGACGGTGCCGGACCAGCCGCCCCGCGCACGGCACTGCTCGGCGAACGCCGAAGCCCGCCGTGCGTCCTCGGGAGGCGGCAGCACGTGTACGGCGGACCGGCCCACCACCTCCCCGGCGGCATAACCGACGAGCTGTTGGGCGGCGTGCGTCCACCCCACGACGATGCCCTCGGCATCGATCATCGCTATCGCGGCATCGGGCACCTCGGGGAGGCTCACCGGCTCGGCGAGGAGGGTGTGGTCAGTGTTGGTCATCGCGGTCCATCCCATCGGTGCGGAAGTAGGAGCGTCGGCATGTGGTCCGGCGACCCTGTGTGCAGCGGTGGTGAACAGCGATGTCCCGGTGAGCGGCACACGGTGCGGTATGTGTCATATCAGAGAAATTCGCTCTTTCTGATGAAATCATCAGATGTAATGGCTTGGACGTCAAGACCCTCATAGGTGATCGAAAAGTCAGATGCTGGGGCTCCAGGTCACGGCTTCGCAGGTGAATGGACGGGTAGCGGGTTCCGCCGGGCATGCGCGGCGGGCGGGAGCGGCTCCCCAAGGTTCAGACCACCCGGCGAATGGCGGCTCACCCTGGCGATCGCTCGGCAGGCTGGGCGCCGGGACGATGCCGGGGAACCCATACCCGGAGTGCCCGAGGGCTGATGCGGCACCGCACGGGAGTCGGCAGGCTGACGGCTTCGCCGTCCAGCCCGGCGGGGAGGGCCGGGACGTCGGCGTAGACGACGACGTCGTCGGGCGTGGCGAGACGGGTGAGGCCGTGCGGTTGCCCGCTGCGCAGCCTCGTGGCCGTCTCGGCGGGCGTCTCCGCCCTGGCGGCCAGTACTCCCAGGAGGCCGGAGTCGAGGTGCGCCCGCCTGCCGAGCCCGACCGGGTCGTCGAACTGGTAGGGATTGTTGCTCACCAGCACGGCATCCGGCCCGTCAACGGTGAGCAGCCCGGTGCGGACCACCAGCTCCGGGCCCTCGTGCCGGGCCAGGAATTCCGGAAGGATGCGCACTGCCGTGCCAAGCTTGTCGTCCCGATAAGCCGGGTCCTGCACCAGGGCGGCATAAGCACCGAACGAGACGTTGTTGACGAACGCCCGCTCGCCTGCGTACCCCAGATCCACGCGCAGCTCGACGCCATCCGTGAGGGCCTCCAGCGCAGCCGAGGGGTCCCCACGGTCCAGGCCGAGATCCATGGCGAAGTGGTTGCGGGTACCCGCCGGAATGACCACGAAGGGCAGGCCGCTCTCCGCGGCCACCTCGGCGACAAGCGCCTGGGTACCGTCTCCGCCGGCCACGCCCAGCAGATCCGCACCGTCGTCCACCGCGCGTCGGGCTACCGTCGCCAGGTCCTGGGGGAGGGAACGATCGATCAGGACCACCTGGGCTCCGAGCGTGCGGGCGCGTTCCGCGATCCGGAACCGGCTCGCCTTCCCTCCACCCGAACGCGGATTCACGACCAGGCAGGGCCGCCGCGCGCCAGTCGTCGGCCGCGGCGCGCTCTCGGTCACGGCGCGTACCCGAAAGCCGCATGCATCAACCGGGCGCACCTCACTGGCGACAGCACGACTGCCGCGATCACGCCCGCACCTGACGGCTCCCTCCCCCACCGGGCCGACGGTCCGGCGATTGCGCCTGCGGCCACCGCCACCATGACACTTCCTTCGACAGTTACGGCCTACGGCATCAGCTTGCAGCTCGGCCTGGGGATCCGCACCTGGGATACGGCGGTGCCCCGAACGCCTTCACCACCCCCGAGCCGACGCCGACTCCCCGGTTGAGAGTCCGACCGGGGCCCTTCTCCAGCGCCAGCCGCACCGAGGCGAATACGCCCAGGAAGTGACGGACGCGTCAGCCTCGGGGGCGATCCGTTGGGGACGGCCGAAGCATCCATTACCGCAGCCCGAAGTAGACGGGGGTCACGTAGGATAGCGCCGGGAAATATCGCCCACCGGGCGAAGAGGTCTCCTCGTTTTCCCGTGACCGGGGCTGGGCACCCGATGCCCATGGCGACGCGTCCGGTTCCGGTGCGAACCATCCTCGCCACCATTGGCCTGGTGCTCGCCACCTACGTCGTACTCGAGCTGGTGGTCCAGGCTCGACGGGTCCTGATCTGGGCGGTCATCGCGTTGTTCCTGGCCGTCTCACTTCATCCGGCGGTCGAAGCCCTGCAGCGACGGGCGCCGCGGTGCCGACGGTCGGTGGCCGCCTTGCTGGTCTTCCTGGCTGCGGCCGCGGCCGTCGGCGCGGTGATCGCCCTGTTCGTCATCCCCCTGGCCCAGGAGGGAAGCCGGTTCGCCGGTCGCCTGCCCGCGATGATCAGGGACGCCCAGGCCGGCCGCGGGCCAGTCGGCAACCTGCTGGAACGGACGCACGCTCTGCAGTATGTCCAGCACCATCAGGCGCAGATCCACACATTCGCCACCGGACTGAGCACGCCCGTCGCGAAGTTCCTCCGCGGTGCAGCGAGCACCGCGGCGGGCGCTCTCACCATTTTCGTGCTGGCCTATCTGATGGTGCTGGAGGGCCCCAAGGCCATAGACCGGTCCCTGGCCCTCGTGGACGAGGCGCCCGCGGCCCGCATACGCCGCGTCGGAGCCGCGTGCGCCCGTACCGTCAACGGCTATCTGACCGGGAACTTGCTGATCAGCGTCATCTGTGGGCTTCTGACCTACGTCGTGCTGCTGGTTTCCGGAGTGCCGTTCGCCGGCCTGCTGGCCCTCTTCGTCGCCGTGACCGACCTCATTCCCCTGGTGGGAGCCACCATAGGAGCTGTCGTCGCCTCCGCAGTGGCGTTCGTCCACTCCCTGCCGGCCGGCATCGGGGCCATCATCTTCTTCATCGTCTATCAGCAGGCCGAAAACCACCTCCTGCAACCGGTCATCCTGTCTCGGACGGTGAAACTCAACCCCCTCACCGTGCTGCTGGCCACCCTGATCGCCGCCGAAGTCGCCGGGATCCTCGGTGCCCTGCTGGCGATTCCCGTCACCGGCATCGTCCAGGTCGTCCTCGGTGACATCTGGGCTCACCGCGGCGGTCGGACACTGGGGCTGCCGACACGGACAGACAACAACCCCGAGAACGCCGACCGTTCCGACGCCCCCGAATAACGGCCTAACGGAATCCGGCAGCCCAAGCGCAACGAGCAGTTCGCTCAGGTCGACGACTGCGCCTTTCTCCGTCAGGCGAAAGAAGGTTGACAGGCAGACACGGTCAGTGTTCGAGCGGCCCTGGACGTCGGACTGACCAAACACCTCGGTTGCCGCTGCGGTGGTCACCGGGAGGGCTTCTCCGCTTCTCCGGCTCGGGCGGAACGTGGGTGCGGCCCTGATGAATGAGCCGATGCCCGAGATCGCCCTGCCCAGTTGGGCGCGCCGCACGACGCCAGCGTCGCCATCACGGCCGCGTCCACTGCGATGAGCGTGAAGGACCGCTCGCCGCCGACGGCCCGCGGACGTCGCGCGATGTCGCTGCTCGCCGCGTCCGGTCGATCCGGCTCGGCCGGTCAGTGCTGGGGGTGCGGACGTGCGTGGAACAGGGGGCGCCGCTGGGGGGCCGTGCCGGCAGCCAGATGGCCGATCTCGACGCGTGTCCTGATGGCACGGACCACTTCGGTCAGGCCGACGACGATGGCCATGACGCCCACTACCAGCGTGAGTGTCGCGATGGAGGCGAACGGCATGACGATCATCACGATGCCGGCCATGGTGCCGATGATGCCGAAGGCCACGTGCCAGCCGCGCGCCGGCATGGTCTGGTCGGAGGCCGCCGCGACCGTCTCCAAGGTGCCCCGAAGCAGCCAGCTGAAGCCGATCCACAGGGCGAGCAGAAAGACCGACTCGAGGGGGCCCCGGAGGCAGACCAGTCCCAGCAGGATGGAGGCCGCGCCGGTGATGAAGTGCAGTACGCGAAGATGCCGGGGAACGTGGGTGCCGAAGGCGGCGGCGAGTTGGAAGACACCGGTGGCCAGCAGGTAGACGCCGAAGAGCACGCCGACGACGCGGAGCGTCTCGCCCGGCCAGACCAGGGCGATGACGCCCAGGGCGATGGTGGCGAGGCCCATGGTGAGCAGGAACTGCCAGCCCATGTTCGCCAGAGCGGCGATGCCTTCGGCCGCAGGACCTTCTTGTGGGTCGGTGCCACGTGGCGGAACGGAACCGGAGGAATCGGAAGGATATGTCATGGCACCTACCTCCTTCTGCGAGCAGCATGGCCACGTCACTACATGTCCATCGTCACCCCATCAGCCTCATGTCGCTCGGCGGAAAGGGCAGGGGACCGTGGCGCATGAGGTGTTCCGGGCAAACTCCTCCGCCCTGCGGGAGCCGGGGTGCGTATCCGCCGGACCGTCCGATGCCGGCGGCCAGGCCCAGTCGTGGTGTCCCGTTCGGGTTGACGACGGCATTCACACGTGTGGGGTGATGACGGCGCGTCCCTGGATCCTGCCGTCGTGCAGGAGCTGGTAAGCCTCGTTGGCGCGCTGCAGCGGAAAGTGCTCGACCAGCATCTTGATCTTGTCCTGCTGGGCGAGGGTGATCACTTCCATCAGTTCGGTGAGGGACCCCCAGTAGGGCGAGGCGACCGAGCACTCGTGCGGCGGGCTGGAGAAGTCGACGGGCAGGGCTCCGCCGCCGAGGCCGACAATGGTCAGGTGCCCGAGCATCCTGGCCACCCGGGCAGCCATCCGCAGGGTCGCGTCCATGCCCACCATGTCCAGCACGAGCTGAGCGCCCTGCTGCTCCGTCATGTCCCTGATGCGCGCGATCGCCTCGTCGCCCGACAGCAGAGCCTCCTCGGCGCCCAAGCGCTGGGCGGTCTCCAGCTTGCCGGCGTCGGTGTCCACGGCGACGACGGTGGTCGCCGCGCTGAGCGCGCGCAGAATCTGGATGGTCATCTGGCCCAGACCGCCGGCCCCGATCACGACCGCGGTCGAGCCCGGTCCCAGCAGGTGCAGCGACCGCTTCACAGCGTGATAGCCGGTCAGTCCGGCGTCGCTGAGCGGGGCGGCCTGGCGGGGATCGAGGGTGCCGAGCGGAATCAGGTAGCGCGCCGCCGGGACCAGCAGGTACTCGGCCATGCCGCCGTCGTGTCCACCGCGCAGGCCCGGTCCCTCACCCGCGCACTTCTGGCAGTAGTTTTCCCTGCCCTCTAGGCAGTTGGCGCACCCTCCGCAGCCCCAGGCGCCGTAAACGATCACAGGGTCCCCGGGCGCGAACCCAGTGACGCCCGGTCCCAGCCGCTCCACCCACCCGGCGTTCTCGTGCCCGAGCGTGAAGGGCGGATTCGTGAAGCCGGGCAGCGGTCCGGGTGCCTGCATGATGTGCAGATCGGAGTGGCAGGCACCGGCACCCGCGACCTTCACCAGGACCTGTGCCGGCCCGGGCTCCGGTGTCGGCACCTCGCGCAGCTCGGGCGGCTGCCGCCAGCCGACGAGTCGAAAAGCCCGCATGGCGATCCTTTACGCGACGCTGGTCAGTCGCGGATGCCGTCGATGTCGACGAGGACGTGGCGGGGTCCGCGGAAGATCTGGTTGTGGCGGTACGGCGGCGGATCCTCGACGAGCCGGGGGTTCTGTACCCGGCGGACGAACTCGCCGACCGCGATCTGAACCTCGAGTCGCGCGAGCGGGGCGCCGAAGCAGAAGTGGATGCCCTGGCTGAACCCAAGGTGTTCGTTGTCGCGGCGTTCGAGGTCGAGCCGGTCGGGGTCGGTGAACCGTTCCGGGTCGCGGTTCGCCGACCCGTACGCCAGGAAGATCGGAGCCCCCTTGGGGATGGTGGTGCCGGCGATGTCGATGTCTTCCAGTGCGGAGCGGGTGTGCCAGAACTGCACGGACGACTCGAAGCGCAGCAGTTCCTCCACCGCGGGCACGATCAGCTCCGGACGGCGGCGCAGCTCCTCCAGCGCTTCGGGGTGCCTCAGCAGCGTGAGCACGCTGTGGGCGATCAGGTTGACGGTGGTTTCGTGTCCCGCGAAGATCAGGAGCAGGGCGTTGCTGGCGAGCACGCCCTTGGACATCCGTCCCTCCGTGCCGTCCTCGTTCACCATGGCCGAAAGCATGCCCGGGCCGGGCTGGTCGGCGTACCGGTCGAGCAGGTCGGCTGCGAACTGCCCGAAGTCCTGCACGGCCCGCCGTCCGCCGGCCAGCCGGCTCCGGATCTCTTCGGACGCGGCCTCGGGGCCGAAGTCCAGGGCGTCCAGGGCGGTCTCGATCCAGTGGTGGAAGCGTGGCTCGTCCTCCAGCGGCACGCCCAGGACCTTGCAGATCACCGTCACCGGCAGGGGGTAGGCGAAGTCGTCGACGGCGTCGATCCGGTTCTTGCCCTTCATGCCGTCCAGGAGCCCGGCCACGATGCGATGGATCTCGGGCTCCAGGTCGGAGATCAGGTGAGGGGAACGGGGAGGCCCGACGAAATGCGGCATCATCGTCCGGCGGTCCCTATCGTGCTCGGGGGGATCCTGGGTGATGATGTTCGGCTCCAAGGAGATGACCGCCTCCGTGATCGGCTCGGCCTCCGCCTCCGCCGCTCCCTCGGCCGGGGTGGCGGCCGGAACGGGGCACTTGCGTGGATCCGAGCTGACCCGGGGGTCGTGGAGCAGCGTGACGATCTCCCGGTAGGTGCTGACGACATAGGTTCCGTCCGGCTGCCGCGCCACCGGTGTCTTGCGCAGTTCCTCGTAGAAGGGGTACGGGTTGGCGCGGTTGGCGTAGCGCAGCGCCTGCTGCCAGGGGGTTTCCTCGGCCACGAGGCTCCCCTCCTTCTTCCTGTCGGTGCTGTCCGCTTGCACGCACGGCCCGGCGGCCCGGGTCAGTGGCGCCGGGACCGGAACTCGGCCGTCCGCTCGCTCGGGGCATGGCCGGTCAGGACGACGTCGGGGACCGCCGTCGGGACCCTGGGGTCCGGGAACTCGGCCGGCATCGGCTTCATGTCGGGCGGCTGGTCCCAGCCCGGCGGCGGAGGCGGGAATGGACCTGATTGCTCGATCAGCTTCCCGTAGTACTCGAGCCACTTGCCGTGATCGAAGGTGACGGCCGCGACGATGCGGCCTCGGCGGCCGTAGGCGGCGGCGAAACGGCGCTCCTCGACGGACCCCTGGGTGAAGACGATCTCGTCACCGAAAGGCGGCACCCCGACGGACTTGATGTTCACGCCGAACTGACCGGACCAGAAGCCGGGCAGCAGCAGATGCGGACGATAGTGGGGTTCGAGGTTCACCATGTTGTGCGCCGCGACCTCGGCGCCGAAAACGGCGTTGTCCCAGTGCTCCATCGCCAGGAACTGGTACTCGTACAGCACATGCGGCGCACGCGCCACGTCCCCTGCCACGTAGATGCTGTCGGTGACCACACCGTTGATGTCGAAGGCCCGGCCACCGGCGTCGCACCCGACACCCCAGAAACCGGCCGCCAGCCCGGAGCCCTCCAGCCATTCCACGTTCCGGATCGATCCCAGGGAGGCCACCACCACATCGGCGTCGACAGTGGTGCCGTCGGACAGGCGTGCCCGCCGCACATGCCCTTCGGGGTCGCCCTCCAGCGACGACACGCCCAGCCCGCAGCGCAGGTCCACGCCATGATCGCGCTGCATCTGCGCGGCGATCTCCCCGATCACCCCGCCGAGTGCGCCGACCAGTGGCGCCGAACCCCGCTCGACGACGGTCACCGGGATGTCGAGCTCCCGACACACAGAGGCCACTTCCGAGCCGATGAACCCGGCACCGATCACCAAAACTCGCGACGGCGGCTCAGCCAGCTCCTTCTGCAGCTGCGCGGCATCATCACGCGAGCGAATCGTGTGCACCCCGTGCAGGGCTGCCTCGGCCGGGTTCGGCCACTGCCGCGCGCGGGTGCCCGTGGCGATCAGCAACCGGTCGTACGGCACCTGCTCGCCGTCGGCCAGGCGTACCTGCTTGGTGGCCCGGTCCAGCCCGACGGCGGCCACCCCGAGCCGCCAGTCCGCATCCACTTCCCGCATACGGGGCAGCTTGGTGTGATCGGCCGGCACCCAGCCCTTGAGCACCTGTTTGGACAGCGGGGGACGGTCGTAGGGCTCGTACGGCTCGTCACCGATGATGGTCAGGGAACCGGTGAAGCCCCCCTCGCGCAGCGTCTCCGCGGCCCGCAGCCCGGCCAGAGAAGCACCCACGATGACGATCCGGCCGCTGGCCCGGAACTCCCGCACCAGCTCTGCGACCGTTGCCCGCAGAGTCATGGCGCCTCGCCCCGCTTCGCGCCGTCCAAGCGGTCGATCACGATGGCCTGCACCGGGCACGCCGCAGCGGCTCGCTCGACCTGCAGGCGCCGCTCGTCGTCGGGGTTCGGCTCATAGGTGAGCGCCTCCTGGCCGTTCAGCCTGAAGACCTCGTGCGCCAGATACACGCATTGCGCGTACCCCTGGCACCGATTCAGGTCCACGACGATCCGCATGGGCAGACTCCTTCCGTTCTGCCGCTCGCCCCGCTGCGGCGACCATCGACCCGGTCATGCAGCCTCGGTCATGAAGCCATCGGCCGGTTTCTAAAGTCCCGTCAAGACGACGGGGCTGGATGCCCCACCCGCCGCCCCGGCCAGGCCACCGAATGAGCAGGTTCGGTCCAGTTCGCTGCGCCGCTTCCTTCACGGTGACCCTTGTCGGCTGTGAGCGTGGGCGTAACCAAAAGGGGGCGCTGCATCGACGGTGTCGGCATCACGGTGCGCCCCAGTCATTACGCCCTGAAAAAATACTCGTCCCGCCTTCCGGCGATCGCAAACCCGCCACTACGGCGAACTGGATGCCATCCGTGACTTCGAGCCCTCACTCCCCGGGCTGAGGCATCTCCGGGCCGGTGCAGCCACCGATCGCCAGGTCCCGCTCCGGCCGCCGTCCCGCTGTCCGGCCAACCCGACCGCGTCCTGGCGCGTGCGCCGGGTGGACACACACCGCCGCGGCCGAGGCAAGGAAGGCCAGCGTGCCGGGGGCCGGCGACGGGCAGCTCGCGCTGAAGAGCGACATCTGCTCGCGCTCGCGCCAGCCGGTCAACGGTTGCCTTCGTCACTTCGACATTTCCATACGACGTATGGTAACAATGAAAGCGCGCTTCCATACGACGTATGGAACTGCTCGCTCGGATCACACCGGGCGTCATACATCGCCTGGCAGAACCGCCGTTGGCGCAGATCACCCCGCGTAAAGGAAAGATCATGAAGAAGCTCGCAAAGCGCATCGCCCTCACTGTCTCCTCCGTCGCGGTCGCTGGTGCCGCCGTCCTCGGTGCCGGTGGCACCGCTTCGGCCGCGCCCCTTGCGTCCACGCACGCCCAGCACCCGACCGACGGGGCCGTGGCCGCTGATTACAGCTGGGACCACGGTGTCGGCTACCTGCTCGAGCGGGGCTACTCCTGCGACGAGACCCGCGGCTGGCACCAGGACCGCAACGGCAGCGATTCGACCCGGCACGACTGCGACGGGCTCTACTACCGCGATGGCCACTTCTACCGCTGGGAGGGCGAGGGACACGGCTGGACGTCCGACAGGTCCTACCGCCACGACGGGAACCGCTGCGAGCACGACGGCGGGGGCAGGCACCACCATGACCTGGGCCGCGACGACCGGTGAGACGGGTATCGGCCATGAGCACAAGCAGTTCCCCTCGGCCCTGTCCCTGCCGACGGCGGAGATCCGTCTGGCGGTCGGGGGGCGGCGTCCCCGACTGCCGGCCGAGTGAGTGCAGCGCGACCCATCATGGGGTGCGCCGGTGCCGTCCGGCGCCCGCGCCCTGCTGTCCCGCCTCCGCCCGCGCTGCCTCTTCGGCACAGGCCGGTGTGAGGCACCGCCGAGCCATACCCAGGAGCGGAAGCCGATGAAGAAGTCCTTGAGAGCCGTAGAACGGCGGGTGACCGTGCGACTGGTCGTCTCGCACGTCTACTCGTTGCCCCTCTGCGTACGTCTGCGCTACGAGCCCGCTGATCCCTATGTCGTCCGTGCCGCCTTCTTCGTCGACTGTGATGAGCCGGTCGAATGGATCCTGGGGCGGGATCTTCTGGCTGACGGGCTGGAGGGTTCTGCAGGCCACGCGGATGTCCGGATCTGGTCGGCCGCAGGGCGGGGTGACGAGTCGATCTACATCGCCCTCGGTTCTTCCGCAGGCACCGCCTTGCTCGAGGTCCCCGTGCAGGACATCTCGTCCTTCCTTCTGGACACCCAGGCTCTGGTGCCACAGGGGACCGAGTCCGGACTCATCGACTGGGATGCCGAACTGGCACACCTCCTCCCCCAAGGCTGACCGCCGACCATCCATGCTCAGAAGTAAAGGAACCAGTGTCATGTCCCAGTACCAGCTTCGCGTCTACGCCCTGCGCAGCTCCGACGCGCTCGCCGCCTACGAGAAGATCTGGGCCCAGCACATTCCCGGTATGGCCAAGCACCGGATCACCACCCACGGCGTCTGGACGGTGCCCGCGGCGCCCGGAAGCGACACTCCCCGGCTGTACGCCCTCGTTTCCTACAAGGACGCCGACGACGTGCAGGAGCGGCTGGAGGCATACCTGTCGAGTCCAGAATTCCGCGCGGACATGGAGGGCTTCGACATCAGCCAGATCGTCGGCCTCGACGAGACCCTCCTGACGCCCACCGTGGACTCACCCTTGCGCTGACGGTCGGCCTGCGACGAGTGACGCGGCCAGAAGGGCCGGTATCCGGCGGCCCTGCGATGGTGGTTCCGGTGTCTTCGATGGCGACCCACCAGTGGTGGCCCTTGCTGGCATCGATACCGACCCATAAGCAGGGCACATGTGTGGTCATGTGCGTCGCCTCGGACTCGGACAACGTGCCGTTCCGGTCCAAGGACACCCCGCCGTCAGCTCCGTAAACGGCGGCCGATTCGCACATTTCAGTCAGCCGCCGGTCGTCCCGAAGAGCGGGGCGGCCACTCCACCGGAGCCACCGCGGGCAAGCGACTTCAGAGCCACACCCCACTCTTCCGGACCGCCAAACACCTTACGGAGCGGTTTTGCAGTCGAGCCCTTCCGGTCAGGGGTTGTCTCAGTCTCGTTGCAGTTGCTGGGACCGTTACACAGACTGCGGTTGGGGCCGCGGCGTCAGCTACGTGTGGGACGACAACCACGGCCGGCGTCGAGGTGGGGACCGTGACGAGTCGGTCCACTACCACCACGACCGGTACAGCGTCGATCGCTGAGACCAAGGGCGCCCTTTGTCCGGCAACCACCGTTGGCCACATCTCCGTGATGGCCCCGGCCGGCAGTGGTGGCCTCGCCTGCCCCCGTCGGCCGGGCGCCCTCGCGACGGCACGAAGAACTGCTCCTGCGGGTGTCCTCGTGCCGACCGCCACCGGTCCTCGCAGTAACCGCTTCTCTGTGCAGCCCCTTTGAATCCGACGACAGCCCTTCCGATGGCCCTCCCCGAATGACTCGAAGCACCAGGAGTAAGACCAATGAAGTCATTGAGAACTGTGATCCAGGGGCTACCTGTGAGGCTTGTCGGCGTGCATGCGACGTCCTTGCCCATGATCATGAATCTGCGGTACGAGCCGAGTGATCCCTACGTGGTCCATGCCGCATTTACCACCGATGTCGACAGCGACGAGCCGGTGGAATGGATCATCGGACGCGATTTGCTGATCGACGGCCTGGAGGGCCCCGCCGGCAAGGGAGACGTTCGCATATGGCCCACCGGCGAGGCAGGCTGCCGCGACTTGTACATCCTTCTCAACCCGCCGTCCGGTACGGCCCTGCTCAAGGCCCCAGCGCAGGAATTCAAGGCGTTCCTGCAGGAAACGGAGGCAGTGGTGCCCCGGGGGGCCGAGCTCGGCCACAGCGACTTCGACCGCTTGCTGGCGCACTTCCTCGCCGAAAGGTGAGTCCTGTCAGGGGGCGACCTGAGGCAGGCACACGGACGTCTGCGCCTCGGTGTTCACCGCCATGGTGAGTGGCTGTCCGCAGTCGTGGCGTCGAGGGCGGCCGGGCCGAAGCCAGCCTCGGTCAGGGCAGCCTCCGTCGCATCGCCCACCTTCCCGCGCTCCCTAGTGCCGCATCAGGCAACGCTCGCCCTGGAGTTTCCCGTCCCTGGCACCGTTCTGCGAGCCGGAAGGCTCGCCGCCGTTTCCCGGAGCTGGCGGAGAGTTCGGATGGCTTCGGTCAAGAGCCCGATCCCTCATGTATCCCGTCCGGCAAAGACGCTGGATCGTTGGGCGCATCGCGCCTTACGGTGACGACATGAGCGATCACTCGGAAGCGCCTGTCGCGCCCGTCGAGACGTATGAACCCCCCTACTACGTGGCGGTCTTCACCACGGTGCGAACCCAGGACCAGAGCGGCTACAGCGAGACCAACACACGCATGGAAGACCTGGTGAAGGACGTCCCTGGGTTCCTGGGGATGGACCACGCGCAGACTCCTGGCGGGCTGGGCATCACTGTCGGGTATTTCCGTGACGCCGACGCCCTCGCGGAGTGGCGGAGCAACGCCGAGCACCGCGCGGCACAAAAGCGTGGGCGAGCCGAGTGGTACCAGAGCTACACGCTGCATGTAGCGAAAGTGGAGCGGAGCCACGGGTTCACGCGAGCATAGGTCGGCAGAGCCCGACAGCAGACTGCCCAACCGGAGTCACCTACTGGTCCGGCAAGCGCCGTCCCGCCAGGCTGTCCGGGTGGCAGAACGAGTACGTGTCCGCGAGATCGATGACGACGAGGGACAGCGCCTGCTGCGCATCATCCGCAGGCGCACCGGCTCGGTGGTGGCCTGGCGGCGGGCCCAAATGGTGCTGCTGTCCGCCCAGGGCATGCCGGTGGCGACGATCGCCGAAGTGACGTTCACCAACACAAACCGGGTCCGGGACGTGATCCACAACTTCAACACCGACGGATTCGACCTGCTCTGCCCCAAGTACAAAGGTGGGCGACCGAAGACCTTCGCCCTGCCGGAACGCCGGGAGATCAAGAAGATCGCCAAGTCGAAGCCGGCCGAGCACGGCCTGCCGTTCTCGACCTGGAGCCTGGCAAAGCTGGCCGACTTCCTGGTCGCCGAGGGGGTGGTCCACGACATCAGCCATGAGGGACTGCGGGCCCTGCTCCGCAAGGAGGGCGTGTCCATTCAACGCGTGAAGACCTGAAAGACCTCCCGCGACCCCGACTACGCCGCCAAGAAGGCCCGCATCGAGCACCTCTACGCGATTGCCGACAGCGAGGTCATACCTGAGGACGGCGATCCGGACGTCGTCTTATGCCTCGACGAGTTCGGCCCGCTCAACCTCCAGCCTTATCACGGGAGACAGCGGGCTGAGCGTGGTGGACAGCACAAGGACCCCAACCGGGAGCCCCGGCCCCGCTGACGGGCGACCTACACCCGCCCGCACGGGGTCAGGCATCTGGACGCCGCCTACGACCTGGCCCGGGACAAACTCTACGGCCACATCAAGCCGAAGAAGAATCGGACGAGGTTCCTGGAATTCTGCCGCTACCTGCGCAGCCTCTACCCGCCCGAGACCCGGATCGCGATCGTGCTCGACATTTTCTCCCCGCACCTGACCACGAGGAAGGACACCCGGGTCGGCGACTGAGCCGCGGCCAACAACATCGAGTTCGCCTACACACCAACCAACAGCTCCTGGCTGAACCGCATCGAGGCCCAGTTCACCGCCTTGCGCTACTTCGCGCTGGACAGCACCGACCATGTCAGCCACAGGGAGCAGGGCAGCATGATCCGCCGCTTCGCCATCTGGCGGAAACATACAAACTGCCAACGAAAACCTCTGCGAGGTAGTTGACAGGGCAAAAGTTGCCTGATGCGGCACTAGGACCAACCTCGCAAAGCGGCGTCCACGACGGCGTCCACGGTGTCGCGCCCCAGGTTGTTCCCGACGAAGAAACGCTCGAAGAACAGCGGCCCGGCGGTGGCCATGGCAAATGTCTCGGGGGTGACGTCGGGCCGGAGCTGGCCGCGCTCGACGGCTGTGGTAACCGCGGGACGCAGGGCGTCGGCGATCTGGTTCAGCAGTGACTCCCGGAGGCGGCGCATGCCTTCGTCGTGCCGTGAGCCCCCGAGGACCGCGGCAAGGACGGCCCCCGATTGCTCGTCGTCCCAACGCTCGGCGAGCACGTTCAGACGGTAAATGAGCTCCGCTCGCGGATCGTTGCCCGAAGCGGCCCGAAGCTCCTCGGGTACCGGAGGGAGAGGGGGCATGCCGGCCTCCAGCGCGGCCAGGCGGAGGTCGAGAAGGCTCGGCCAGTGCCGGTAGACGGTTGCCCTGCCGACGCCGGCACGAGTCGCAACCGTTTGATGTGTCACGGCCTCCAGCCCACCTTCCGTGAGCAACGCGGTGGCCGCCGCGACCATGGCCTGACGACTGCGCAATAGACGCGGATCTGTTCGATCTTCCACCTGGTACACCTTCCGCTGATAGAACCCGAGTCGCAGCCACTATGGGACATCCATTGAGCAGGGGAGGGGAGCCGCAAAGAGTCTGTTCGCCCCCCTCGAAGGCGGGCCCTCAAAGCACTGCTTGTCCCGCTACATGTGCACGACAGGTGCGGCGTTCTCGTTCTGCTGGGGCACACCCCGGCGGTAAAGGAGGGAGGTGACGACCAGGCCGGTGACGAAGACGGCCGCCGACCCCCAGTAGGCCGTGGAATAGCCCGCGAGGCCGGCCTGAGCCAGGACGCCGGGGTTCTTGGGGTTGCGGCCGGAGAGGTAGCCGGTGGTGGCGTCGGATGCCATCGTGCTGAGCAAGGCGATGCCGATGGAGCCGCCCACCTGTTGAAGCGTGTTGACGGCGGCCGACGCAACGCCGGCATCGGCGGCCGCCACTCCGGAGGTCGCCAGGCTCATGGCGGGCGCGATGACCGTGCCCAGCCCGATGCCGACGAGTATCAGCTGGGGCAGTACCTGCGTCACGTATCCGCTGTTCAGGTCCAGCTTGGTCATCCAGATCAGCCCGGCGGCCGCAATGGCCATGCCCAGCGGGACCACCGGCTTCGGTCCTATGCGCGCCACCAGGACGTTGTTGGCCACGGCGGAGGCGGACGACGAGGCCACGATCAGGGGCACGAAGGCGAAGCCGGTGTTCAGAGCGCTGTAGCCGAGGCTCTGCTGCAGGTAGTAGGTCAGGAACAGGAACACGCCGAACATGCCCGCGCCGGTGACGAAGAGGGCGGCGAAGGAGGCACCGCGGTTACGGTCCAGCAGGACCCGCAGGGGCAGCAGCGGAGACGCCGCCCTGCTCTGCCACCACACGAAGACGGCCACCAGTACAGCACCGGCCGCCAGCATGCCCCAGGTCGCCACTGAGCCCCAGCCGTGCGTCTCGGCGTTCGAGAACCCGTACACCAGGCAGAACAGTCCGATGGAGGCCAGCAGAGTGCCGGGGACGTCGAGCCTGGAGGACGTGTCGCGCGGGGTGCGGTGCAGCAGGGCCGCCCCGCCGACGAACGCCACCACCGCGAAGATCACGTTGACGTACATGGTCCAGCGCCAGTCCAGGTACTGGGTCAGCACGCCGCCGAGGATCAGGCCGATGGCTCCGCCTGCACCGGCGACCGATCCCGCGACAGTGAAAGCTTTCGCCCGCTCGCGCGGATCGGTGAAGGTGGTCATCAGGACCGACAGGGCCGACGGGGCCAGCAGGGCGGCGAACAGGCCCTGGACGGCGCGCGCGACGACGAGCATGGCGAAACCGTTCGCCGCGCCTGCCACCATGGAAGCGGCCGCGAAGCCGGCCAGACCCACCAGGAACGTCACCTTCTGCCCGACCAGGTCCGCGACCCTGCCGCCGAGCAGCAGCAGACTGCCGAAGGCCAGCGCATAGGCGGTGACCACCCACTGCCGGTCGGCGTCCGAAAAGCCCAGGTCGTGCTGGGCGGACGGCAGGGCGATGTTCACGATGGTGCCGTCGAGGACACCCATCAGCATCGACAGGGAAATGACCAACAGAATCCACCAGCGACGCCGGTGCGACAGGTCGGGCACATTCTCAGCTGCGGTCTCGGCGCCGCAAGCAACGACGGTGGCGTTCTGGGACATGGGGGCAGCCCTCCGGACAGCGAATGGGCGATGGAGGAAGCGAATGGGCGATGGAGGAAGAGAGAAAAGAACGGATCGAGAGATCGGGTAGGTCTCATCCGATACGGGGCGACACTTCGCGCTCACGGGCGGGAGCACTCGGCGGCGTAGCCGCCTCGGTGAACGGATGACGTGGGTGATTCAGCTCGACGAGGCCGACGGTCTCCCCCCTCAGGAGGGAGACCAGGAACAAGCCAACGACCATGGTCATTGCACGGTTCAGCGTCGGCATACGGCTGCCGTGTAGAGGCTGGATGTGGAGCCGCCCCGCCGGGCGGTCTCACCCGATGTGACGGGGTGGCTCCCGTGTGTCGCAGCCTGAGATCGCCCGACTGCGGGCGCGCCTCAGCCGCCAGCGCCTGGGGCGCAGCGTCTCAGGCTGACTGGCTCAATGGCCGGCGTGCCAGCCGTCACGACCGGCGGTGAGGCGGCTTTCCAGGCCCGTGATCAGCGTGTCCATCACGAGACGGAACATGTGGTCCTGGTCAGGGCCTTCGGGGGCCGCACCCGTAGAGCCAGGGTGTGCGTCCGCGGCCCCGTCTTCGTCGGCTTCAGGGCCGTGGGGCTTGAGGGTCGACCACTGGTGGAGTGCGCCGTTGAGTTCCGCGGTGAGGACGCCGATGACGACGGCGACCATCAGCGCGGCGATCTCCGAGACCTCTGACTGCGGCACACCGGCAGCGGCCACGATGGCGGTGAGGGCGGTCCAGAACGGGTCGTTGGGCTGGATGAAGTCCGGCTGGTGGCTGAACGAGTACGCCAGCAGTTTGGGGTGACGGTGCGCCAGGGTCCGGAAGTCCGTGGCGAGCAGACGGATCCGCTCCTGCCAGGGAGCGTCCTCCAGTGTCACGGTGCGGAACTGCGCTCCGACCATTCTCGTCACGCCGCGCAGCACGGCTTCCTTGTTCGGCACGTGGTGGTACAGCGACATCGGGTTCGCGTCGAGCTCGGTGGCGAGTTTGCGCATGGTGAGCGCCTCGACGCCGTCCTCGTCGATAAGCCGCAGGGCGGCGGTATAGATCCCGGCCTCCGTCAGAGGCACGTCTCTCTTCCTTGTTCCCCGCGGGGGACGTCTCACCTTCTTTTCCATACCTCGTACGGTACCAGTTCCGTACACGGTATGGAAATGAGCTTCACCACAGCGTTACCTGGACTCCCGGGGTTGCACTCCACTTTCCGTACCACGTATGGTTCCAATTCCATACAGCGTATGTTTCCGTACGGCGCCACGGCATCGACCTACGCAGCGCGCCCTTGCCCAACCCCTCCCCCCTCCGCAGAGGAGCAAGACATGACCACGCACTCCGCGAACGACCTTCACCCCATCCGGTCCCCGCGCGGGATCCCCCTCCTCGGCCACACGCCGCAGATCCCCGACACCAACCCGGTGGAGTACTTCGGTGAGCTGTCCAAGCAGTTCCCCGAGGGCATCTACGGCATGGACATCGCCGGCATCGAGCAGGTCTTCGTCTACGACCCGGACCTGGTGGCCGAGGTCAGCGACGAGACGCGGTTCTTCAAGCAGATCGACAAGACGCCGCTGCACCACATCCGGGACTTCGCCGGCGCCGGCCTGTTCACCGCCCACCAGCACGAAGAGGAATGGGGCAGGGCACACCGGATCCTGCTGCCGGCCTTCAGCCAGCGCGCCATGAGGAACTACTTCGGGCAGATGCTGGAGATCGCCCAGAACCTGGCGGGCAAGTGGGAGCGCCGGGAGGGTCAGCCGGTCAACATCACCGACGACTACACCCGCCTGACGCTGGACACCATCGCCCTGTCGGGGTTCGGCTACCGGTTCGACTCCTTCGACAAGGAGGAGCTGCACCCGTTCCTCAACGCGATGCTGGGCGCGCTGACCGAGTCGATGCGGCGCTCTCAGGAGCTGCCGATGATGACCAAGCTGCGCAGGGCCGATGCCAAGAAGTACGGCGAGAACATCCAGGTGATGCGCGAGCTGGTCGAGAGCGTGATCAAGGAGCGCCAGGAGGGCAAGGGCAGCGGTGAGGACGACCTGTTGGGCCTGATGCTTCAGGCCACCGACCCGGAGACCGGCAAGCGGCTGGACGTCGACAACGTGCGTGACCAGGTGCTGACGTTCCTGATCGCCGGTCATGAGACCACCAGTGGTCTGCTGTCGTTCGCCACCTACTCGCTGATGCGCAACCCGCACGTCCTGGCCCAGGCGTACGCCGAGGTGGACCGCCTGCTGCCCGGTGACACCGTGCCGGACTACGACACGATCATGCAGCTGGACGTCATCCCGCGGATTCTGGAGGAGACCCTGCGGCTGTGGGCTCCCATCCCGATGATCGCCAAGGCGCCCATCGAGGACACCGTCATCGGCGGCCGCTACGAGCTGAAGAAGGGCACACGGGTCAGCATCCTTGAAGGCCCGCTGCACACCCACCCCAAGGCGTGGGACAGGCCGGACGAGTTCGACATCGACCGGTGGCTGCCGGAGAACCGCGTCCAGCAGCACCCGCACGCCTACAAGCCGTTCGGCAACGGCGTTCGTGCCTGCATCGGCCGGCAGTTCGCGCTCACCGAGGCCCGCCTGGCCCTGACGCTGGTGCTGCAGAAGTTCAAGTTCTCGGACACCAGCGACTACGCGATGGACGTGCGGGAGGCGCTGACGCGCAAGCCCGGCAACTTCGAGCTGATCGTCCGGCGCCGTCAGGAGCACCAGCGGACCGTCTTCGGCGCCGCGGACCTGCAGCCCGGCGACACGCAGGCGCAGGCAGCGGTCAGCGGTGTGGGGGTGAACCTGACCGTCGCCTACGGCTCCAGCCTCGGCTCCTGCGAGGACCTGGCGCGCACCATCGCCGACCGCGGCGAGCGCTCCGGCTTCGGCACCACGCTGGTGAGCCTGGACGAGCTGGGTGACAACCTGCCCTCCGAGGGCCTGCTCGCCGTGGTGGCGGCCAGCTACAACGGCAAGGCTCCCGACAACGCCCAGCGCTTCGACGACCTGCTCGCCGCCGGGCTGCCCGAGGGTTCGCTGGCGAATGTGCGGTACGCGCTGCTGGGCGCCGGCAACACCCAGTGGGTGGCCACCTACCAGGCGTTCCCCAAGCGGATCGAGGAAGGTCTGCTGGCGGCCGGCGCCACGCCGGTCGTCGAGCGCGGCATCGCGGACGCCGCAGGTGACTTCGACGGCATGGCCACGCGGTGGATGAACACCCTGTGGGCCACTCTGGCCGAGGAGTACGCCGCCGACACCTCCCAGGCGAGCGGCCCCCGCTACGAGGTCCAGCTGCTCACCGAGTCCGACGTGCGTCCCGCCATCGTCTCCGAGCAGGCGTACGCGCTCACGGTGGTGGCCAACGAGGAGCTGGTGGCCGACGCGACCGGACTGTGGGACTTCCAGATCGAGCCGCCGCGCCCGTCGGCGAAGTCCATCACCTTCGAGCTGCCCGACGGCGTCACCTACGACACCGGCAACCACCTGGCCGTCTTCGCCAAGAACGAACTCGCCCTGGTGGAGCGCGCCCTGAGGCGGCTCGGCGTCGACTACGACCAGGTGCTCCGGCTCGACCAGCCGGCCGGTGGCCGCACCCACCTGCCGGTCGGCACCCCGGTCACCGCCGGCATCCTGCTCACCGAGTTCCTGGAGCTTCAGGACGTGGCCACCCGCTCCCAGATCCAGACGCTCGCCGAGCACACCGAGTGCCCGTGGACCCGGCCGCAGCTCCAGGCGTACACCGCCGACACCCAGGAAGCCGAGGAGCGCTACCAGAAGGAGATCCTCGGCAAGCGCATCTCGGTGCTGGGCCTGCTGGAGCGCTTCCCGGCCGTCGAGCTGCCGCTGGCGGTGTTCCTGGAGATGATGGGCCCCATCCGCCCGCGCTTCTACTCCATCTCCTCCGCCCCGTCGGCCAACCCGCGCCATGTGCGCCTGACCGTCGGCTTGCTGGAGGGCCCGGCCCTGTCCGGCGACGGCCAGTACCGCGGCACCTGCTCCGCGTACATCGCGGGCCTCGAGCCCGGAGACGTCGTCTACGGCTACGTCCGCGTCCCATCCCCGACGTTCGCCCCGCCCGCCGACCCCGCCACGCCGCTGATCCTCATCGGCCCCGGCACCGGCATCGCGCCGCTGCGCGGCTTCCTGGAGGAGCGGGCGACCCAGCACGCGAACGGCACCCAGGTGGGCGCGTCGCAGGTCTTCGTCGGCTGCCGCCACCCGGAGCACGACTACTTCTACCAGCAGGAGATGCAGGACTGGGAGCAGGCCGGGATCGCGCGGATCCACACCGCCTATTCCGCGGTGACCGGCCACCCGGCCCGGTTCGTGCAGAACGCCATCGCGAATGCGGCCGACACGGTGTGGCAGGCCATCGAGGACGGCGCGTACATCTACGTCTGCGGTGACGGCCGCCGCATGGCCCCCGCCGTCCGCGAGGCACTCGCCGCCATCCACCGCCAGAAGACCGGTTGCGACGACGAGGCCGCCCAGCAGTGGCTCGCCCGGCTCGAAGCGGACGAGCGCTACCAGCAGGACGTCTTCGCCTGACCGTCGCACGCCGTCAAGGCGTGTGCCCCTCAGCCGCCGGGAGGCGTGCGGCCCCGTCCTGCAACCCCCCACGCCTCCCGGCCACCACAAGCCCTCCAGACACCACATGGCACCCTCCGGCCCGAACCGCCGGGCGGTGCCGCTCACCGAAAGCAGATCTTCATGGACACCATGCTCGCCGGACGCTTCCACCTGGACAGCAAGAAGTTCGCCGTGGAAGAGGTCCCGATCCCCGTGCCGGGCCCGGGCGAGGTCCTCATCGAGGTCAAGGCCGCCGGCGTCTGCCTCTCCGACGTCCACCTGCTCGACGGCTCCCTCGTCCCGCTGTTCGCCACCTCCGACACCATCACCGTCGGCCACGAGGTCTCCGGTGTCATCCACACGCTCGGCCCCGACCTCAAGCGCGGCCTGCCCGTCGGCACCCGCGTCACCCTGGAGGCCGGCAAGACCTGCGGCACGTGCGCCGGATGCGTGCGCCACCGCCCCTGCACCCAGATGCTCACCGCCGGCATCGACTACGACGGCGGCTGGGCCGAGTACGTCATCGCCCGCGAGGACACCCTCATCCCCATCCCCGACAGCCTCCCCTTCGACCAGGCCGCGATCATCCCCGACGCGGTCTCCACCCCCTACGCCGCCGTCGTCGCCACCGCGGGCGTCCGGGCCGCCCAGTCCGTCGGCATCTGGGGAGTCGGCGGAGTCGGCGCCCACAACGTACGCCTCGCCCGCCTGGTCGGCGCCGCCCCGATCATCGCCGTCGACCCGCTGCCCAGCGCCCGCGAGCGTGCCCTGGCCTTCGGCGCGGACCTCGCGCTCGACCCGGCAGCCCCCGACTTCGCCGACCAGATCCACGCAGCCACCGGCGGACGCGGCCTCGACTTCGCCTTCGACTGCGCCGGCGTCCCCGCCGTCCGCGACCAGGCCGCCTCCGTCCTCGGCCTGGGCGGCTCCCTGATCCTGGTGGGCATCACACCCCGGCCACTGACCATCACCGAGGGACTGACCTTCAACTACCTGCAGAAGCAGGTGCGCGGCCACTACGGCGGCTTCCCCGAGTCCGTCTCCGAGCTGGTGCAGCTGACCGCGGCCGGCCGCCTCGACCTGGCCCCCTCCATCACCGACCACATCCCGCTCATCGACGCGGCCGACGCCGTCCACCGTCTCGAGAACAAGATCGGCGACCCCATCCGCCTCATCCTCGTCCCCTGACGCCCGTCAGCAGGACAACAAGCCACCCTGGGCAGGGGTGAGTGGGCGCCGGTGCGTGAGGGAACACCGGCGCCCACGGCTTTCCGGCAACCGCGGAGAGACAGAACCATGCAGACGACCGACACCCCGGGCCGTACCTTGCAGCGCAAGGACGCTCACTCCAACCGCCGACGCATCCTCGCGACCGCCCGGCAGAAACTGCGCGACGACCCCGACGCGAGTCTCGACAGCATCTCTCAGGCGGCCGGCGTCGCCCGGCGCACCCTCTACGGACACTTCCCCAGCCGGCATGCGCTGATCGCCGACCTGACACAGGAAGCAGGCCATGAACTCCGGCAGGCGTTCGCCGGAGCCCGTACCGCGGATGCCGACCCGGTCGAGGCGATGACACGGATGGTGCTGGCGGCATGGACGGTGGGCGACCACTATCGCGTGCTCATCGCCTTGAGACGGCGCCATCTGGGAGAGGACGAGATCCGCACCATCCTGGCGCCGGCCCGCGCAGAAGCCGTCGTAACCCTACGGCGCGGTCAGCGCGAAGGCGTCTTCGCGGACCACCTTCCAGCACCCGTCCTCGCCCAAGCACTGGAGGCACTCATGCTGGCCCTCGCCGAGGAGAACGCCGCATGCCCGTGGTCGGACCCCACCGGTGAGGCCGCGGCAACCGCGTTCCTCGTCGCCGCCGGCGTAGCACCACAAAAGGCCGCGCTTCAGGTGCAGGAGGTCATCGGGCGAGATCGGGCAGCGGGCGACGGGTGACCTCGTGGGCGTCGTCCGCAGCGAGGCCGAGCATGCGCAGGACCATCTCGGCCAGGTCGGAGGCGGCCTCATCGCCGTCGAGGTCCGGGCGGTCCAGCCGGAGAGCCACCAGGGACAGCAGGGTGCCGCCCAGGGCCGACAGGGCGGTGGTCGCGTTGCCGCAGGTGAAACGGCCTGAGGCGATGCCGATCTCCAGGTCGCGCAGGGCGCGTGGGGCGAGGCCGCGGTCGGAGTGGATGTGGACCAAGCCGCGGTCGCGCAGGATCCGCATGAGTTCCGGGTGGGAGTCGGCCATCCGGGCGGTGAGCCGGAAGCCGGCCGCGACCAGCTCGGCCGGGTCGTCGATGCCTTCCACGCGCGCGTCGATGACCTGCCCGAACTCCTCCAGGGCGTCCGTCACCGCCGCGTCAAACAGCTCCGTCTTCGACTCGAAGTGGTTGTAGAAGGACCCGAAGCCGACATCGGCGCGCTCGGCGATGGCCTGGATGCTCGCGCTCGTGTCCCCGGTTTCCGCGAGGATCTGCCGGGCCGCGCGGACGAGCGCCTGGCGGGTCTCGGCACGGCGTCGCTCGAAGCGGTTCTTGGGCGGGGCTGACGTCGGCATACGGCCCAGTGTAACCGCCGCAACGATGACCCTGCCATTACTGATGAGATCCTCAATTATTTGGGCTGCACCTATTGACGATGAGAAACGGCAGAGTTGATGATTTCCTCATTACGGCAGTGTTGCTTGGAGGACACCATGTCCCACATCCCCGTTAACAAGGGCGGTCCTCTGACGCCCCACCAAGACCTCCACAGTGAGCAGGGCGCCCTACGCGGTGAGCACCCCGGACGAGCCCGGAATCCCGTGATCAAAGTGGCGGATCTGGCCTGGCTGGAGTTCGAGAAGCCGGACCTGGACCGGGCCGAGGTGTTCGCCCGCGACTTCGGCTTCGCGATCGCCGCCCGCACCGATCACGAGCTGTGGCTGCGCGGCACGTTCGCGGGCTCGCCCTGCATGGTCATCCGGCGCGGTCGCGCCTCCCGCTTCCTCGGGCCCGCGTTCCGCGCGGCCGAACGGACCGATGTGGACCGGCTGGCCGCCGCCGTCGGACACACCGTCCGGGACATCGACGTCCCCGGCGGCGGCCGGTCGGTCGCCCTGTTCGATCCCTCGGGACTCCCGGTCCGGGTGGTGCACTGCGCCGAACCGCTGCCCGCGTTGCCCGAGCAGCAGCCGCTGATCCTCAACACCGGCATCGAAGGCCGTCGTACGAACACCACCCAGCGCCCGCCCCGTGAGCCGTCCCGCATCCAGCGCCTCGGCCATGTGGTGCTGGAGACACGGACGTTCACCCGCACCCTGGACTGGTACCTGGACACCCTCGGCATGATCGTGTCCGACTTCCTGTTCCTCGACGGGCAACGCCAGCGCGGGCCGACCATGGCGTTCATCCGCTGCGACCAGGGCAGCCTGGCCGTCGACCACCACACCCTCGCCCTGCACCTCGGGCCGGGCACCGGCTACGTCCACTCCGCCTACCAGGTCACCGACCTCGACTCGATCGCCGCCGGCGGCGAGTACCTCGCCGAGCGCGGCTACCAGCGCAGCTGGGGAATCGGCCGGCACATCCAGGGCAGCCAACTCTTCGACTACTGGCGCGACCCCGACCGCTTCATGCTGGAGCACTTCGCCGACGGCGACCTCTTCGCCTGCGACCTCGAACCCGGCTGGGCACCCATGTCGGCGAGCGGCCTGGCCCAGTGGGGGCCGCCCGTCACCCGCGACTTCCTGGGCACCAACCCCTCCCCCGCCAAGCTCCGCGAGGTCATGACGGCCCTGCGCGACGACAACGAACTCGACCCCGCACGCCTGCTGGGCCTGATGAAAGCGATGAGCTCATGAGCACCAACGTGCTGCGCACCCCCGACGGCTGGTGGGCCGTCCGAAACGAGCGCGCCGTCCGCATCGAGACCAAGGCGGTCACCACCGCCGAACTGCTCGCCGACCGGGCCGCCGTCCGCGAGGCCGCCGCCTCCGGCGAGAGCGGCACACCCGTCGCCGAACTGGTGGCGCTGCCCCCGGTCACCACCCCCTGCCGGGTGGTCGCCCAAATGGTCAACTACCGCAGCCACGCCAAGGACTCGGGCTTCACGGGCGACATACCGCCCACCTTCTTCCGCAAGGCGTCCGGCTCGGTCAGCGGCCCGCACGACACGATCGTCCGCCCGGCACACGTGAACTTCCTCGACTACGAAGTCGAACTCGGCCTCGTCATGGGCGCACCCCTGCCGGTGGGCACAGTTGTGAAGGAGCAGGACCTCCCGCGCTACGTCGCCGGGCTCGTCCTCACCAACGACGTCAGCGCCCGCGACGTCCAGCTGACCAAGACCCAGTTCTACGAGAGCAAGTCCTACCCGACCTTCACGCCGACGGGCCCGTACCTGGCCCTGCTGGAGCCCGACGACTTCACCCACCTGCTGAACCTGCGGCTGCGGCTGAACGTCAACGGCGTACCGCGCCAGGACCGCACCCTCGCCGACATGATCGTACGGCCCGCTCAGGCCCTCACCCTGCTCGCCCGCTTCCAGACCCTCGACCCAGGCGACCTGCTGCTCACCGGCACCCCCGGCGGCACCGCACTGAAGGCTCCGCCCGCACCGGTCGCGAAGATCAGTGCGCTGCTCCCTCCCGCGGTGAAGTGGAAGGCGTTCTTCAAGGGGCAGGAAAAGAACCCCCTCTACCTGCGTGCAGGTGACGTCGTGACCGCAACGATCGCCACCCCGGACGGGCGGATCGACCTCGGCGAGCAGCGGACCCCTGTGGCGGACGCGAGGTGAGCGCCGCAAACCGAAGGCCGGTGGTGATCATCGGCGCGGGGCCCGTGGGGGTCACCGCCGCGCTCCTGCTTGCCCAGCGCGGAGTGCCCAGCGTGCTCCTGGAACGCCACAGCGACATCTACCCCCTGCCGCGAGCCGTCGTCGTGGACGACGAGGTCCGCCGGATCCTCCAGAGCGTCGGCGTTCACGAGGAGTTCGCCGCCGTCGCGCGCCCGGCACCGGGCCTGCGGCTGCTGGACCCCCGGCGCCGCGTGATCGCCGAGTTCCCGCGCTCCCTGCACGGCCACCACGGCTTCCCGCAGACCAGCATGTTCGACCAGCCAGAGCTGGAACGCCTGCTGCGCGCCGCCCTCAAGCGCCGCCCCGAGTGCGAGCTGTGGGGCGGGCTGGAGGTCGTGTCGGTCACCCAGGACACCGACGGATCACACGCTCCGACGGGTCCGGTCCGGGTCACTTTCCGCCGTGACGGCAGCGACGAGGAGGAGCACCTGTGGGCCGATGCCGTCCTCGGCTGCGACGGAGCGGGCAGCATCACCCGTGACGCCATCGGCGCCGTCTGGGAGGACCTGCACTTCGAGGAGAGCTGGCGGGTCATCGACGTCCGCACCAGCCTTCCGGTGCGCACCTGGGAAGGCGCCGAGCAGATCTGCTGCCCCACCCGCCCGGCCACCTACATGCGGGTCGGCGAGGACCGCTACCGCTGGGAGTTCCGGCTGGCCGAGGGCGAGCCCCTGGACGGCCCGCAGGGGCTGGAACGCCTGCGCCGGCTCGTCGCCCCCTGGGTGGACCTGCCGTCTGACGGGTCGCAGGACGATGACTTCGAGGTGATCCGGCAGGCGCAGTACACCTTCCGGGCCCGCCTCGCCAACCGGTGGCGCCGGGGACGCGTCTTCCTGCTCGGCGACGCCGCCCACCTCACCCCGCCCTTCATCGGGCAGGGCCTGTGCGCGGGCCTGCGCGACGCCCGCAACCTCACCTGGAAACTCGCCCGCGTCCTCCAGCAGGGCGCAGACGAACGGCTGCTGGACACCTACGAGCAGGAGCGCAAGCCGCACGCCCGCCACATGATCCGTCTCGCGGTCGCCGTCGGCTGGGCCATGACCGGCGGACAGGACCGCGGTGCGGCCATCCGCCGGGCCGTGGTGGGCGCGGCCTGCCGCATCCCCGGCGTGATCGCGGCGGTGAGCCGCGACCTCAGCCCCGCCCTGGCCGCCAATCCGCTGGTACGACGCCGCCCCCGGCTGACCGGCCGCTCACTGGCCGGCACCTTCTGCCCGCAACCCTGGGTGATCGTCGACGGCAGGCGAGAGCGCCTCGACGACATACTCGGGGACTCCTTCGCCGTGCTGACCGCCCTGCCGCCCACGGCACGGATGACGGGCGTGGCCACGGCCCTGGGCGCATCCGTGATCCATGTCGGCGACCTGGACGACGACGGCCCGCTGGCCGCCTGGCTGGCACGCGGCCGGGCGGACGCCGTCCTGCTGCGCCCCGACCGCGTCGTGATGGACACCGTCCCCACCGGCACCGGCGACTTCACCGACGCCGCCGCCTGGGCTCCCCTGCTGCACACGGCCCGCCGCCCCGCCGAAGCCCGGCCCGCACCCTGACGAGGAACACCACACCATGACCACCCCGCACTCCACGCCCTGTCCGGAGCCCTTCCTGCCGCCCGACCCCCACGCGGCCGCCGGCAGCCGCATCGCGGACTTTGCCCGTTGGGCCGCCCGGCACCAGGGCGCCGAAGGGATTCCGGACCCGACCGACTACCAGGCCCTGCACCACTGGTCCGTCACGCACCTGGAAGGATTCTGGGCCGCGGTGTGGGAGTACTTCGACATCGACGCCACCACTCCGTACGAGCGGGTGCTGGCCGAGGAAGCCATGCCCGGCGCCCGCTGGTTCCCCGGCGCCACCCTCAACTACGCCCACCACGCACTGCGCAACCTGCACCCGGACGCCCCCGCGATCACCGCGCTGGACGAGACCGGAGCTACCTACGAGATCACGGGCCGGCAGCTGCGCGCCCAGGTCGCCTCCGTCGCGGCCACCCTGCGCGACCTGGGCGTCGGACAGGGCGACCGGGTGGTCGGCTACCTGCCCAACACCCCCCACGCCGTCATCGCCTTCCTCGCCACCGCCAGCCTGGGCGCGGTGTGGTCCGTGTGCGGCCAGGACTACGCACCCAAGGCCGCCGCCGACCGCTTCGCCCAGCTCGAACCGAGCGTGCTCATCACCGCGGACGGCTACCTCTTCAACGGCACCCGCCACGACCGTCGCGCAGCCTCCCTCGACCTCGCCGCCGCCCTTCCCACGCTCAAGGCCACGGTCCTCGTGGATCACCTGGGCCTTGCGTGGCCCGCGACCCGGGCCGCGAGGCTGACGGTTCCCTGGGAGGACGCGGCCGGCCGCGCCGAGTACCTCGCCATCGCCCCGGTGCCGTTCGACCACCCGCTGTGGATCGTCTTCTCCTCCGGCACCACCGGGCTGCCCAAAGGCATCGTCCACGGGCACGGCGGCGTCCTGCTGGAACACCTCAAGATCCTCGGCCTGCACTGCGACCTGGGCGTCGGTGACCGCCTGCTGTGGTACACCACCACCCACTGGATGATGTGGAACCTGGTCGTCTCCACCCTGCTGACCGGCGCCGCCACCTGCACCTACGACGGCAGCCCCGCGCCGGTGGCGCGCCCGGACGTCCTGTGGGAGCTGGCGGCCCGCCACAAGGTCACCGTCTTCGGCACCAGCCCCCAGTACCTGCTGGCCATGGCCAAACTGGGCGTCGAACCCCGCACGCACGACCTTTCGTCTGTCCGCGTCATCGGCTGCACCGGCTCCGCGCTGCCCGCATCCGCCTACCCCTGGGTCCGCGACCACGTCGGCGCAGGCGTCCAGCTGGCCTCCACCAGCGGCGGCACGGACGTCGTCTCCGGCTTCGCCGGCAGCGCCCCCACCACGCCGGTGTGGGCGGGTGAACTGTCGGCTCCCAACCTCGGCGTGGCGCTCGCGGCGTACGACGGCACGGGACGGCCGGTCGTCGACCAGGTCGGCGAACTGGTCGTCACCCGGCCCATGCCGTCGATGCCGCTGTACTTCTGGAACGACCCGGACGGCAGCCGCTACCGCGACGCCTACTTCAGCGCCTATCCGGGCGTGTGGCGGCACGGCGACTGGATCACCCTCACCTCCCACGGCTCGGTGATGGTGCACGGACGCTCCGACGCCACGCTCAACCGCAACGGCGTACGCCTGGGCAGCGCCGACATCCACGACATCGTCGAACACCTCCCTGAGATCGCCGAGGCCCTCGTCATCGGTGCGGAGGAACCCGACGGCGGCTACTGGATGCCGCTTTTCGTGGTCCTCGCCGACGGGGTCGGTCTGGACGAGTCCCTGTGCGAGAAGATCCGCGACGCGATCCGCACCGGCGCCTCCCCCCGCCACGTCCCCGACGAGATCCTCGCCGTACCGGCCGTCCCGCACACGAAGACCGGCAAGAAGCTCGAGGTCCCGGTCAAGCGCCTCCTCCAGGGCGCACCCGCCGAGCAGGTCCTCAACCCCTCCACGGTCGACAACCCCGACCTGATCGCCCACTTCGCCGGCCTGGGCGCCGAACGCCGCCAGGCCCGTCGTCCGCACACCCCCGAAGGCGTCTCGTGATCCTCTCCGCCTTGCTGACCTGTCTCATCGCGTTGATCTTCGCCCTGCTGGGCGCGGCCAAGATTCTGGCCCTGGGTCCGATGCCCGAGCTGGCCGCCCACGCCGGCTTCACCACTGCGGCCTACCGGGTCATCGGCGGGCTGGAGCTGGCGGGCGCCATCGGCGTGGCCCTCGGTCCGGTCGTACCGCTGTGCGGCGGGCTGGCCGGTATCGGGCTGCTGATGCTGCTCGCCGGTGCCGTGACCACGCACGTACGCAAGGGCGACGGGCTGCCCAAGCTCCTCCCCGCGGTGACATGCGCGGCCCTGGTCGCCTGGTATCTCGTACTCCTCGCCGGCCTCTGACCCGTTCCGGGAGACCGTTGGCGGCCACTCGTCCTGTTAGCGAGCCCACGGCGGGGCTGGCAGACTGAATCTGTGGTTCCGCTGATGGTCGCGGCGGATCAGATCGCGTCCTCATCGCTTACCGGCGCCAGTGTGGTATCAGCCTGCGCACTGCTCTTCACCGTCGCGTCGTTCTGGTGGCTCAACGCCCGACAGGGACGCCTGCAGGCGTGGGAACCTCATTCCTTCGCGGCGATCGTCCACGGTTCCACGGCACGCCTACGACTGCCGCTCGTCCTGCACAACACCGGTCCCAAACCGATCGTCGTGCAGGACCTCATCCTGACCTTCCCCGATGAGCCCGCCTCTCATCTGCCACTCCTGTGGGTATCCTCCCCGTCCCGCCTCCAACCGGGGCCGGACGAGGAGGCGAAGCTGCCCGCCGGATTCGTCGTGCCCGGCAGAGAAGCGCAACAACTCTTCCTAGAGTTCGAGGCACCATTTTCCGGATTCCTCCCGGAGGCCCGTGACTACAAGGCCCAGCTACAAGTTCGGGTCGGCCACCGCAAGGGGTGGCGCCCCCTGCTGACGTTCATCTTGAGGGCCGCCAACATCATCGATCCAGGTCGCTACACCGTCTACAACAACGCACCCGTCGAGCTGACGAAGGAAGACCAGAAAAGAGCGGACGCCGCGCTCCTCGAGCTGCTGGAAGAGCACGGGGACGGCTCCCCTCCGGGCGACAGGAGACAGGAAGGCCCTCCGAATGACGAAGGTGACGCCGACACGAGCCGCTGATATGGCCGTCCGTCCTCTGACGTGGACAGCGGTGGCACCGGCCCCGCCGGGCCGCCACAGCCACCGCACCGATCACTCGCGTCAGTCGGCGCAACCGACCGCCGCGAGGTCGAGCGCAATGTCCGTGATCATGCCCGCCTGGCCGCCGACCATCCTGCGCCGGCACGGCTTCGACAAGGATCGCCCGGGTGTCCAGGCCGTGACGGCGCGCCGCGGCAACGGCGTGCCGGAGGAAACCGGAGTACACGCCCGCGTACCCGAGGGCGAGCGTCTCGCGGTCCACCCGCACCTCGCGGGCCTGCAGGGGGCGGACGATGTCGGTCGGCAGCGTCCATCAGGCGGAACAGGTCGCAGCTTCCGCGACCATGAACAGCCTGCGGACGAGAAGCCCGTGCGCCCCTCGGCGGGGGCAGGCATCGCCTCAGACACCTCCCGGAAAGCGTTCGACTTTGCAGGGGCGAAGCCTATGACTGTTGGTCGCCAAGGACCCCGGCCCGATTTGCCGAGCACTCGACGCGAGGGCGCAGGGCGGAGAACCCGAGGACAACGGTGCCGACGCCAGAGCTGCAGCACACCCGCCCGGAAGGTCAGAAGCGGGGCCACAAGGAGACCAAGAATCTGCCAGGACGAACGCGCACCACGCCCAGGCGCAGCGCCTTGTCCGTGGCCGCAGAGCCAGGCGTCGAAGCCGGGCCGGCTTCGCAACGGTGCTAAGCCGATCCGATCAGCCACAAGATGTCCGAGTACAACGGAGCGTAGTCAGCACCAAGTCAGCACGGGAGGGGTGAGCACGGGTGGGTTGCGTCCATGGAGATGGTGTACGGGTTCGACCTGATCCGGGGGTTTGCTCCGGCGTCGGGATGATGCCCGCATAGATGAACGGCCACCGGCTGATCTTCGAGGTGTCGAAGCCCGAAGGAGATCAGCACGATGACCGCACCCGACAATCTGCCCCTGCGGGACTGCCGGCTCAAGGGCCACGGCGTGCACCAGGCCATGCTCGGCATCGCCCGGCTCCACAACCTGGCCCTCACCGGATAACTCACGCCCCATACGGGACAACCTCTAGCGGTCCCCGTCCCCGGTGTGCCGCCGGACGTTCTGTGTACGACGTTCGTTCCATTCCTCCGCGCTGACGGAGTCCGGGTCGCAGTCCTGCAACATGCGCTTGATGCGCACGTGATTGCGGCGTGTTTCGCCCGATCGGGACCGGACTTGCGGACCGTCTCCACCAGCAGTCCACCGCCGGCCTGGGACACGACCCCGCAGCCGCCGCTCTCGACGCGGACGCGGGCAGGTCCCGATACGCCTCTTCACCTGGAGGACGCCCTGCCTCGTGCAAGCGCGAGGCTAGAGCGAGCGGTCCGCCACCTGTTTGTATGACCTCTGAAAGGCAATCCAGGAGGTGGCAAACGCATGGTGTCCACGGAGAGCATTCTCGCGTTCGCGGCGATGTCGCTGGTGGTGATCGTGATTCCGGGGCCAAGCGTGCTGTTCGTGATCGGCAGGGCCCTGGCACACGGCCGCCGCACGGCGCTCGCGACCGTCCTTGGCAACCTGATCGGTTCGTACCTCCTGGTAACCGCTGTGGCGTGGGGCCTGGGCACGCTGGTGGAGACTTCCGCAGCGATGTTCACGGGCGTGAAGCTGGCCGGCGCCGCCTATCTCGTCTACCTCGGCGTGCAAGCTTTCCGGCACCGCAAGGAGATGCGCGCGACGGACATGGAGGCCCCCGCGGGTGAGCGGCGCAGCGATCTGCGCACGGTCCTGGACGGAATTTTCGTGGGCTTCACCAATCCGAAGGGCCTCATCTTCTTCGCGGCGGTGCTACCGCAGTTCGTGAACCACTCGGCGGGCCGAGTCCCCCTCCAGATGATGGTGTTGGGGCTGGTCCCGGTGGCCATCGGCATGATCACGGACACCCTGTGGGGACTGGGTGCCTCGGCGGCCCGTTCCTGGTTCGCCCGCTCGGACCGCCGCCTGTCGATGGTCGGCGGGGCGGGCGGCTTCGCGATGATCGGTTTGGGTGTGGCCGTGGCAGCGACGGGCCGCGCCGACTAGCCTCGCGCTTTCACGAGGTGAGCTGTCCAGCACGTGATCACGTAGCAGAAAGTTCCCATGACCAGCGAGAATAGGGATTGCTGAGGCCATTGTTCCCGCACCCGTCGGAGGCACTTCCAGGTGAAGAGGCGTATCGGGACCTACCCGCGTCTCCGTGTGGGGCGAGTACGTAACAAGGGCGATGAGGCTGCCCCGTCGGCATGACCGTGGGAACGTGGGTCGGCGGAGAACTCGCCTCCTGGTCCGTATACCGGTCCTTGCTGCTGGCCGGCGCCGGCTCGGCCGTGCTGATGGGGGCCTTCTGGGCGGTTGTGCCCTACGGCTGGTGGGCCCTGCCGCTGCTGTTCCTGATCAGTGCGGCGGGCGCGGTGTTCGTCACCAACCTCCAATTCCGGCTGATGAAAGCCGCGGGAGACGCCGTGACTCTTGGCGCGGCCATGATTCAGTCCGCCCTCAACATCGCCAACGCCCTCGGCGCCTGGCCCGGCGGAGTAGTGATCAGCGCGGGACTCGGCCACCGCGCGCCCGCGCTCATCGATGCCGCACTGCCGGTAGCCGGTGTCGCGCTCCTGTGGTGGTCGGCGCGGGTCGACCGACGGACGCTGTTACGGGGGCGATCAGTCCGCGGCCGGCCGCCGTGGAGTGCAGGCTTGTGCTGCCCGCCGGACGCATCGGCCCGGCTGATGCCACCCCGCAGCAAGGCGCCCTGGCGGCACTGTAGCGACTCCCGGTATCGGCCCCCGACCGCAACGGCAGGCTGCGCCTGAGGTCCGCCGATCCCGCCACTCCCCCGCGCCTCGACTGCGGCTGTGGAACGTCACGTAATTCCCCACCAGCGGCGTCACCTTCCCCGCCTTGACGTTCGAACGCCCCGCTCAGGTCGCGGGGACCCATTCCACGGGAGGGGGCATGCGACTGTAGTGGGGCCCCCTGGGGCCGTAGTGGGCGAGGTGCAGGATTTCACCGCCGACCTGGAGCTCTGCCGGCGGAGGGTTGGGAACGGAGATCCGCGGGTGACGTTGGCCGTCGATGAGGATGCCCTCCCGGAGTTGGTTCCGGCCGTCCGCCCAGCTCTGGGCTCGCTCGCGGGACCACGGGTTCTGCAGGGTCCGGGGGGCGGCCGGGTCGTGCTCGTGACCGTTGAGGCTGCGCACCAGACCTTCGCTGTAGACACCCTTGACCCGGAAGTTCTCCAGGTCATCCGCGCGCACGACCATGTTGACGTACCGGCGGCCGTTGCCTCGGTGCCGGCCCACCACAGGCCAGCGACCGTCGCCGGGGTCCCAGCGCATGGGCGGGATCCACAGCAGGGCGCCTGCGGGGAAGTGCTTCGTCCCGCGCTGGATGTCGAGGCCGCTCTCGCCACGCGCGGTTTCTCGCGCGACGTTGGCCACCAGGCACCAGCCCAGCAGCCCGTCCGGCGTCTCTTCGTCGGTAGTTCTCGTGTCTGACACGTCGAGAATTCTGCGGCACGAGACGGGGCGCGAGCCAGCTTTTATCAGCTGAGCCGACCGGAGCGAACCACATGCGAATCGCCAGCCGCAAGAGGCATCGGCCTCGTTCGAACGTGAGGGGGGTGGTGCACCTGGTGGGGAATTACACGACCGTCGACAACGGCGGTCTGGGGAGAAATTGAGCTTCGGGCGTGCTGGCCTGGGTTCGGCTGGTGGGTGATCAGCGGACGGTGTCGCGGACGAGGACGAGTTCGGTGCTAGTCCGGCGGCGGGTGGCCCGCTGCGCGGATCGGTCGGAGACGAGTGAGGCGATCGCGAGATGGGTCTCGGCGTAGGTATCGCGGCGTCCGGTGAAACGGCGCAGGGGTGCCCATTGGCGGAGTTCGGCGTTGGTGTGCTCCACACAGATCCTCGCCGAGGACTGCCGTCGCCGTGTCTCGCGCCAGGCATGCTTGTCACCGTCGCACGCCTCGTCCTTGGGCTTCTTCGGTGGGGTGCTGACCTGGCCGGGGAACTCTTTGGCCAGCCCGAGGTAGCCGGAATCGACCTTCGCCTTCACCCCGGGACGGGTGCGGAACTGCTCGGCAATGCTCTCGGTCCGCACGGCGGTCTGGTCGTGCATCCGGCCCGGGCGGACCAAGCCGGACAGCAGCAGGCGGCCTTGGCCGTCGCTGAACGTGGTGGTCTTGATGGTGTTCTGCTTGCGTTTGCCGGAGACGAACGCCTGGCGCCCAGGACGGTCGGCCTGCGGGCGGCGGACCTGGGTCTCGGCCCCGTCGAGCCGCAGCTCAACGCCCTCCGCCTCGGCGTAGGCGAAGACGTCCTCCAGCGTCTTCAGCCGCAGGCCGGGCCGGTCGCGCACAGCGAAACCACGGGCTGCCGGCAGCGGGCGGACCTGGCGGATGGCCGCGGAGACGGTGGAGCGATCCACCTCGAAGAGCTCGGCGAGCACCACATGCGGCAACTGATGGCGCAGATGGACCAGGGTGACCAGCAGCCGATCGAGGAAGACCAGCTTGGGCTTTCTGCCGGCACCCTCCGCCCTCCGACGCTCCCCGCCCCGGGCCTCGCGGAGCGCGGACTGCCGCGCAGCCTCCCATGCCGTGGCGAGTTCGGCGAACAACTCGCCGGAATGTGCGCGTGAGACGCCGGACAGGGCAGGATGGGAACAGGCCGTACGGGCCCAGGTCAGCTTCACAACTCACCCAACCCGTACGGCCCTTCTCATGTCACGGCCCGACCGGGACGATCACCATGTCCGCCGAGACCGTAAAGCTACCCGGCCTGAATGGCGTCTGCCGGAACCTCGAAAATGATCGTGATTCCGTCGCGCTCGTCCCCCTGCTCGCCGATGCGCGTGAAGCCGAAGCCCTCGATGCACGCCAGGGAGGCGGTGTTGTCGGATCCGATCCTGGCGCGCACGGTCCTGACGTCGGGGTCGGCCGCGGCCCTGACGAGCAACGCCCTCAGCATGGCGCGGGCATAGCCCTGGCGGCGGTACCCGGGCACGACGGTATAGCCAACCTCGACCATGCCGGCCTCATCCGGCGGCCCGTGGAACCCGGCGTCGCCAACGACGACCCCGTCCGGCTCGGACACCGCGGCACGCGTGATCCAGGGCGCGGCAGAGGGGTCCTTGGCGAGCTGGTCGGCGCGGTAGCCGAAGATCCAGCGGGCTCGCTCACCGACGAAGTGTTCGTCAAGGGCGACCCCGGCCTCGGCGCTGCCGCCAGCGAGGTCACCGTCAGCAAGCGCCCGCAGTGCCTTTGCACTGAGCTCGACGAAACGGACGCGTTTGGGGGCGGAGAGAGGTTCGTTGTTCATCGCGGTGATGCTCACCCAGAGCCGGAGAGCTGTCCACCGGTTTACGGCCTTGGCGGACATGGAGACGGCCACACGGACGCCGCGACACCTACACCGAGACCCATCTCGCGATCGTCTCGCTCGTCTCCGACCGATCCGCGCAGCGGGCCACCCACCGACGGACGAGCACCGAACTCGTCCTCGTCCGCGACACCACCTGCTGATCACCCACCAGCCCAGCACGCCCGAAGCTCAATTTCCCCCAGGCCCGTAAAGAGCTTGCCTCGGGCACGGCGCACCTCCAGCAAGGAGGTCGAGCGAGTTGCCCTCGCGAAAGACCTTCCCATGAACGGCGGATTTGCTGAGGCACGGCAGGCTCGCCTGAGTCGGCTGCCCCTGACGTCAGTGACGGGTCTCCCACCACAGGATGATCAGGCTCACGGCACCACTGCCGAGCTTGTACGCCGCTCCCTGCATGAACTCGCCCAGCAGGTTCTGCTCCTGCAGGCCGATCCGTTTCCGCAGATGACGGATGGTTTCGGCGCTTCGCCTGACCCGGCTGAACGGGCGCTTGGGCCGGCGTTTCGCGTTACGCTCAGACATACGGAGTTCCTCTCGTCAACAGGCGTGCCGGAACACCGCCCAAGGAGCCCTCCCAACCAGAGGCCTACGAGCCGCGCCTGCCGCTTCTCACTCTCACGGAGGCGCACCAGTTGCTGGACGTCCTGCAGCACTTCGGCACGACCGATCACGACTGGGGCGCCCAGGCCCCCACTTCGCCGCCGAACTCGCAGCCCGTGTCCCCTCACGCGACGTCTAGATGATCGGCTCCAGGTGTTGCCGATCTCTGGTCGTGACATTTGAACTGAGTACGCTCAGAATCGGATCGTGAAGTGGATGGACAACGCACGCAAGAGGCGGCAGGCGGCCGGAGAGCTTCGTGAAAGGGCACTGGCAACCGTCACAGCTAGCACACTCTGCCATGACTCGCGCCCGTTCACACAGGTCAAAGTCATTTGGGGCACCGCGCGCTCCTCGATGGACGCCGCCTACGAAGCCCTCATGATCGAGGCGTACAACCTTGGCTATGACGCGGTACTGGGCGTTGGCTTTACCTCCCCCGCTCATCCACCGGGCGGTGGTGGTGGGTACAGCAGCGTGAACTTCATCGCCTACGGGACTGGTGTCACGTGGACGAGCGACAGTTCGGCTTGATTGAAGCGACGTCAGGGACCTCGTCGCCGCCCAGCCGGCCAGACGCTGATCTACGGCAAGAACTACTTCGGCTGCGGCTTGGAAAGCCGAACTCGCCCAGGACGACATACCCGTTGCGCGCTCGTTCTGCCGTCTCGATCACTCCCACCTGTCCGGCGGCACGTCAACGTATGACACCGGTCGGCTCAGCGCCCGAGAGAATTCCGCGGCCAGTCCGTCATGTCAAACGAGCGCGGCCCGGTCAGCTCGTAGACCTGCCCGATGTGCCGAGCCGGGTCGCGCAGCACGGTGGCGACGACCTGGTGGTCGGCGTGAGAATGACATGGCCCTTCGTCACTCATGCCAGCAACGAGTGAGCACCACCCGTCAGCGTCAACGACCAGGTCACCGCACCTGCGCCACTGACGCCCAGACGACGAGGTGCAACCGGCACTCCCCCGCAGACCATCAATCTCGCCGACGGTCTCGCGCAACCCCCGACTCACATGGTGAATGAGTACAGACGGTCGATTTCTTCGAATCCTGACGACTCGTAGAGAGCTTTGGCGGCGGTCCGGTCCCGGTCGTCGCGCGGGGGGGGCGCGTCGTCGTCCACGAACAGGATCACGTCCGTGGCGCCCATGCGGTGGAGCGCGTCCAGTGCGGTGCCGAGGAGGGCGCGGCCGAGTCCCCGGCCGCGTGCGGCGGGCTCAACCCCGATCCACCACAGAACCCCGGTGCCCGGTACGGGCGTTCCGATGGTGGCGTCGGCGAGGGTGTTGCCGTCCTCGGTGACGAGGAGGCGGCGGGTGTCGGGGGTGGCGGGTTCTGTGTCGTAGTGGGTGAGGCGGGGCAGTTCAGCGGCGGGGAGGATGCGGTGCATGTACCGCCACAGGTCGGTTCCGGTGTACCCGGCGGCGGTCAGGGCGGCGTGGGTGGCGGGGCGGTGGCGGACGGGGAGGGCTTCCAGGCCCAGGGTGAGGGCGCTGGTGAAGTGGAAGGCGTCCAAGGGGCGGGGACCCAGCTCGGTAGCGGCATGGTCGAGCAGGGTACGGGCCACCGTCACGTTCTCACGGCAGTTGAGCCGACTGATGCCGTCTTCGCTCGCGGTTGGGCGCGGGCGGCGACCTCGGGCCCCCCCGAACCGAGCGTGCTCGTCCATGCTCGACTTGAGCGGTGCTCGCGGCGCTTTCGCATCATGGCCAGGCAGGGAAGCTCTCGACTCATCAGAACCACGCCCGGCCTCTACTCACTAGAGTCAGGGGCTTTGGAGAGTCAAGGGGGAGCTTCGTGACCTTAGCTGTGGGTTTCTTCGATCTGTTCACCTACGGGATACCAGGAGTACTACACCTATCCTTGATCATTTACGTGCTCACACGATTGCAGATCATCGATCTCACAAGTCTGGCCTCGGCACCGTCAGCGCTACAGGTGGTCGGAGTCGGCGTTGCCAGTTACCTGTTGGGGCATCTCGCCTATCCGCTGAGTGCCCTCCTGGACAAGGTGGCACCGCGTTGGAACCGGGGTGTCGAGGACGCTCGTCTCGATTTCGTGGCCAGAGTGCCCGAGTCCCGGGACCGAGCCTTCGTGCGCACTGACACATCTCTGCTGCTGGCTGCGGTGGAACTCCACAATAAGGAGGCAGCGGGCGAGATCACTCGGCTTCAAGGCGTCGCGTTGATGCTGCGGAACTCGGCCCTCGCCCTGGTTTTCGCGCTCTTCATCGCGGTGATCGAGCTCGTCGTAGGATCCGATCGTGTGCTGGCGGGATGCTGCGCGGCACTGCTACTCGTGAGCCTGACTGCAGCAGTCAGACACGGGCGCCGTGTGCGGCACTGGGACCGCCTGAAGACGTTGGAGATCTGCTTCTGGATCCCAGACATCGACGACAGATTCAGCTCCAACCACCATTGATCACAGGCGCGCATCCGCGGGCCTGACATGGGGGCTCCACGACTACTGGTCGTGGGCCCCCATGTCAGGGAGTGCCCCAACCTCAGAGCCTAGGTGTATTGATCTGAAGCGTTGTTCACACGGCTGATCGGTGGGTGGCCGCCGAGTGCTGTGTGGCAGCGGTGGTGGTTGTAGGTGTGCAGGAAGTCTGCCAGGGCGGCCGTGCGTTCGTCGTTACTGGCGTAGGGCCGCAGGTAGGCCCATTCGTCGAGCAGGGTGCGGTTGAAGCGTTCGACCTTGCCGTTGGTCTGCGGCCGGTAGATGCGGGTGAGCTTGCCG
>NZ_JBSFJZ010000028.1:0-143059 GCF_053598315.1 Streptomyces sp. NPDC001153
CGTCACCCCCGGGCCGCGGTTCCTCGCGACCCGCACGACGTCCTCGCGGAACTCTTCGGGATAAGGCTTGGGCACAGCGACATCCTTCCCACCAGCCCCATAGGGCAAGCCAGTTCAGATGTCACCCGATCGTGCGGCAGACCCAAAGTGCCGCATAGTTCCTTCCGAGGCGTCCGCTGCCGGGTATGTCCAGGCAAGCTCTCTGAGCGCGATGAGCTCTTGGGTAATCGCATCGACTGTTTCCCTCGCAAGCTTCACCCGCTCTTCTCTGCGAGCTTCGGCCTTCTGATGTCGCTGAGTGACCAGCGTCGTGGCGATCGATCCTCCTGCGCCTACCAGCGCACCGGCGAGCCCAGCGGCAGCGCCTATCCACACCCCTGCGTCCACGGGAGCATCCTCGTACAGAGGCTCGTTCTCCCGCTCCGGGATTGTCCGAACTGGCACGTCGACGGCCACAATCAGGTTTGGTGGCTGGGCTGATGACCGGGGCTTCGTCACCTGTTCCACCTGAATTGCCGGTCTATTAAGCACGGGTCTCGCTGACCAGCGGGACTGACGAAGCCCACGGCCCTGAGCTGCTCGGATGCCGTGGGCTTCTGTCGTTGTTGGTCGGCATCGGGTGACCTCGGACGGCCCCGGGACGGCCCCGGCTTCGCCGGACCGTGGACCGTCTTCGTAGCTGTCTCGCGGGCTTATAGGTCCATGCGGGACGCACTGTCGCCTCGGCTGACGACAACGTGTGCCGGCCGGAACGGCAGACCGCGCAGCGTCGGCTCCATGACTTTGAAGAGAGCGTCTCCATCCGGTCCGTAGGCGTAGAGGACGGCCTCGCCCGCGCCGAACTCGTTGCCGTCGAACTCCCCGACCTCGGCCTCATCGATCGCTGCGGCCATCACCTCCTCAGCGGCGTAGACCTGCTCTCGTTGGTCGGCGTCGCCGAAACCGTCAGCGGCAAGCCGGAAGTGGGCGATCACGGCGTGCTCGTCGTCCCCGCTGTCCGGGGCACTGGGCGTCTCCGTGGCGGAGACATTCTCATCGAGCTCTGATATCGGCTGCTTCGGCCGGGGTCACCGGGAGCTGGTGGCACGACCTCTTCCTCCCGAACTGTCGGCCGGACGGTCATTGCGGTCCAGGACGCTGGTCGTGGGGTCTTCGGAGTCCTTTGTCGGTCGGCTGGGGTTGCGGTGGTTGCTGTACTCCGCTGCTGTACTGCACCTGTCTCTGGCGGACGAGGGAAGCGGTCGCTGACCTGGTCAGTCGCAGGCGGCCTGAACCTTCCGCAGGAAGTGTGGCCACTGTCCTGGGCCGGCCGCTGCACCTCGCGCTTCGCAGGGCCTATTGCAGAGTCTTCTTGAGTGGGTGGAGGGGAGCGCAGGATCGCCTCGTTGCGTTGGGCCGTGCCCGTTCGTCGCAGTGGTTCCCCGCGGCCTCCGGCAGTGGGGCACGAAGGCGCACGGGCGAGCTTCTGATGCCTGTCTCTCTCGTGGTCTATTCGGCGACGCCCAGGTCTCGGCGCATGATCTTGCGGAGTTCGGCCACTGCCGAATCGAACCTGTTTTCCAGCTCGGTGTAAGCCGGGCTCTCGATCGCAGCGCCATCGATGAGCAGGTCTCGCGTGTCCCTCAGGACCACGAACGCGGTGCGTGCGGCCTCAACAACATCCTGCGGAGCGGTGATCGCTAGCTGGTGGCGAATCTCGTAGGCCCCGGGTGCCAGGAACAGCTCGCGTAACCTTCCTGGGCGTTCCTCCTCAGGAATGTCTGCCTGCGCAGCCTCGTTGAGTGCCGTTCGCATGCGGGAGAGTGCGGCGGTGTAGTCGGCGTAGAGCTGCCTCCGCGTATCGAAGCTCTGGCCGGCGCGCTCCCTTCGCCAACTGAGTCGATCGGTGATCAACGTCGAACCGACCCCAATGACCGCGCCAAGTGCCGTGCTGGCCAGTGATATCCACTCCATGGCGGATGAGCCTAGGACGCCCGTTCCTGGGAGCTCTACAGGCAGACTTCGGGCTTGCGCCCTGAGTTTCGGAAGCTTGGGTTCTCGGTCGAGGGCCGCTTGGCTGAACTGCGGCGGAGCGGGCGCGGGGCCTGACTGACCGGCGGCCTGGTCGCCGCAGTTCCCCGTGGTTCCCCGCACAATCTGGCACGTGTCTGGCACGGGATCGGCCGTCCGATCTGTACGTCTGCCTTGAGCCACGGACTACTCGTAGGTGGTCGCAGCTCGTAGAGCTTGTGCGAAGAAGCTCCAGGTACGGACAGACGTTGAGGTCTGGAGTGTGTCCAATTGCGGTCGGCTTCCGGCAAGATTGCACAGCACTGGCAAGGTCGAGGTCGGGTTACCCGCGACCTTCCAGGGAAAGATCTCGGGTGCATTTCAGTGAGTTCGGAGGGGGCTACTCATGAGCGGTACGTCACGGTCGCGTCACGACAGGACGGAGCCGGGGCCGCCGCCCGAGCGCGGCTCCGATCGCTTCAGCGACGATCCCCCCGATCCCCTCGCCTCGCTGCTGGCCAAGGTCAACAAGGGGGAACACATTTCGACTCCTGGAGACAACGCGGGCGGCGAAGACCGTGACCCCCATGAGGAGGAATGGCGGGAACATGATCGCCGCGGCCCCTATGCGCAGGGGCGTCGCCGGAGGAACTAACGCACAGGGCGGAGTACCCGTCTGTGGCAGCGCAGGCGGGGACTTGCCGTGAGGGCTGCTCACGCGGGCTGGAGCGGGGCGGGTTGCAAATCGACGAGGCGTTCTCACCCCGGCAGGATTCGAACCTGCGACACCGGCTTTAGGAGTTCGATCCAGGGGCTGAGTTTTCGCAGTTGGGCTGTTGTGCTCCTGCTTGGGTGTGACCACCCTTGTGCGTTCAGTCCCGCTGCTGTCCGCGGCCGTTGATGTCACCTGGTGATGTCATTGGTGCCGGCTCGAGGCGACGCCAACCAGCCGTTGGAACCGTGCCGTTGTCAGGTACCGGGCTGCGTGACCATCTCCGACGGTGGCCCAGAAGACTGGCTTGCTCCTCCTTGAGCCGGGTGAAGCTGGTTCGCACGTAGCGTGTGAGCTCCTCGCCAGGAAACGGTGTGACGGAGAGGTGCTGCGTGTAGTCGCCGTTTGCCCATTTGGCTGCAGTGATCTCATAGCCGGAGACGTGCGCACTCAGCTCAAGCAACACCGGCGGTACCTGCCGCTCAGCAAGGAGGTCCGCTTTGGTGACCACAATGTCACGCATGGCTTGGATGCTCGGCAGGAACACCGTACTCACCCACAGTCGCCACTCCGTCAACTCCTCACTTGTTGGAGGTTCCCCGCCCGCAGCGAAGGGTGATCGGCCGTCAGGGCGGGTCGCGGCACGCTCCATGAAAGCGTTGAATATTTGCGTGCCAGTCTCCGTGAGAGCGAGCATGGGCCCGTAGAACTCGCTGAGCTGTCGGTTCACGCGTGAGAGTCGTTCTTGCCGCTGCGACAGTCGCAGGTTGTTGAGGTAGGTAGCGAGGTAGCCGACGAATGCCAAAGCGATGGTGACGACCGTTGCGCTCATGGGCGGGATGGTACGCGACGGGTACACACGCGCTTCGATGCGAGCCCTCGGCCGGACGTGCTTTGCAGTCCAGGAGCGGGAACTGCTGGATCAGGTGCTGGTTGGCAAGGACGAGGCGTCCTCAGCCGGCCTGGCTGCGCTCCGCAGCCGCGGTTCTCAGGTACATCAGCTTGGGAAGCTTGGGGTCTTTGGCGGCGGTTGCTCTGCTGACCTGCGGTGGGCCTTGAACGGTGCGCAGGCGGTCGCCGACTTGTTCCCCGCTGTTCCCCGTGGTTCTCCGCAGGATCTGGCACACATCTGGCACGTCCGACCACTCCGGGCTGAGAGTCTGAGCCCGTGACTGATGATGAGGTTGTCGAGGCGTTGCGGATCGTAGCGCGGGCGGGGACTTTGCCACCGCCCGCAACACCGGAGGCTGTCGCCGCGGCGGAAGAGGCCATCGGGTTCCCGTTGCCTCCTCTCCTGCGGCGCTTGTACGTCGAGGTCGCCAACGGCGGATTCGGCCCGAACGAAGGAATCCTGGGCGTGAGCGGTGGGGCCGCTCAGGGCAACTTTGCGGACATCGCCGAGCTGTACCAGGACGGCCCGGATCCGTCCGGCCGCATCCCGGCCGGCCTGGTGCTGATCTACGACTGGGGCTGCACTATCTGGTCGCTGGTCGACTTCCGCGATCCTGCGGGCGTCATGTGGTGCAACCACGAAGGCGAGTGCTGGTCCCAGGGCGTGAACCTCGCGGAATGGCTGACGGGCACGCTGGCAGGAACCCTGACGGTTTCGGGGTGTCGCAGATCAACTTGGGAGACCTGGGGCTGGCGTGGTGGAGAACTGTCACTGCCGGTCGCTGCGGGTCACTGCTGAGCGCGCCTGGACGGTCCACAGACGGCCCCACTCACAGGCCGATGATGGCGTAGTCCTCCCGTGGCGCCCCCGGGTACGTCGGTGGCATCTATCCATCTCACGCCGCATGGAACAGCCATTCTTGCCACATCCCCCGCCTCTTCCTGGCAACATGGCTTCCCCCGCCTCCGAAGGAGAAAGTAATGGGCACAGCTATCGCGCCAGTGGTTAGCAGGGAATCCCTCCTCGACGGCCTGAGGCTAATCATTCGCCAATTGACGGCCATCGATGACGGATTCGCAATTCCGATTCCCGGCTACGGCCAAGAAAACGACAGTGTCGCCACCCTCAGTGAAGGTGAAATCGAAAACGTAATCCAGAACCTCAAGGCGCTCAAATCCAACACCGAGAGTTCTTTCATATGGCCCAACAAGGCCGAGTTCACACTAGTCCCACTGAACTCTCACGGCCTTTTCGAAAGGTCCCTTGACGGCATAGATTTCACAGGGCAGGGCGACAATCCTGTCACGTACACAGTGGGGGCTCCATCCAAGGAAGTCGTCGCATATCTCCTTTGCCTCCTTTCCCAAAATCCGGGCATCGTGAAGCTACCGAGATGGGCGATGATGAGGAATCGTGTCAGAAGAGTTGCGGCACGTATAGCAAGCGAAGCCGACGAACCAATCTCGCTGCTGGATGTAGTGGCTGAGATCTTGTACACCGTAACCCTCCGGATCGAATCGACACAGGGAGGCCTGGACTACGAGACTCTTGCCAATTCATTCCTATTTCACGCCGCTTACAACATGGATCTCGCAGCACGTATCGGGATAGACCCCCTCTTCGCAGCGAGCAGCATCCAGAAGGTTCGAAGGATCTCCGGGGCGGCATTTGACCCTCCCAGGCAGACCTACAGCTCGGACCTAATTCAGCACTATCTCATGGGGGTTGCAGCAGAAATACCCTTGCTTGAGTACCTTTCCTTCTATCACATTGCCGAACATTACTTCGAAAAAGTATTCAACGATGACCTGGTCGAACAGGTACGCAAAGGGATAACGGATCCTTCCTTCTCGGCTCGACGCGCGAAGGACATACAAGCCATCATTCGCACGGTAAACAAGGCGCAGCGTCAGGTCAGAGAGGAAGGCGGAGTGAACGAACAGCGGGCTCTCCACCTAGTGCTCGAAAGGTTCGTTGACATTGGACGCCTAGTGACCGATCTCGACAGTTACGATGGAAATTTGGTCGCCCATTACAAGGAGAATGGCGTTCCATTCGCTGGCGCTGGCAAGCTGGACCTCTCGCTTACGGATGAGGAAGCGGTGCGATCATCCATGGCAAAACGAATTTATAAAGTACGCAACGCTTTGGTCCACGCCAAAGATGGCGACCTTCCCAAGTACGCCCCCTTCGCACACGATGATGAACTCTCGAAGGAAATCCCCTTGATGCGGTTCACCTCAGAACAGATCATCATCGCCCACGGTAAAGTGCTTTAATTTTTTACTCATAGCCGCAGAGGGGCCTTCCAGCCCGCCCACCACCTCCCCAGCTCCCATCCCGTCCGCCGTCGACCCACACACCGTGGAGCAGGCGTGGTTCATGGCGTCCAGGTGGAGCGCGCCACTGTACGAACGACCTGGACGCCATGGGCCGCGTCTGCTCGGCTCTGCCTGGGTCGACGGTGGACGGGATGAGAGCACCCCTCGCACGCCCCTACGGACCCGCAGTCGGGAACGGCGCTCTCTCCATCCCGGTGCCGGCCGATCCCCCGCCGGAGGCACTGTTCTGACCGTGGCCGCGATGTGCGGTGATCGACTCTCGGCCACCGGCCCTATTCACACGTGGGCGCGCGTCGGCGCAGCGCGGGCGGAGCGGGCCGGAGGCAGGAGCGGCGCCCGCAGCGGAGCCGGGAGCGCGCCCGGCGGAGCGGAGCGCAGCCGGGGCTTGATGATGTAGGGAAAGTTGTACCGCACCCATGATCGATATCGCTCGATCGTGGCCTGTCGGCTCACCGCTCGACTCGGCTACCGTTCCATGCATGCCTTCTGCACTGGACACGCCTCAGGGAGCGGCCGCACTCGCCGAGTCTCTGCTTCCTCAGCTCGGGAACCGCTGGCTGCACACTCAGGCGGTGGCTGCTCGGGCTCAAGAGGCTGCCGCGGCTGTGTCCGAGGCTGATCGGGGTCTCCTCGTCGCCGCAGCGTGGCTGCACGACATCGGTTACGCCCCCGAGCTGCGTGACACCGGGTTCCATCCCCTCGACGGTGCCCGCCACCTGGAAACGCTGGGTGCGCCGGCGCGTCTCGTGCGGCTGGTCGCCCACCACTCCGGGGCCGTGTACGAAGCAGAGCAGCGCGGTCTCTCGGCAGAGCTGGCCGTCTACGAGCGGGAGGACTCGCCCGTCCTCGACGCACTGATCTTCGCCGACATGACGACCGGCCCCGCCGGGCAGTCCTTCGCCTTCGACACCCGGATCGACGAGATCCTGGTTCGCTACGAGCCGGGCAGCGAGGTGCACAACGCGATCAGCAAAGCGCGCCCGTACCTCCAGGCCGCCGTCGAGCGAACCCTCGACCGTATGGCCGCTTAGCCGATGTAGGGCTCGGCCCGGTCGGCCAGGCCGTGGTCGATCCGCATACGCATCGACGGGTGGATGGTCAGCTCGTCCAGCCTGCTCGGGTCAACGAACGCGACTTCCTTGCTCTCGCTGCTCGTCCGCAGCTGGCCGCCGACGATGCGGGCATGGAAGCAGATGGAGAACTGCTGGCGGACCTCGCCGTCGTCGTACGCCATGACGTGCCCGGGGTTCGTGTAGATCCCGACCAGGCCGGTCACCTCGACGTCGAACCCGGTCTCTTCCTTGGTCTCGCGTACAGCCGCGTCGGGAGCTGACTCGCCCAGGTCGATGCCGCCTCCGGGCAGAGCCCACAGGTCGTTGTCGGTCTTGTGAATCAGCAGGACTGCCCCGGCCTCGTTGCGGGCCACGGCGGTCACAGAGGGGACCAGGCTGTTCGCCTTCGGGGCGTTCGGATCGTTGAAGTAGTCGACGCGTGCCATGCGTTCAGCGTCGCACGCCGGGAGCCTGTTACGCCGCCCGGCCCTGCTCCCATGCGTAGTCGAAGCTCCGCATGTAGTGCCGGAACGTCCGCGCTCCCGGCAGGTACTTAAAGTGCATCACCGGGTTCTGTCCGGCGGGAGCTCCCAGCACGTGGGGGTTCACCAGGACGTCGTCGTCGAACCGGTAGATCGAGTTGTAGAGGATCGTGTCGTGCAGCCGGATCTCGACGCCGGGCGTCGACATGGCGGGCTGCAAGTACCGGCGAGTGATCCGCGCTCGCGCCGCCAGGTCGTCGCCGATGCCTTCCTCTTCGCCACGCTGCCGGACAGCCGCGGATTCCGGGTCGCCCAGCAGGATGCGGACCTGGGCGCCGGCCTTCGCCTTCTCGGCCAACTGGTCAGGTAGGTCCGGGTGGCTGTCGAAGAGGAACAGTCCCGCGTACACCAGGATGTCGACCTGGTCCGTCGCCTTCTCGATCAGGGAGGACCACAGCGGAGCAGGGACCGCGCCACGGTGCGGGTAGTACGTGATCAGCTCCGACGCGCTCGCCTTCTCGGCCTGTTTCTCGACTGACGGCCAGATGTAGACCTCGTCGGCCCCGAGGAAGCTCGCGGTCTTCCAGCGGTGCCCCCGGTGCGGAGTCCGGCCCGTGGTGATCCAGCGCTCGACGGTCTTGGGGTCGACTCCGACGTGTTCGGCAACGGACTGGATCGTCTCGCCCTTCGCCGAAATCGCTGCGCGCAGACGCTCGTTCGCCATGACGTGCCCTTCCTCGGGACCCCTAGGGACGTTTTGACGGTAGCTCAGACGTCCCTAAACGTCCAGACGGGCCGTGATGCGTCCACCCCATCTCGCGGTCTCCTGATCTCACCGACGGGACGTCGGTCAAGAACCCACCACAGCAGGAGACAAGAAGATGCGTCAGATCCCCGTGGACACCTCCGCCGCTACCGTGATGGTCGCCAAGAACCCTCAGCCCAAGGTGAAGGACCGCCGTACCGGCGAGATCGCCACCGACGCCGAGACCGGCGCGAGGATGATGAGCGTCGACGTGATGTTCGCGGCCAACGACGAGGTCGAGATCCTGTCCATCACCGTCCCGGAGCCGGGCATCTCCGGTGAGCTGACCATGGGCACGCCGGTCGCGCTCACGGGCCTGATCGCCCGCCCGTGGGAGAACGACTTCAACGGCCAGAAGCGGCACGGCATCGCCTTCCGCGCCGTCGCGGTCACGTCCCTCGTCGCCGCTGCCGCGAACTCCAAGGCGGCCTGATCATGACCGCCTTCACGGTCGCGCTGGTGCTGGTCGTCGCCGCTGCGGGTCTCCTGCGGTGGCGGCGCCCCGCCTGGTACTGGATGACCTTCGGGGTCACCTTCGCCACGCTGCGGGTCCGCCTCCGCTACGCCTCCGTCATGGACGCCTGCGGCCTGACGGTCCCGCCCTCGCGCTGGCGCCTGACCCTGGCGCGGCTCACCAACCGGCCCGTGCCGGACTCGCGCCCGCCACGCATCCTGCGCTTCCGCCCGACCCGGACCGGCCTGGTCCTGCGGCTGGGCCTGCGCCCCGGACAGGACGCCTTCGACGTCACCGCCGCCTCGGACCGGCTGCGTCACTCCTTTTCGATGTACGGCGTCACCTCGCGTGAAGTGCGCTCGGGTGTCGTGGAAGTGCGGATGACCGGTTACGACGTCCTCAAGCGGGTGCAGATGCCCGCCAAGGTCGACACCCGCCCCATGCGGGTCCCCGTCGCCCTGCGCGAGGACGGCTCGGTGCACTACCGCGACTACCGGGCTGTTCCGCATGCGCTCACCCTCGGCGCCACGGAGTCGGGCAAGTCCGTCTACCAGCGGAACCTGGTTGCCGGGCTCGCCCCGATGGACGTCGCCCTGGTCGGCATCGACTGCAAACAGGGAGTCGAGCTGTTCCCGCTGGCCCGCCGCTTCTCCGCCCTCGCCGACAACCCCGACACCGCCCTGGAGCTGCTGGAAGCGCTCGTGTCCCGCATGGAAGGGGTCTACCAGGTCATCCGGGCCGAGCAGCGCATCACCGCCGCCGTGCCGGATGCCGAGATAGCCGCCGACATCTGGGACCTGCCCGAACATCTGCGGCCGGTGCCGGTCGTGGTCCTGGTCGACGAGGTCGCCGAACTCGCCCTGTTCGCCAGCAAGGACGAGGAGAAGCGGCGGGACCGGATCATCACCGCCCTGGTCCGCCTCGCCCAGCTCGGCCGCGCGGCCGGCATCTACTTGGAGATCTGCGGGCAGCGCTTCGGCTCCGAACTCGGCAAGGGCATCACCATGCTCCGCGCCCAGCTCACCGGCCGTACCGCCCACCGCGTCAACGACGAAACCTCGGCGAACATGGCCTTCGGTGACATCTCCCCGGACGCTGTCCTGGCCGCCATCCAGATCCCGGCCGAACTGCGCGGCCTCGCCATCGCCGGGGACTCCACCGGCGGCTGGCACCGCATCCGCGCCCCACACACCTCCCTGCGCCAAGCCGTGAACACCTGCAACCGGCACGCCGACCGCACCCCGGACCTGCCCGAACTGGCACCTTTCCGGCCTGAGGTGATCGGTTCCTCTGAGGCCCCGGTGCCGCTGTCGAAGACGGTTCCCGTCACGGCCTGACTCCTCCCGCTCTCCGGTCGGCGCGACCGCCTTCGCGCCAGGTCCCTACCCCCGCCATGCCTCATGAAGGGAGGAAGCCCCGCCATGTGTCCGAACTGCGAGGACTTCGCCCGCACCGTGCTCCTGCTCGGCCAGCTCGCCCTCTACGGCGACACCACTGGAGCCGACCAGGACTTCATCGAGATCGTCGGCACGTCCCTGGCTGCCTCGCTGCCCGAGCCGCCGCCGGGGACGTTCCCGCCCGGCTACGACCCCAACAGCGGCCCGCCCTACCCCGGCGGTGAGTCCTGATGGCCCGCCCCACCCTGCGAGTGGACGCGGTCCTGGTCCAGGCCGTCATCGCCGGAGCCCTGTCCTTCGCACACCTCCACGACCTCGCCGCAGCCGCCGGACAGGACGGCTGGAAAGCCTGGGCCTATCCGGTCTCCGTCGACCTGCTCCTGGTCGCCGCCTGGCGACGCCTCCGCTCGGATGGCCCGTCCCGGCTGGCCTGGTGCTGGTTCCTGATCGCCCTGGTCGCCTCCCTGGGGGCCAACGTCGCCACCGCCGGATTCCTCAACCTGGCCAACCCGCCCGCCCTGCTCCGCCTCGGTATCGCCGGATGGCCCGCCCTCGCCTTCCTCGGCGGCACACTCCTCGCTCACTCCGCCGAACACCGCACACCGACTCCTTCACCACCTGCCCCAACCCCGGAACCCGCCATCGCGGACGACCGCGAACCGGCCCCCGAACCCGTGCCGGATCCGGAGCCCGCCCCGGTGGAGGAACCGCCGGCGCTTCCGCCCGCCGACCCGACGCCCGCGGTTCCCGCCGTCCTCATCGACCACGCCCGCAAGGTCGCCGCCGACTACCGCGACCGCACCGGAGTCCCGATCGACACCGACACCCTGCGCACCCGCCTCGGCGTCCCGCCCCACCTCGCCGACGCCATCGCCGCCCAGCTCGCCTGACCGGAAGGAACGACCAATGACCTCCGACCCCGCCGACCTGACCGCCGCCGACTACCTCGACGGTGCCCGCGAGATGACCGCGGCCGACCGCCCCTTCCTCGCCCACCTGCTCGCCGAGGAAGCCGCCCGGCGGACCACCGACCCGGCCACCGCCGCCGGTATCCGCGCCAGCTTCCCCGACCCCACGACGCCCCGTGAGGAGACCGACTGACATGCCCGCCCGCGACAACTTCCACTCCGTCATGAGCATCGGCCCGGTACAGATCGGCACCCACCGCGACCGCCACGGCCACACCAAGCACGCCGCCGTGTGCACCGCCGACCGCTGCGGCTGGTCCGCCGACTACTCCAGCCAGTCCGCCGCCCAGCTCGCCGCCCGCACCCACCGCTGCCGCGTCCGCTAGGAGCCGCCGCCATGCAGGTCCCGCTCTGGTTCGCCCTCCTCGCCGTCGGCTGGCTCGGCGTCAAGCTCATCCGCCCGCCCTGGTGGCTCGTCGCCGTGCTCCTCCTCGGCGGCTACCTCCTCGCCGACAGCCTCTTCGCCCCCGCCATCGACACCGCCGTCAAGTAACCCCCCGCTGAAGGGAGACCGACCATGCTCCGCCCCAAGATCCCGACCATGCCCACCGTGACCAGCCTCACCAACCCGCCCGCGGTCGTCACCGAGCAGACGGACACGGTCCACCAGCCCATCGCACCCGCCTCGGCCCCGGTAGCGCCGTCCCGCCCGACCGTTCAGCTCACGCCCGGCAGTGCCCTCGCCCTCGTCGGCGGCGGCACCGCCGTGGTCCTGGTCGTCGGCGCCGTCCTCGTCTCCATGCTCCTCGCGGTCGCCATCACCGGCGTCTCCCTCGCCATCTGCGCCCTGGTGATCCGCTCCCTCGTCAACGCCGACGCCAAGCGCCGCTGACCGGCTCCCAGGGCGACGCACAAGCCGCCAAGCACGCCGCCGTTCCTGGGAGTTCCGCCAAACCAACCGCCATCGTCAAGGGACAACGTCATGGACCTGCACATAGCCGCGAGCATCGTGCCGTTACTCGGCTGGGCCGTACACGGAGGAATCCTCACCCGCCGTCTCGCCTGCGCCCGACGCGACCCGCTCACCGGTCTGCACACCCGCGCCGGATGGACCGCCCGCGCCGAACACCTCATCCGCCGGCACCCTGACGCGGCCGTTCTCCTGGTCGACCTGGACCACTTCAAGAACCTGAACGACACCTACGGCCACGCCGCCGGGGATGCCGCCCTCGTCGCCACCGCCGACCGTCTGCGCACTTGGTGCGGACACAACGGCATCGCTGGCCGCCTGGGCGGGGACGAATTCGTCGCCGTGATCCGGGACCTGGCCGCCGCCGACCTCGGCGCACTCACCGCTGCACTGCACCGGCCTCTGCCCTACGCCGGGACGCTCCTCCCGCTGGCCGCCTCGATCGGCGTCTGCCCCGTCGCAGAGCTGGCGGTGCCTCTTCTGACGGACGCCCTCGCCGCCGCCGACGCGGCCATGTACGCGGCCAAGGGCCGCACCCGCCGGGGCTCCCGCACCACTCGCTGAAAGGCCACCGGGTGGCGCACAAGCCGCCAAGCACGCCGCCACCCGGTGGCCGTTCCTTCCAACCGCAATCGAAAGGCACCACCATCATGGCCCACCGCACCCCGCCCCCGCCGAGGATCTGCCCGGCCTGCGACGGCTTCGCCTCCGTCGCCATCACCCTCGGCGGCCGAGACGTCCGCGGCCACCTGCGCACCATCACCGCCCACTGCCCGGCCTGCCAGGGCACCGGCACCGCCCCCGCCCGCCGCGCCCGGGAGGGTGCCCGTGCCTGAGCAGCTGCTTGACCGTGCCACCCTCGGCGACCTGCTGAGGGTGGCTTCGGCCGATGACTACACCCGCTGGCACGAGCAGATCCGCCGTACCGGCGGCTGCGCCGACCCGATCCACCTGAGCGGCTGGGTTCTGCACAAGGACAAGACGACCGGCGAGACCCTGCACCACTACTCCACCGAACACGAACCGGCCGGACGGCTCCGCCTCGCCTGCGGCAACCGCCGGGCCTCCCGCTGCCCGTCCTGCGCCTGGACGTACGCGGGCGACACCTACCACCTCATCCGCGCCGGGCTCGCCGGGGACGACCGCCGCGATATCCCCGCCACCGTCCGCGACCATCCCCGCGTCTTCGGCACCTTTACCGCCCCCTCGTTCGGCCGGGTGCACAACCGGCCCGATCGAGGCGTCTGCCGCTGCGGCACCCGCCACGCCGATGACGATCCCGTCCTCGGCACGGCCCTCGACCCGGACACGTACGACTACGCGGGCGCGGTGCTGTTCAACAACCATGCCGGGCAGCTCTGGCAGCGCTTCACCAACCGGCTCCGCCGGGAGGTCGCCGCCCGCGCCGGCCTCTCTCAGCGGGAGCTGAAGGAACGTGCCCGGCTCTCCTACGGCAAGGTCGCGGAGTTCCAGAAGCGCGGGGCTCTGCACTTCCATGCCGTGATCCGCATCGACGGACCGGACGGACCCGGCACCCCGCCGCCGACCTGGGCCACGGTCGACCTCCTCTCCGACGCGATCCGGGCTGCCGCCGCGCACTCCTACACCTCGGTCTCCGTCCCGGCCGCCGCCGACCAACCGGCCCGGACCTTCCGCTGGGGCCGACAGCTCGACGTCCGCCCGGTCAAGGCCTTCGGGGACGGCTCCGACATCACCGAACAGGCCGTCGCCTCCTACGTCGCGAAGTACGCCACCAAAGCCGCCGAGAACACCGGCACCCTCGACCGCCGCATCGGCGAACTCTCCGAACTCGACCGCCACGGCGTACCCGACCACACCCGCCGCCTCATCAAGGCCTGCAAGGAACTCGACCCGCTCTACCCGGACCGGCGCCTGTGGGCCTGGGCCCACATGCTCGGCTTCCGCGGCCACTTCTCCTCCAAGTCCCGCCGCTACTCCACCACCCTCGGCGCCCTCCGCCAGGCCCGAGCCGACTACCGCGCCGCCCAGGAACACGCCGCCCTCGGCCTCGAGGACCAGGAGCCGGACACCGTCCTGGTCCTCGCCGACTGGCAGTACGCCGGACACGGCCACACCCCCGGCGAATCCGTCCTAGCCGCCACCATCGCCCGCGACCTCCAGATCAACCGCGAAACCGCCCGCGAAGCCCTACGCGACCAGCTCGCCCAGGAAGGAGCCGCCGCATGACCACTGCCACTCCCGAACTGCTGACCGTGCCCGAGGTCATGGCGCGGCTCAAGCTCGGCCGCTCCACCGTCTACGACCTGATCCGCTCCCGCCGACTGGTTTCCATCACCGTCGGCCGTTCCCGCCGCGTCCCGGCGGATGCCCTACGCGACTTCATCACCCGCCAGATCGAGGAGGCTGCTTGATGGCCAAACGAAACCCCAACGGTGAGGGCACCATCTACCGTCGCAAGGACGGCCGGTACGAGGGAGCGGGCTATGTCCTGATGCCTGACGGCACGTACAAGCGCCGACGGGTCTACGGCAAGACTTGGGAAGAGGCCCGGAAGAAGCTGACCGAACTGCTCGCGAAGAGTGACCAGGGGATACCTGCGGCCGACACGACCGAGAGTCTCGGCACCTACCTCGCCTACTGGCTTGAGCACATCGTGCGCCACAAGGTGCGGCCTTCGACGGTCTACAGCTACAGCAAGTGCGTGAACGCGTACATCGTCCCTCGCCTCGGCAAGAAGAAGCTCGCTCGGCTCTCCGCCAAAGACGTACGCCTTTTCCTCGACTGGGCTCGGCAGGCCTGCCAGTGCTGCGCTCAGGGGCGTGACGCCGCCCGTCCGGCCGGTGACCGCCGTTGCTGTGCTGCCACCCCCAAGCGGTGCTGTGAGCGTCGGCTGTCGCCTCGCATGGTCCAGTACCTTCACGCGGTGCTGCGGAATGCGCTCCAGCATGCGGTCCGCGAGGAGCTGGTGCAGCGCAACGTCGCCAAGCTGGTGCAGGTTCAGACCCCTCGTTACCGCGTCGGTCGTGGCCTGTCCGTCGCCGAGGCGAAGAAGCTCCTGGCCGACGTGCGCGACGACCGGCTGAGCGCGGCCTACGTGCTCGCGCTGTACCTCGGGCTCCGCCGTGGTGAGCTGCTGGGGCTCCACTGGTCGGACGTTGACCTGGACGGGGGATCGCTGGAGATCCGTACGGCGCTGCAGCGGGTCAATGGAGAGCTGACGCTGACCGCGCCCAAGACGCGCCGCTCCGAGCGGCCCGTACCGCTCCCGGCCGTGTGCGTCGACGCGCTCCGCCGGCACCGTGACCGCCAGGCGGAGGAACGCGAAGCCGTGGGGGAGCAGTGGCAGGAAACCGGCTTGGTTTTCACTACCCGGCGGGGTACTCCGATCGAGCCTCGGAACCTCAACCGGCATTTCTACCCGATCCGCGAGCGGCTTGGTCTGGACGTCCGCTTCCACGATCTCCGGCACACCTGCGTGACCCTGCTGCTCGGCCTCGGCATCCCGCCGCACATCGTGCGCGACATCGTCGGACACAGCGCGCTGGACGTGACCATGAACATCTACGCGCACGCCGACATGACCGAGAAGCGAGCCGCGCTGGACCGGCTGGGGAGCCTGCTGGCGGACGAGTGAGTGACGGGGCCGTTGCCGTCAGCGTTGCCGTCAGAGACACGAAACGCCCTGGAGGGGAGACCCCCTCTAGGGCGTTCTTGCTGGTGACGGATGCGCCCCCGGCAGGACTCGAACCTGCGGCCAAGCGCTTAGAAGGCGCCTGCTCTATCCACTGAGCTACGGGGGCCTGGTGGCGGGACCAAGGATAAAGCTCCCTGCTCCTCGACCTTGCCGCTTCGCCTCCGTGGCTCGATGTGGAGGTTTGGTGAAGCGGTCCCGATAATCGCAGGCAGGTACGAATCGTGCACCGCTTTTGACCTCCGGCGCACCGGGTGTTGTGCACTCGTTATGCCTGGGCCGTTCCTGTGTCCCAGTCGTCCCTTGCATCCTTTCTGTCCCGTCGGCGCGCAGACATGTCTATATGCTTCAGAATCACCATAAAATTGGGCATTCTTCGCATGTGGTGACCTTGGACGTTCGGCCTCAGCTGCTCGACACACTCTCTGCACTGCGCGACCGTGTCGCCGCCGCACGCTTTCCGCTGCCCCTGCCCGGGGCGCCACGCGCGCGTGCCAACCGCGACGAACTCCTCGCGCAGCTCGACGACTACCTGGTACCCCGCCTGCGGGAGCCCGACGCGCCGCTGCTGGCCGTCGTCGGTGGCTCCACCGGTGCCGGCAAGTCGACGCTCGTCAACTCGCTCGTCGGCCGCCGGGTGAGCGAGGCGGGCGTCCTGCGGCCGACCACGCGGACCCCGGTGCTTGTCTGCCATCCGGAGGACCATCACTGGTTCAGCGACACGCGCGTGCTGCCCGACCTCGCGCGCGTGTGGGCCCCCCAGGAGGACCCCGACGAACTCCTCATGACCGGCGAGCCCCCCACGCGCGTGCTGCGCGTCGAGACGGCCGACACCGTCCCGCGCGGACTCGCCCTCCTCGACGCCCCCGACATCGACTCCCTGATCGCCGACAACCGAGTCCTCGCCGCCGAGCTGATCTGTGCTGCCGACATCTGGATCATGGTCACCACGGCAGCCCGGTACGCCGACGCCGTCCCCTGGCAGCTGCTGCGCACCGCCAAGGAGTACGACGCCACCCTCGTGACCGTCCTGGACCGGGTTCCCCACCAGGTCGTCTCCGAGGTCTCCCGGCAGTACGGCGCCCTGCTCACCAAGGCCGGGCTCGGCGACGTACCCCGCTTCACCGTGCCCGAGCTGCCCGAGTCCGCCTGGGGCGCCGGTCTGCTGCCCGCCACCGCCGTGGCGCCGCTGAAGAACTGGCTCGCGTACCACGCCCAGGACCCCTCCGCCAGGGAGCAGGCCATGACCCGTACGGCCCATGGTCTCCTCGACTCGCTCAAGTCCCGCATGCCCGAGCTGGCCAGCGCCGCCGCCGCCCAGCACGCCGCCGCACTCCGGCTCACCTCCGCCGTGGACACCGCCTACGACAGCGAGCACGCGCGCGTGCGCGGCCGGCTCCAGTCCGGCGCCGTACTCGCCGGAGACGCCCTCAAACGCTGGCGGGCCTTCCCCCTGGACTGCACCCCCGGCGAACTCCTCGACGCGCTCGTGGAAAGTCTGGCCGCCCTGCTGCTGTGCTCGGTCACCGCCGCGGACGAGCGCGTCGACGAGGCCTGGCGGAGCGAGCCGGCCGGAGCCGACCCGGCCCTCGCCGCCGGCGAGTCGTCCACGGAAAGCACCGAACACCGCATCGGTGTCGCCGTACGGCGCTGGCGGCGCGAGCTGGAGGAATACGCCGAGGACGAGGCGCGTGAGCTGGAACGCACCACGCCGCTCGACCCGGAGGCCGTCGCCGCCCTGGTCGCCACCGCGCTGCTCGGCGGGCGCCGGACGCGCAGCGCGGGCGAGGGGCTCGCGCAGCGGATCGGGGCGCACGGCGCGCTGCGGCTGCGCGACCGGGCCGGGCGGCTGCTCAACGAGCACGTGGACCGCGTCATGCACACCGAACGCGAGCGGCGCCTGGCCCCGCTCGAAGCCCTGGACGTCAATCCGGAGCCCCAGGCCGCACTCATCGCCGCGCTGTCCGTACTGCAGAAGGAGAGGTGACCGGTGACCGCCGTCACTGACCAGGACCACACGGATCACATCGACCACTTGAGGCACGTGGGACGCATGAGAGACATGGAGCACGGCAGCCACGGCGACACCTGTACCGGACAAGTGGAACACGGCGGTCGCCTGGAGTCTGGGCTCGGGGAGCGTGTGGAGCCCATGGACCGGGTCGAGCACGTCGAGCGCCTGGAGCGCGTGGAGCCCATGGACCGGCTCGAGCACGTCGATCGTACGGAGCGCGTGGAGCACACCGATCGCCTGGAGCACATCGATCGCGTGGAGTGCCTGGAGCGTATGCATCGCGCGGAGTACAGCGCAGCCATGGCCGAGCGTGCAGCGCGTCTTCGAGGTGGCGCGAACGGGGTGGACGACGGCGGCGGGGCGGTCGATGCCGGCGCCGGCATCGCGGCCGCCTCCGACACGGCCGATGCCTGCGACACCCGCGACGCCTCCGGGACCGCCGACCTCTCCGACGCCCGCGGTGCCTCCGGCAGTGCTGGTGTCGCCGGACCCGCCGCCCGCTCCGACGAGGCAGACACCGACAGCGGGCAGGAGGAGGGCGGGGACGTCGCCGCCGCGGGCCCCGAGAACCCGTCGAGCGAGTGGCACGCCCGCGTGCGCCACGAGGACCGGGCTGAGGGCTCTGACGAGGGCGACGACAACCCGGGCGGCGAGAACCGGGACCAGCAGCGGGGGAAGTACACCGACACCGCAGGCGCCGCACAGCTCTGTCTGCCGCGGCCGCTCCCGCAGCCGACAGCGGAAGCCGACACCCCCGGAGTCCCGAAAGCCACCAACCCCCCGGCCGAACCGGCCCCCATCACCAGGCCAGTACCCTCACTGCCGCCCATTCCGCCGATCCCGCCCATGCCCACCTTCCTGCCGAGCCCCGTGTCCCGCGCCATCGCGGACACGGACGCCGCCGCCCGCAGGTCCCCCAAGGCGGCGGAACCTTCGGCATCGTCGGAGTCCTCGAAGCCGCCGTCCCCCGACTCCTCCGGCTCCTCCGACTCCTCCGGGCCCTGGGACGACGGACTCATCGCCCGGCGCGTCACGGAGGCGACGGCCGCCGCCCTCGCCGCCGAACGCGCCTCCACCCTGGACAGCGGCGGCCGCGGCCCCGGCAGCCAGACGCCGCCGCCCTTGGCGTACGACGGCCAACTGCGCTCCCGGCTGGACGCCCTGCGCGAGCTGGTCGGGCTCTCCCGGACCCGCGTGGAGAGCCATACCCTCGCCGAAGCGAGCCGGGTGCTGGACGAGGCGGCGGCCCGCCGGAAGCTCTCCGGCCGGCACACCGTCGTGGCCATCGCGGGCGCCACCGGCAGCGGCAAGTCGCAGCTGTTCAACGCCCTTGCCGGAGTGGCCATTTCGGAGACCGGTGTACGACGTCCGACCACGGCCGCCCCCATCGCGTGCAGCTGGAGCGACGGCGCGGCGAGCCTCATCGACCGGCTCGGCATCCCGGGCCGGCTGCGCCGCCGTCCGCTGCAGAGTCCCGAGGCCGAGGCGCAGTTGCGCGGGCTCGTCCTCGTCGACCTGCCTGATCACGACTCCGCCGCCCTGGAGCACCGTAAGCAGGTCGACCGGATCCTGAAGCTGGTCGACGCGGTGATCTGGGTGGTCGACCCGGAGAAGTACGCCGACGCCGTGCTGCACGAGCGCTATCTGCGGCCCATGGCCGGCCACGCGGAGGTCATGTTCGTCGTCCTCAACCAGGTCGACCGGCTGCCCGAGGACGCCGCCGACCAGGTCCTGGACGATCTGCGCCGGCTGCTGGACGAGGACGGGATCGCGCTCGGCGAGTACGGCGAACCGGGCGCCACCGTGCTCGCCCTGTCCGCGCTCACCGGTGACGGCGTCGGGGAACTGCGCGAGGTGCTCGGCCAGTTCGTGGCGGAGCGCGGCGCGGCGGCCCGCCGGGTGTCGGCCGACGTGGACGCCACGGCGGTGGACCTGCGGCCCGTGTACGCCACGGGCCGGCGCGTCGGTCTCAGCGAGGAGGCGCGCGAGGAGTTCGCCGCGCGGCTCGCGGACGCGGTGGGCGCCACCGCGGCGGGCGAGGCCGCCGAGCGTGCCTGGCTGCGCAACGCCAACCGGGCCTGCGGCACACCCTGGCTGCGGCTGTGGCGCTGGTACCAGTGCCGCGGCGAGTCCACCACGGGCCGCATCCCGGTGCGCACGGCCCAGCTCGACGAGGAGGCCACGGCCCGCCAGCGCGTGGAACAGGCGGTCCGTACGGTGGCCGACCGGGCCTCGGCCGGGCTGCCGACGCCGTGGGCGCAGGCGGTGCGCGAGGCGGCCGTACGCGGGTCGCAGGGGCTGTCCGAGGCGCTGGACGAGCTGGCGGCGCGGGCCGGACTGCCCCCGGGCCGGCCGCCGCGGCCCGGGTGGTGGCCCGCCGCGGTGCTGGTCCAGGCGGCGATGACCCTGCTGCAGGTCATGGGCGGCCTGTGGCTGTTCGGCCAGATCATCGGGGTCATGGCGCCCAACCTCTGGGTTCCGGTGCTGCTGATGGTGTGCGGGATCGTCGGCGGGCCGCTGGTGGAGTGGGGGTGCCGGATGGCGGCGAGAGGCCCGGCCCGGCGCTACGGCCAGGAGGCGGAACGCCGCCTCCGGGAGGCGGCCGCCGGCTGCGGCCGGGCCCGGGTGCTCGATCCGGTGGCGGCGGAACTCTTGCGGTACCGGGAGGTGCGGGAGCAGTACGGGCGCGTCGCGCGGCGCGGGGCCGGAGTGGGGTGAGAGCCGGAACGCGCGAGACGTGAGCGCGAGGGGCCTCGGGTGTTCCCGGGGCCCCTCGGCGGTTTTCCGGGGGTGAGGGGGTCGCCGTGAGCGAGGGTCACTCATGCGAGCGGGGGTCACTCATGCGAGGGGGCTCACTCATGCGAGTGGCGGGGTTTTCCACAGGTGGGGTGGTCGTCCACAGCGCTCAGCGGGCCCGGCCGGGCGGAGGCAGTCTGGGGTCGCGGCGATCGCACGGCGGTCCGGCCGGAGGTGCGGCGGACGGTGCGCGCGATCGGCGCGCGGTGCGGGCACGTACGCCGGTCGTACGCGCCCCACGGCAGACACGCATGACAGACCAACGCGGCAGAACGTGACAGACACACACGACAGACACGGCCGTACGGGAGGGGCCCGTGCGCGTGTTCGCCCGGCCGGAAGGGGCCGGGCGGGGGAGGGGAGAGAGACCATGAACGAGACCATCGTGTGCGTGGTGGGCAACGTGGCGACCCAGCCGGTGTACCGGGAGTCGGCGGCGGGTCCGTCGGCCCGGTTCCGGCTGGCGGTGACCGCGCGCTACTGGGACCGGGAGAAGAACGCCTGGACGGACGGGCACACCAACTTCTTCACCGTCTGGGCCAACCGTCAGCTCGCGGTGAACGTGGCCGCGTGTGTGGAGGTGGGCCAGCCGGTCGTCGTACAGGGCCGGCTGAAGGTGCGCACGGAGGTGCGCGACGGGCAGCAGCAGTGGGCCTCCGCCGACATCGACGCCGTGGCGATCGGCCACGACCTCTCACGCGGTACGGCCGCCTTCCAGCGCTCGGCCAAACCGGAGGCACCGCCGACGGCGACCCGGCCGGAACCGAACTGGGAAACACCGCGTCCCACCGACACCCCGGACGAGGGCAGCGACACGCCTCAACTGGCGGCGGAACCAGTAGCGGTGACATGACATCAGCATCCGGTTCCGCAACGGCGCGGCGGCGTCGGCCGGTGCCCGTCCGGTTGCCCAACACCCCGTACGAACCGGTTGATTTGTCGATATGCCCAGCTCATGGACGGTCCCGGCGATAACGATTACGGATCGGATCGCCCATCGGATCATCCGACCGGCAGGAGAGGCTCCGGCTGATCCATAGGATGCCGGGCGTGCCCCCAGGGGCCGCCGATTCTGCTGGTGGGACCGTCCCCCACGTCCAACGGGTCCTGCTCGAAGGGGAATTCTGTGCTTGCTGCGTTCTGTGGGTTCCGCCGTTCCACCGGAGCGGCCCGCCTGTCCGCCGCCACGACGGTGACCGGCCTGGTGGCCGCCGGTGTGCTGTCCGGCGCCGGTGCGGCCGTGGCCGACGGGACCGACGGGATACCGCAGACCCAGGGCGGGGCGACGGCCACGATCGACGGCCTGAAGACCTACGGCGAGGCAGTGATCCACGAGGACGGCGGCGACCAGCGCGTGGAGGCGGGCCTGTTCGAGATGTCCGTCGACGGCGGCGGCACCCTCCAGACGTACTGCGTCGACCTCCACAACCCCACCCAGCGCGACGCCCCCTACCAGGAGACGCCCTGGAGCGGCACCTCGCTGGGCGGCAACAAGGACGCCGGCCGGATCCGCTGGATCCTGCAGAACTCCTATCCCCAGGTCAACGACCTCGCCGCGCTCGCCCGCCGGGCCGGCGCCGGCACCCTGACCGAGCAGGACGCGGCGGCCGGCACCCAGGTGGCCATCTGGCGCTACTCCGACCACGCGAAGGTCGACGCCGTCGACCCGCAGGCCGAGAAGCTCGCCGCCTATCTGCAGAAGAGCGCCCGCGACCTGGGTGAACCGCAGGCCTCGCTGACCCTGGACCCGCCGGCGGTCTCCGGCCGGCCGGGGGAGCTGCTGGGCCCGGTGACCGTGCACACCAACGCGGACACGGTCTCGGTGAGTCCGCCGCCGGACGCGGCCACCAGCGGGGTACGGATCACCGACAGGACCGGCAAGGCGATCACGTCCGCGCAGGACGGCACCCGGCTGTACTTCGCCGTTCCGGAGGAGGGATCCGGGGGCCCCTCCCACGCTTTCGGCAGTGGGGGAGGAACGGCGCAGCTGACCGTGCAGGCGTCGACCACGGTGCCGGTGGGCCGCGCGTTTGCCTCCGACAGCCGCAGCCAGACCCAGATCCTGGCCGGCTCCAGCGAGTCCACGGTCTCCGCGACCGCGACCGCCACCTGGGCTGCCGAGGGCGCCATACCGGCGGTGTCGGCCCGCAGGAACTGCGCCAAGGGCAGCCTGGACATCTTCGCGGCCAACAAGGGCGACAAGCCCTTCACCTTCGAGCTGATGGGCGCCGAGCACACCATCCCCGCGGGCACCTCCCGCACGGTGACCGTCCCGCTCCAGGAGGACCAGGCCTACGACTTCACGATCACCGGACCCCACGGCTTCAGCCACCGCTTCACCGGCGTCCTCGACTGCAGGACCCAGGGCGCGATCACCACGGAGTCGGCCCGGATCCACAACGAACCCAGCCCCGCCTCGGTCGGCGGCACCACCGCCCCTGGCACCAACCTCGCCGCGACCGGCGGCTCCGCGATCACCCCGCTGATCGCGGGCGTGGCCATCGGCTTCGTGGTGATCGGCGGTGCGGTCCTGGTCCTCCTGCGCAAGCGCGAACAGGCCGACGGCTGAAAGCCCGGTTCACCGTCGGCCGGTCAGGAAGGCGCGCCCGCCAGGACGTCCACCTTCCCGGTGTCGAGGGAGTAGTAGGCGCCGACCACGGCGAGGCTGCCCCTTCTCACGAGTGGGGCCAGGTCCTGGTTGGAGCGCAGGTCGGCCGCGGTCAGCTTGGCCTGCGCGCGGGCCATGGTCTCGACCGGGTCGGCACCGCCCTCCTTGGCCGCCTGTTCGTACGCCGGACGCAGGGCCTTGGCGATCGCATCGAGGTTGCCGGGCAGCGGCTCGCCGCCTTGGAGAGACTTGTACGCCGCCTCGACGGCTCCGCACCGCTGATGCCCGAGGACCACGATGAGCGGAGTGCCACTCGTCATGGGCCCGTACTCCACGGAACCCGTGACCACCGGCCCGACCGCCTCTCCTCCTGTGCGCATCACGTACAGGTCGCCCAGCCCGGTGTCGAAGAGAAGTTCCGGCGGCACCCGGGAGTCGATGCAGGAAAGGACCGCCCCGAACGGCTTCTGCCCCTGGGCTACGAACTGGCGCCGGTTCGGATCCCGGTCGGGGTGTCGAAGGTCTCCGCTCACCCACCGCTTGTTGCCATCCATCAGCCTCGCGAATGCCGCGGCGGGCGTTGTCGGGCTCGCTTCCGGTGAAGCACTGGCGGCCAACGGGATGGCACTCGTCGACGAGCACCCCGCAAGCGCGGCCGTGGAGACTGCGAGTCCTCCAGCCAGCAGGGACCTGCGATTCGGGTGTTCCGCTGCGGCCATCGGTCGTTCCCCTCACTCCGCCCGGACGCGTACGTACGCCATGCCCAGGCGATTGTTCTGCGCGGCGCGGAAGCCGGACCGCAGGCACGAGCAGGCGAAGGCCGCTTTCCCGCGGTCGGCCCACAGCGTCCGTCCCGGCGGCCGCGTGAACGGCTTCTGTGTCAGGCCGACGGCGGACACCGGCACCGCACGGCAGGCTCAAAGCCCGCGGGAGAGATCTCGGACCGGCACACCGAGGTGCGCCGGCATCGTCCTGCGAGTGGCGGGCGGCTGACGAGTGATCGCCGCTGGGCCGTCCCTGAGCCGTGCAAGCCTGCCCGAGCCGGCCGACATCGGCCGACATCGGCCGACGGTGACGGACGAGCGCAGCCCGTAGCAGCGAAACCCCCAGGTCAGCGCCCCTCGACCCAACGGGTTTCCGCCCAGGGGTGGCCGTACGGCAAGATGGGGTGTATCTGCCCACTGCCAGATTTCAAGCTGCCGGACGGTTTCTCTTGGCTGAGTTCATTTACACCATGCGCAAGGCGCGCAAAGCGCACGGCGACAAGGTGATCCTCGACGACGTCACCCTGAGCTTCCTGCCGGGAGCGAAGATCGGTGTCGTCGGCCCGAACGGTGCCGGTAAGTCGACCGTGCTGAAGATCATGGCGGGGCTCGAGCAGCCGTCGAACGGCGATGCGTTCCTCTCCCCGGGCTACAGCGTCGGCATCCTGCTGCAGGAGCCCCCGCTGAACGAGGAGAAGACCGTCCTGGAGAACGTCCAGGAGGGTGTCGCCGAGATCAAGGGCAAGCTCGACCGGTTCAACGAGATCGCCGAGCTGATGGCGACCGACTACTCCGACGCGCTGCTCGACGAGATGGGCAAGCTCCAGGAGGAGCTGGACCACGCCAACGCGTGGGACCTGGACGCCCAGCTCGAGCAGGCCATGGACGCCCTCGGCTGCCCGCCCGGCGACTGGCCCGTCACCAACCTCTCCGGTGGTGAGAAGCGCCGCGTCGCGCTCTGCAAGCTGCTGCTGGAGGCCCCCGACCTGCTGCTGCTCGACGAGCCCACCAACCACCTGGACGCCGAGTCCGTGAACTGGCTGGAGCAGCACCTGGCCAAGTACGCGGGCACCGTCGTCGCCATCACCCACGACCGGTACTTCCTGGACAACGTGGCCGAGTGGATTCTCGAGCTCGACCGCGGCCGCGCCTACCCCTACCAGGGCAACTACTCCACCTACCTGGAGACCAAGGCCTCCCGCCTCAAGGTCGAGGGCCAGAAGGACGCCAAGCGGCAGAAGCGGCTCAAGGAAGAGCTGGAGTGGGTGCGGTCGAACGCCAAGGGGCGGCAGGCCAAGTCCAAGGCGCGTCTCGCCCGGTACGAGGAGATGGCCGCCGAGGCCGAGAAGATGCGGAAGCTGGACTTCGAGGAGATCCAGATCCCGCCGGGTCCGCGCCTGGGCAACGTCGTCGTCGAGGTCGACAAGCTCAACAAGGCCTTCGGCGAGAAGGTCCTCGTCGACGGCCTCAGCTTCACGCTGCCGCGCAACGGCATCGTGGGCGTCATCGGTCCGAACGGCGCGGGCAAGACCACGCTGTTCAAGATGATCCAGGGCCTGGAGACGCCGGACTCCGGCGACATCAAGGTCGGCGAGACCGTCAAGATCTCCTACGTCGACCAGGGCCGCTCCAACCTCGACCCGAAGAAGACGCTGTGGGAGGTCGTGTCCGACGGGCTCGACTACATCAACGTCGGCCAGGTCGAGATGCCGAGCCGGGCGTACGTGTCCGCCTTCGGCTTCAAGGGCCCGGACCAGCAGAAGCCGACCGGCGTCCTCTCCGGCGGTGAGCGCAACCGCCTCAACCTGGCGCTCACCCTCAAGCAGGGCGGCAACCTGCTGCTCCTCGACGAGCCCACCAACGACCTCGACGTCGAGACCCTCTCCAGCCTGGAGAACGCGCTGCTGGACTTCCCCGGCTGCGCCGTGGTCGTCTCCCACGACCGGTGGTTCCTCGACCGCGTCGCCACGCACATCCTCGCCTACGAGGGCGAGTCGAAGTGGTTCTGGTTCGAGGGCAACTTCGAGTCCTACGAGAAGAACAAGATCGAGCGGCTGGGCCCGGACGCCGCGCGTCCGCACCGCGCCACCTACAAGAAGCTGACCCGGGGCTGATCGGTCTTGCGCCACATCTATCGCTGCCCGCTGCGCTGGTCGGACATGGACGCGTACGGACATGTCAACAACGCGATCTTCCTCCGCTATCTGGAGGAGGCTCGCATCGACTTCCTGTCCCTGCGCGGCAAGGAGTCCAAGCAGGGGTCCGTGGTGGCGCGCCATGAGATCGACTACAAGCGCCAGCTCGTCCACCGGCCCACGCCCGTGGACATCGAGCTGTGGGTCACCCAGGTCAGGGCCGCGTCCTTCACCGTCACCTACGAGGTGAAGGACGCGGACGTGATCTACGTCCGGGCCTCCACCGTGGTCGTCCCGTTCGACTTCGAGACGCAGCGGCCACGCCGGCTCACCGCCGAGGAGCGGGAGTTCCTCCAGCGGTACACCGACGACGCGGACGACACCGACGCAGCGGACGACGCCGGCGAGGAGGCCGTCGCCGCATGACCGTGCTGCACCTGGCCGACGAGACGGAGGCGGCCGATCTCGCCGCCTTCCTCTCCCGGCTGCTCCACTACGACCGTGGAGCCGCGGTGCGTCTGCAGGCGGCCGGCACGGCGCTCGCCGTCTTCGGCCGGCCGCCGTCGTTCGAGGTGCTGGCCGTCCGCGCGGTACGGCTGGCGAAGCCCTACGAGAAGGGCCTCGAGGTCACCCTCGACGTGACCGTCTCCGCCGGTGAGTTCCTGGAGTCGGTGGACGAACGGGCGGCCACCGCCACCGTGCCGGCCGCGGTCACCGGTCCGCCGTGGGCCGGTGTGCTGCCGCCGCGCGGCGGCTGGCAGCCCGAGCCGGGGCTGCCCGCGCCGGACGCGCTGCGGGCGACCGTCACCGCGGCGGTCACCGAGTTCCGGTCCCGTACGCAGGAGCTGGCGCCGGACGGCCGTACCCGCGCGGAGCTGGACCGGATCGGGCGGGACATCTGGTCCCGGGAGATCGGGCGGACCGGGCTTCCGGTGCGGGCGGTGCACGCGGCCCAGTCCCTGGGCTTCCTGCGGCCGGGCACCGAACCGGCCGACACCGCGCTGTTCTCCTCGGGGGCGTGGCTCAGGCTGCGCACCCCGTACGGCTCCGTCGCCGTACGGCGGACGGGCCTCGGCCCGCTGGGCGTCAGCGTGCGCTGAGCCCAGGTGGCTCCTTCCGGCTCATCCCGTTCCGCTGTTCGTCACTCCGGGGTGTTGATCATCGACGCGGCGGCGTACGTCAGGTAGTTCCACAGCGTCGTCTCGTGCTCCTCGGACAGCCCGAGTTCCTCGACGGCGACCCGCATGTGCCGCAGCCAGGCGTCGTGCGCCGCCCGGTCCACCGTGAACGGGGCGTGCCGCATGCGCAGCCGGGGGTGGCCGCGGTTCTCGCTGTAGGTGGTGGGGCCGCCCCAGTACTGCATCAGGAACAGGGCCAGCCGCTCCTCGGCCGGGCCCAGGTCCTCCTCCGGGTACATCGCCCGCAGCTCCGGGTCCCCGGCCACTCCCTCGTAGAAACGGTGGACCAGCCGGCGGAAGGTCTCCTCCCCGCCGACCTGCTCGTAGAAGGTCTGCTCCTGCAGCGTGCCGCGCCGAATCTCATTCACCCGTCCATGGTCTCAGACCGGGTGACCCAGGACTCAAGGCCTAGGACCCGCGGTCCGGCTCCGCCCGGCTCGGGCCTGTCGGGGAGCCGCTCGCCCCTACTGTGGACCCATGGGTGCCTACGACGCCGAGATCGACCGCCTGGCCGCCGCCGCGCGGGACGCGCTGGTGCGGGAGATCGACGCCGAGGGAGCCTGGGCCGGGGACCCGGTGTGGCGGGAGGCGTTCGCGGCGGTGCCCCGGCACCTGTTCGTGCCGTACTACTACGTCGCCGGACCGCGCGGCTACGAGCGCCGCTGGGGCGAGAGTCCCGACCGGGAGGCCCGCGAGCGCTGGGTGCGCGGCGTCTACGAGGACGTTCCGCTGGCCACCCGGCTGCGCGACGGCGAGCTGGTCTCCTCCAGCAGTCAACCCTCCCTGATGGCGCGGATGCTGGCCGCGCTGGAGGTCGAGGACGCAGACCGGGTCCTGGAGGTGGGCGCCGGCACCGGCTACAACGCGGCGCTGCTCGCCCACCGGCTCGGCGACGGCGACCTCGTCACCACCGTCGATCTGGAACCGGAGATCACCGAGTCGGCCCGCCGGCACCTGGAAGCGGCCGGATACCGCCCGGCCGTCGTCACCGGCGACGGCGCGCGCGGTGTGCCCGAACGCGCCCCGTTCGACCGGATCATCGCCACCTGTGAGCTGCCCACGGTCCCGCGTGCCTGGCTCGCCCAGTGCCGCGCCGGCGCCCGCATCCTGACGCCGCTGGCCACCGGCCTGCTCGCGCTGACGGTGCGCGACGCGGCCCACGGCGAGGGCCGTTTCCTGTCCACGCCCGCCTACTTCGTGCCGCTGCGCGGTGAGGGCAGGCCGGATCCGGAGGGCGTGTCGCTCGCCGGGCTGCCGGGCCGGGCCCGCGAGCAGGAGACGCTCCGCTTCCTGCTCGGGCTGACCCGGGGCATCCTCGATCCGCAGGAGGCCTGCGCGCTGTGGGAGCGCGAGGGCATGCCGGAGCGCGAACGGTATGGCGTCACGGTCGACGGCGAGCACGCCTGGGCGTGGCTGGACGAGCCGAAGGGGCCGTACGCCTGGCCCCTCCGGTGACCGTCCCCGGTGCCGCTCAGGCCCGGCGGATGGTGATCGTCGTCCAGGCGCCCACGTGCACCCGGTCGCCGTCCTGCAGCGGAACCGGCACGAACGGCTGGATCGGTTCCTCGGACATGTTGACCGTGGTGCCGTTGGTCGAGTTCTGGTCGACGACCGCCCAGCTGCCGTCCGGCTGCTGTACCAGCACCGCGTGCTGGTGCGAGACGCCCGGGTCCTCCGGTGGCACCGCCAGGTCGATGTCGGGGGTGTCGCCGGTGGAGTGCCGGCGGCGGCCGATGGTGACCTGGTTGCCGCTGAGCGTGCGCTGCTGCTCGGGCGAGTACGCGGGCAGGTTCAGGCCCGCGGCCTCGGGACCCGAGCGCTGCATCATCGCCATGAAGTAGTCGCGGTCCGGGCCGATGGTCGCCGTCCAGGTGGCCCGCTGCGGCGGCACCGGCGGGTAGCCGTAACCGCCACCGGTCTGTCCGCCCTGCGGGCCGGAGGCCGACGGCGGGGAGATCACCCAGTCGTCGTCACCGCCGAAGGAGGGGCCGGGCGGCGGGGGACCGGCCGGCAGCCCGGTGCCGCCGGGCGGACCGCCGACCGGGGGCCGGCCGGTCTCCCGCGGGAACGCGGGCGGCGCGGGCGGTCCGGACTGCTGGTACGCCTGCGGGGCACCGCCGGGCCCGGCACCGGGACCGGCGGGCGGGGTCGGACCGGGCGGCGGCGGTACCGGACGCGAGGGGTCGCCGCCGAAGCCGGAGGGACCGCCCTGGGGCGGGCCGGGGGGAGTGGGGCCGCCGGGACCCGAGGGCTCACGGCCGAAGGGGCCCCCGGGACCGGAGGGCTCACGGCCGAAAGGACCGCCGGCGCCCTGGCCCTGAGGCTGCCCGGGGCCACCGCCGAAGCCGGAGGGGCCGCCGGGGCCGCCGGGACCCTGGCCCTGACCGCCGCTGAAACCGGACGGACCGCCCGAACCCGGGCCGCCACCGAAGGCACCCGGACCGCCCGGACCGCCAGGTCCGCCCGGGCCGGGCGCGGTCGGCGGTCCCGACGGGCCGCGCTCGCCGGCGAACGGCGTCGGGCCCGAGGGCTCGCTGCCGAAGGACGGGATCGGCTCGGCGGGCCGGTTCATCTGCGAGGGCCGCGAGCCCTGGTACTCGTACCCGTCATTGCCGCCGTACGTCGCGCTCGGCGGCTGGAACCGCGGCTGCGGCGGGCGCGGCGAGGCCGGGGTGTACGAGGTGGCCGTGTTGGTCAGGAAGTTCCACCGGCACTCCTCGCAGAAGGGCGCGCCGCCCTCGCGGGGCGTGCGGCACTGCGGGCACAGCTCCGGCTCCGAGGCCGACGCGGCCGGCGGGCGTGTGCCGGCCTGGGTGCCGGGGCCGTTCGGGCCGCCGGGCGGCGGGAAGCCGTAACCGCCCGCGGGCGGGGGCGGCGGCGGGGGCGGAGGTACGGCACCGGCCATGCGGTGACCGCACACCTCGCACCAGTCGTCGGAACCCGACTGGTGTCCGTTCGGGCAGGTCGGCATGTCGGCGCTTCCCCTTCTCCGGATGTTCTACTGGGTCACTTCTTTACACGAACAGTCTTTGTGGACCGGGTCTCCAGAGTCATCTCATCCGCCTCTGCGACCTTCGTCTTCAACCGCACAGTACCTGTCGCGGCATCGACCACGTCCACCACCTTCGCAAGCAGTTTCGCAGTATCGGCGTTCCCGGAGGCGTTGGCGAGCTGAACGGCACGCCCCAGTTTGGCCGTTGCACCATCGAAATCGCCCGCTTTGCGGAGATCGAGGCCCTGCCTGATGGCTTGTGCCAGTTCGGCCTGCCCGGTGTAGTGGGCGACTTGGGGGTTGATCGAGGTGGAGGCCACCATGTCGTCGGTCCACACCGCCCGTACGAGGCCCTGCGCGCCGAGGTTCTGTACCGATCCGTCCGGTTGCGGCACCACCAGCGAGACGCGCGCGGCGAGCATCTCCTGGCCGAGGCCGGCGGCCGGGACCTGGACGCACAGGTGGTAGTCGCGGGACTCGTCGCCCCAGGAGCCGGTCGGGTAGTCCCCGGCGCGCGGCCCGGCCTCGGTGCGGCGGGCGGTCAAGTCCTCGACGGTGGGCGCGACTTGCTTGACGAACCGGATGGCCGTGCCGACCGGCGTCCACACCCGCAGGGAGACGTCGGCGACCTCCTTGCCCATCGCCGTCTCCATCATCTGTGTGAAGTCGGCGGCGAGCCCGGCCGGGTCGGCGACGATGTCGGCGGTGCCGAGCAGCGCGGAGGCGATCCCTGTGACTTCTTTCACTTCCCAGTCGGTGCCCACGCCCCGCGCGTCACAGGTGAACCGTCCGGCACACGCATCCAGCGCCGCCCTCAGATCCTCCGGCGACTCGTGTTCGTTGCGGCCGTCGGTGAGCAGGATGCCGTGCCGGATGGTGACGTCCGCCGAGTTCAGCAGCCGGTCGGCGAGCCGCAGCCAGGTGCCGATGGCCGTGCCGCCGCCCGCGCTGAGCCGTCGCAGCGCCTGCTTGGCCTGTTCACGGGTGGCGGCGTCGGCGACCGCGAGCCGCCCGCCGCCCGGATAGACCTCCTTGGCCACGTGCGTGCCGCCGATCACCGCGAAGTGCGTGCCGTCGCGCAGGGTGTCGATCGCGGCGGCCGTGGCGTCCCGGGCGTTGCGCATCTTGGTCGGCGGGTAGTCCATCGAACCGGAGCAGTCGACCATGAGCGCCACGGCGGCCGACGGGCCCTGGCCGCGCGGGTACAGCGGTGCCACGGCGCTGCCGACCGTGCCGCCGCCGGTCGAGGTCACCGTGACGATCGCGTTGACCTCGCGCCCGCCCTCCGGCAGGTACTCGTTCTGATAGACGTCCATCGAGAACTGCGGCACATGCGACTTCGCGAAATTGGCCATGCGTACTCAAATCCCCCTTGACCGCCCTGCCGATGCAGGACGATGGCTGTGAACGGGCCGGTCCCCTCCGACCCGCGGCCTCAGGCCGATCCTGCCCCCTGCGGCGGCACCGGGAACGGCACGACGGCCACTGTTACGTTGTCGTGGCCCCCGCCGTCCAGGGCGTGGCCGACCAACACCCGGGCGCTGTGCAGCGGGCGCTCGGCCGCGTCCGCCGGCACGACCTCGGACATCTCCTCGGCCGACTCGGCGTAGTTCCACAGGCCGTCGGTGCACACCACCACGACTCCGGGCCGGTCCGGCTTGAAGGACGCGGTGTGCGGCTCCAGTTCGTAGGCGTCCGCGCCGAGCCAGCCGGTGATCGCGTGGGCGCGCTCGTCGGCGTACGCCTCGGCCTCGCTCATCAGGCCGGCGGCGACCATCTGCGCGGCCCAGGAGTCGTCCTCGGTGAGCCGGGCCGCCGGCGCGCTGCGGTCGTCCGGCACCCAGTAGACGCGGCTGTCGCCGACCCAGCCGACGACCAGCAGACCGGAGGCGACGACCGCGCCGACGATCGTGCACGCCGGGGCGTTCTGGTGCGGGGCGTGCTCGCGGGCCGTGGCGGGTTCCTCGGCGAGCGCGTTGACGGCCTGCGCGGCGGCGACGATCGCCTCGTGCATGGCCGTCTGCGGATGCGTGCCGCGCGGCAGGGCGGCCAGCAGCGTGTCACCGGCCGCCTGGGAGGCGGCGGTCGACGCGTCGTCGGGGCGGGTCGCGGAGGACACGCCGTCGCAGACGATCGCGAGGGCGGCCGGGGTGCCGTCGGGCAGCGCGGTGTGGCCGACGGTGAAGGCGTCCTCGTTGCGGTGGTGGCGCAGACCCCGGTCGCTCACGGCGGCCACCGGGCCCGACTCCCGCTCCATGTGGTCGCGTTCGCGGGGCTGGGCGTGCCCGCAGTTCTCGCAGTAGCCGTCGCTGTCCACCCGGCCGGCCCGGCAGGCCACGCACACCTGCGCGGGCTCCTCCGGCCCGGCCGTGTTCCCGGGACTCTCGGCCACTCGCGGGTCCGGCGCCTGCAACGGGTACTCGTCGAGCTCCGCGGGCCGGTCGAAGCGCACCCCGGAACCGGCTGGCTGCGGCCCGGACCCGTGGCCGTGCGGGTCCGGGCCGGCCCCGTGTTCGGGCAGGGGTGACCCGCCGGAGTCGGTGCCGGGCAGGTCGGCCGGCAGATGGGGCGCCTGCGGGCTGTTGGAGCCGTCCGGCTCGGGGGCGGGCCAGTCCACGCCGTCCCCCGGGGAACCGGTCATGGTGAGCGTCGGATGGTCCTGCGGCGGCGCGGGTACGACGGAGAGGTCGTACCCGCACGCTCCGCAGAACAGGTCACCCGGCTCGACGGGCTCCGCGCAGCTCGGGCACTTCGGCAGTGCGGCCTGCTGGGGCATCTGCGACATCAACTACACCCACGTCCGGGGGCGGTAACGGTTGGCCCGTTCCACCAGTTCGATCCTCTCCTCGCCGCCGGGCGCCAGCCGGGCCAGCGTGCGGTAGGCACGCTCCAGGCCGAAGCGGAGGCCCCGCTCGTCCAGACCGCTGCCCAGCAGCACCCGTCCGCCGGCGGCGGGCGGGGTGCCCTGGCCACCGGAGAGTATCCAGTCCAGCGCCGAGCCGAGGACTTCCGCCGACAACTGCTCGCGCCGCGCCGGGTCCAGACCGTACGCGTCCAGCGCCTCGACCTGCCCGGCGGCGGCCGTCAGGTCGTCCAGGAACGGTACGTCACCGGCGGTGGCGGTGCGCTGTCTGAGCCGCGCCCGGACGGCGGCGACCCGGGCGGCCGTGTAGTGGATGGAGGACTCCGGCACCGACTCCAGGGTCCGCACGGCACCGTGCCGGTTGCCGGCCGCGAGCTGCACCCGGGCGAGCCCGAAGGCGGCGCTCACAAAACTCGGGTCGGTCGCCCACACCAGGTGGTAGTACTCGGCCGCGTTGTCCAGCTGGCCCAGCACCTCCGCGCACAGGCCGAGCGCCAGCTTGGGCGCGGCCTCGCCGGGGAAGGCGTCGTAGATCGCGTCGAAGGAGAGCGCGGCGCCCTCGAAGTCGCCGGTGACCAGGGCGGCCACGCCCCGGTACCACACCACCCGCCAGTCGTCGGGCCGCTCCTCCTCCAGCTTGGCCAGGCTCATCAGCGCGGCCTGGTGGTCACCGCTCTCCAGCCGGGCACGGACCTGCCGGAGCCGGGTCTCCACGGTCTGCGCCGGCGCCGCGTCCAGGGCCGCGATCAGCTCGGCCGGCGCGGAGGTCATCAGACCCGCCAGGAAGCCCGCGTTGGGGTCACCCGGGTCGACGAGCGGGACCGGCAGGGCGAGCGCGGTGGCGGGGGTGTCGACGGGCCTGACGAGGGCGGCCGGGAGCGCGGCCGGGACGGGTGACGGGGCCTTGGCCGGGGGCCGCGCCCCCAGCCGGGACACATCCCCGTCCAGCCGGGGGAACAACTCCCGGTCGATGACCCTCACTTCGGGCCCGAACAGCGTCGACAGCGCGGGCCGCGCCTGCCCGGTCTGCAGGGAGACGACCTCGCGCAGCACGCCGGTCAGCTGTTCGGCCATCTCCTGCGCGGAGGCGAACCGGCGGGCCGGGTCGGGGTCGGTGGCACGGACCAGGAGCCGGTAGAAGGACTCGTAGCGGCGGAAGACGTCGATGGTGTCCGGGTCGGGCAGGGAGTCCGCGTAGACGTTCGTGTAGCCCTGGAAGTCGAACGTCAGCACCGCGAGCGTACGACCCACCGTGTACAGGTCGCTCGCCACCGACGGGCCCGCCTCGGCGACCTCGGGCGCCTGGTAGCCGACCGTGCCGTAGATCGCCGACTCGTCGTCGTCCATGCGACGCACGGCGCCCATGTCGATGAGCTTGAGCTGGTCCTCGGTCTGGATGGCGTTGTCGACCTTGAAGTCGCAGTAGAGGAGGTTACGGCTGTGCAGGTGGCCGAGGGCCTCCAGCGCCTCGATGCCGTACGCGCACGCCTGCTCCACCGGCAGCGGGTCCCGGCGGCCCTGCGGTGTGCGGCGGGCGTTGGCGATCTCCTTCAGGGACTTGCCGCCGACGTACTCCATGACGATGTAGCCGTCGAGGGAGCCGGTGCGCTGGTCCAGGTGCTCCACGAAGTTGTAGATCCGCACGATGTTGGCGTGCTCGATCTCCGCGAGGAAGCGCCGCTCGGAGATCGCGGCGGCCATCGCGTCCTGGTCACCGGTGTCCAGCAGGCCCTTGAGCACCACCCACCGGTCGGAGACGGCCCGGTCCACGGCGAGGTAGATCCAGCCGAGCCCGCCGTGCGCGAGGCAGCCCACCACCTCGTACTGGCCGTGCACGATGTCCCCGGCCTTCAGCTTGGGCACGAAGGAGTACGGGTGCCCGCACTTGGTGCAGAAACCCTCCGTGCGCCCCGGCCGCTCCCCCCGGGCCCGGCCCACCGGCACCCCGCAGTCCGAGCGCGAGCAGAACCGCTTGCGCTCCGGCACCTCCGGGTTGTCCAGCACCATCGCGCGCGGGTCGGGCCGCGGCACCTGCGGCACATGAACCAGACCGGCGCCGAGCCGCCCGCGGGTCGACGTCCCGGACGAGGAACCCGAGCTGCGCACCGACACCGAACGCCCGCTGGAGCGGCCCGACAGGGACCGCGAGAGCCGCCCGGACACCGAGCGGCGCGACTTCGACGACTGCGAGGACGTACGGGAACTGCTGCGCGAACTGCCGCTGTCCGCCGCACCCCTGGTCACCCCGGTCGCCGGCGAACCGACCATGCCGCTCGCCGAGACCACCGGTGCCAGGCCGCAGGTGTCGCAGTACAGCTCGCCGCGGCCCACGTCCTCGTACGACCCCTCGCAGCCCGGCCGCTGACAGGTCTGCCCCGGCTGGCTCATGACTGGTCCCCCTTACGGTCCTCGGGCGCGCCCGCGCCGCCGAGCAGTTCGGCCGCCAGCTGCTGGTAGCGCAGCACGGCCTGTTCGGCCACCCGCAGGTCGCAGGGCGCGCTCCACAGCATGCGCCGGGCCGCGTCGTACCGCTCGACCAGGAACGGGTCCTCCGCGAGCCCGTGCCGGGCCACCTTGGCCTTGTAGGCGTCGAGCCGGCCGCGCAGCTCGGCGCGGACCGCGAGCGGCGCGGTGACGGCGGTCAACGACTCACGGGCGCGCAGCAGTTCGTCCTCGGCCTTCTGCTCCAGGGACTCCAGGAGCGGGGAGAGCCGGTGCCACTGGGCCTGCCTGCGGTACTCGGCCGCCGTCGCCAGCTGCTCCTGGAGCACGGTCGGCGGGCCGCTGACCACCGGCACCTCGGTCGCCGCGATCTTCGCCAGCACCTCGCCGCGCGCGGTGCGGGCCTCGGCGAGCGTGCGGTCGGCGCGCGAGAGCACGTCCCGCAGCCGGATCAGCCGCGCCTCCGCGTCCTGCCGGACCGTCAGCACGGCGTCGATCTCCCGGCGCACGTCCTCCAGGGCGCGCGCCTCGCGGTCGTACACCGTGGTGTCCGGACGGCCGCCGCCCGGCGCCGAACTGCCCTCGGCCGGCACCCAGAAGGCGAGCGGGTCGGAGACGACGTCCTCGCGCAGCTTGGTGAGCGTGCGGGTGATCCGCTCCAGGTCGTCACCGGCCGGGTGCTCGCCGGGGCGTACGCCGACGGAGTGCGCGAGCTTGCGGGTGCGCTGGAGTTCCGCGGCGAGTAAATCGATCCTGGCGGGCAGCGCCGACCACACCGCGTCGGCGGCGACGACCAGGTCCAGGCTCGTCGCGTAGAGCTCGTTCATCCGGTCCACCAGGCCGGAAAGCGAGAAGGACTCGCTGAGCGTGCCGTTGCCGGCCACGGTGACGGCCTCGCCGCGCAGCAGATCGGTCAGCTCCACCAGGTCCTCGCGGCTGGACCAGCGGCGCCGGGAGCGGATCTCGCGGGCGGAGCGCAGCGCGTCGGCGTAGGCGTCGAAATACCCCCACAGCAGGGTGATCCGCGCCTCCGTGGCCTGCCAGCGTTCCCTGGTGACGCCGGTCAGTTCGGCGCCTTCGAGGAGTCTGCGGCCCGCGTGGTCCTGCAGTGCCAGCAGCGAGGTCTCGATCGCCTCGTGCTCCTGGCCGAGCCGCGCCAGCGCACGGTCCACCTCGTCCCGGTCCATCACCGGCCCGGCGGGGTCCGTGACGCCCATCGATCACCTCTCGCTGCTTTAAGGTTTCCGGTCGGATGTGGCTCAGCTCGTGCGCAGATACTGCGGTGCGGGCGGCTTGGACGCGCTCGAGTCCTTCCCCAGTGTCGCCGACAGCCACTTGTCGTACGACACCTGCCAGCCGCCGGCGCGGTAGTCCACCAGGATGCGATTGACCCGGCGTACCAGATCGGAGGCGTCCCTCTTCATCGCCACGCCGTAGTACTCGGTGGTGAACGCCCCGCCCTTGAGTTCGACGGTCGGGTCCTGCGCGGCCTGGCTGGCGGCGAGCGCGCCGTCGGTCACCACCGCGTCCGCCTCGCCGAGTTGCAGCCTGACCAGGCAGTCGAGCTGGTTCGGCACGGTGGTGGAGATGTCCGTGGAGGCGGGCAGGGTGCCGTCCTTCTTGTCGGCGTCCAGTTTGGTGTACGCCGTCGAACCGGCCGCCGTACAGATCCTCTTGTGCGCCAGGGTGCTGTTGTAGCCCGTGACGGACGACGACTTGGGCGCGAGGACCTGCTGTCCGGTCTTGAAGTAGGGGGCGGAGAACGCCACCTGGGACAGCCGGTCGCAGGTGATGGTCATGGTCCGCACGACCATGTCCACCCGCCCGTCCTGTATCGCGGAGATCCGCTGGCTGGTCGGGATCGCCTTGAACTGCACCGCTTCCGGGTCGCCGAGGATGTCCTGCGCGATCCGGTGCACCAGGTCGATGTCGAAGCCCTCCAGCTCCGCGCCCTGGGTGTTGGGGTTGCGGTAGCCCCAGTGGTAGCTGTTCTGGTCCACGCCGACGATCAGCTTGCGCTTGGCGCCCGTACGGGCCTTGATCGCGTCGATCGTCGGGCCGTCCGCGCCGGACGGCGACAGGGTCTGGTTCTGCGCCCCGGAGGGCGTGCAGTCCGTGGCGCGGGCCTGCACACCGTTGGCGACGGCCTGACCGGTCCGCGCCGGGCGGTGCGGCAGGGGCTGCTGGGTGCACGGCAGCAGCAGGACGAACGCCAGTGCCAGCGCGCACAGCACCGCCATCGCGCCGACCCCGCCCCAGCCCCGCAGGGAGGCCCGTACACGCGCCGCGTACATCGTCATGCCCCCTGTCACCGGTACTCCGAAAGCCTGCGGCCGATGCCGAACAGCGCGCCGGCCGCGCCGAGCGCCGCGAGCACGGCCGCGCCGGCCGGCAGCCCGGCCATGGCGTCCCGGCCGTCGCCGGCGGCCCGCTGGAACTCGGCCTGCTCGTGGTCGATGGCCCGGGCGAGATTGGTGTCGACGCCGTCGAAGCACTCGCCGGTGGCGCCCTTGGCGCCGATCACCTCGTCCAGCGCCTGCTGGTAGTTGCCGTCCTCGTCCTCGGTGCGGGCGGCGGTGTGGCGCTGCTTCCACACCGCCATGTTGCCCTCGGCCGCCTTCACCGGAGTGCTGCCGCCCTGGTCGTCGGCGAGCTTCGCCGCCCGGGCCAGGCTCGTGCCGAGGTTGGTCATGTCCTTGTCGAAGTCGTAGTAGTACGCGTCGTACGTCTGCCCGTCGACCGTGACGGTCTCCGCGCCGCGCGCCACCAGGCTCAGGTTCTCGTTGCCGCGTGCCTTCAGGGAGGCGATCCGGGCGTCGTGCAGGACGGTCAGCGAGCGGATGCCGTGGTCGTAGGAGCCGTTCAGCTCCGAGCGGGCCACCGCGTGCCCGACGACCAGCCACAGCAGGGCGACGGTCGTGGCGGCGGAGGCGGCGATCAGGCCGTGGTTGAGGACGCGGTTGGTGCGCCGGTAGGTGCGGTTCTGGGCCCAGCCGAGCGCGGCGAGCGCGAGCACGCCGAGCGCGATGGCGACCCACGGATACGGCGTCGCGTCGCCGTAGTCGGCGTCGAGCCGCTGGTTCTCCTTGGTGTAGAGATCCTCCGCCGCCGGGAGCATCTCCTTCTGCATCTTCTCGTTGGCGTACCGCAGATACGCGCCGCCGACCGGGTAGCCCTGCCGGTTGTAGGTCCGCGCCCGCTCGATGAGCCCCTTGTACTCGGGCAGCAGCGTGTTCAGCCTGGCGACGGTCGTCTCGGAGGCGGAGCCCGGCTCGGCGTTCGCGGCGGCCGTCACCAGGCCCGCGGCGGCGGTACGGATGTCCTTCTCGTACCGGTCGCGGGAGACGGCCGTCTCCTGACCGCCGGCCAGGAAACCGCTGGAGGCGGCGGTGTTGGCATCGGCCAGCGACCGGTAGATGTCCGCCGCGCCGGAACTCAGCGGCTGGCTGCGGTGCAGCACGTCGTCGGCGGCGGCCCCCCGCTCACTGGCCTGCCAGGCCGCGGCCGCGCCGAACGCCACGACCAGCAGTGCCAGTACGGCCCCGATGATCCGCAGCCGCCCCGGCTCGGTGGTCGCCGCGTCCCGCAGCCGGTCGACGCCCTCGGCGAACGCGCTCCGCCGGGCGGACGGCGCGGGGGAGCCGGCGGGTGCCGGGCGGACGGGCTGCGCGGGGATGCCGGGGGCTCCGGGCAGGCCGGATCCCGCCACCGGTGGCGCTGCCGTGCTCTTCGGCGGGTGTGTCACTCGACCTCCCCCATGGTCATCCGTTCGCCGCCAAGTATCGCCGCCCGGACCGACATCCGCACCGGCCTTCACTGGATCTTGATCGGATCGCAGCGTGCGCTGCTCATGAATACGCCGGGAGCATCTGTTCGGTTCCCCCGGGGAGGGCGACGGGGAGGTGGGGCAGCGGCTACCCCTCCCAGTGCTTCCGCGCCCGCTCCCGCGCCTGCGGGGCCGCCCCCAGGCGGTCCAGTCCCAGCAGGGCCGCGCCCAGGACCGGGCTCGCCGTGACCACGCGGACGTCGGCCTTGGGGGTGCGCGCGGTCAGCAGGTCGCGGATGCCGTCGTCGAGCAGGGCGTGCCCGGCGGTCAGGACGCTGCCGCCCAGCAGCACCGGCGTCTCCTCGTCGAGCAGGTCCAGGCGGGTCAGCGCCACCGTGGCCATCACCGCCACCTCCGCCGCGAGCCGGGCGACGATCGAGCGGGCCACCGCATCGCCGTCGGCGGCCGTCGCGAAGAGCACCGGGGTCAGCTCGTGCCGGCGGTCGTGGCCGACGTGCTCCAGGTGCAGCGCCTCGATCAGCGCGTACATCGTCGGCAGCCCGAAGTGGCCGGGCAGGGTGCGGGCCAGGGCCGTCGGCTCGCCCCGGCCGTCCTCCGCGCGGGCCGCGAACCACAGCGCCTCCTCCGCCAGGCCCCAGCCCCCGCCCCAGTCACCGGAGATCCGGCCGATGGCCGGGAAGCGCGCGGTACGGCCGTCGGGGCGCATGCCGACGCAGTTGATGCCCGCCCCGCACACCACGGCCACCCCGCGGGGCTCGGCGACGCCCGCGCGCAGGATCGCGAAGGTGTCGTTGCGCACCTGCACCGACGCGCCCCAGCCGCGCGCCTGGAGCGCCGTCGCCAACTGCTCCTCCTCGACGGGCAGATCGGCGTTGGCGAGGCACGCCGAGACATGCGCGACGGACGTGAGGCCCGCGTCCGCGAAGGCGCGTCCCACCAGTTCGGCCAGCGCGTCCACCGCCGCCCTCACCCCCACCGCGGGCGGGCGGAAACCGCCGCCACGGGCCGTGGCCAGCACCTCCCCGGCGGCGGTGACCACGGCCACGTCGGTCTTGCTGTTCCCCGCGTCGATGGCGAGGACGGTCTGGGTCAGGCCCACGCGAGGTGCTCCCGGTTGTGTGCGATCAGCTGGTCGGTGAGGGCGTCGGCGTACGCGTGCTGACCGATCAACGGATGGGCGAGCAGGGCGCGGAAGACGCGGTCACGGCCGCCGCGCAGCGCCGCCTCCAGGGCAAGGTCCTCGTACGCCGTCACGTTCGCGATCAGACCGGTGAACAGGGGAGCCGGCTCCGGCACCGGCAGCGGGACCGGGCCGGCCGGGCCGACCGCGGCCTGCACCTCGATCACCGCGTCGTCGGGGAGGAACGGCAGGGTGCCCCGGTTGAACGCGTTCACCACCTGGTACGGGCTGCCTCCCCCGCCCAGCAGCGCCGCCGCCAGGTCCACGGCCGCCTCCGAGTAGTAGGCGCCGCCGCGCCGGGCGAGCAGCGCCGGCTTCTCGTCCAGGGCCGGATCGCCGTACATCTGAAGCAACTCCCGCTCCATGGCCGCCACTTCCGCGGCCCGGGACGGCTTGGTGCGCAGTTCGCGTACGACCTCGTCGTGGGCGTAGTAGTAGCGCAGGTAGTAGGAGGGGACCACGCCCAGGCGGTCCAGGAGGGGGCGCGGCAGGTGCAGGTCGTCGGCGATCGCGTCACCGTGCTCGGCCAGGAGCTTGGGCAGGACGTTCTCGCCCTCCGGGCCGCCCAGCCGTACTCCGGTCTCCCAGGTGAGGTGGTTGAGGCCCACGTGCGCCAGATGCACGTCGGCCGGCGCCACGCCGAGCAGGTTCGCGAACTTCCGCTGGAAGCCGATCGCCACGTTGCACAGGCCGACCGCCCGGTGCCCGGCCCGGAGCAGGGCGCGGGTGACGATGCCGACCGGGTTGGTGAAGTCGATGATCCACGCGCGCGGGTTGGCACGGCGGACCCGTTCGGCGATGCCGAGGACCACCGGGACCGTGCGCAGCGCCTTGGCCAGGCCGCCCGCGCCGGTGGTCTCCTGGCCGACGCAGCCGCACTCCAGCGGCCAGGTCTCGTCCTGCTCGCGGGCCGCCTGTCCGCCGACGCGCAGCTGGAGCAGCACGGCGTCGGCGCCGTCCACGCCCGCGTCCAGGTCGGCGGTGGTCACGATCCGGCCGGGGTGGCCCTGCCTGGCGAAGATCCGCCGGGCCAGCCCGCCCACCAGCTCCAGCCGCTCGGCGGCCGGGTCCACGAGGACGAGTTCCTCGATGGGCAGGGTGTCCCTGAGACGTGCGAAGCCGTCGATGAGTTCGGGGGTGTAGGTCGAGCCTCCGCCGACCACGGTGAGTTTCATGTCGTGGTTAACCCTTCACTCCGGTGAGCGTGACGCCCTCGACGAACGCCTTCTGGGCGAAGAAGAACACGAGGATCACAGGGGCCATGACCAGCACGGTCGCGGCCATCGTGAGGTTCCAGTCCGTGTGGTGGGCACCCTTGAAGGACTCCAGGCCGTAGCTCAGCGTCCAGGCGCCGGGGTTCTCGGAGGCGTAGATCTGCGGCCCGAAGTAGTCGTTCCAGGCGTAGAAGAACTGGAAGAGGGCGACGGCCGCGATCCCCGGCCTGGCCATGGGCAGGACGACCTTCAGCAGGGTTCTGAGATCCCCGCAGCCGTCCACCCGCGCGGCGTCCAGGTACTCGTTCGGGATCGTCATCAGGAACTGGCGCAGCAGGAAGATGGAGAACGCGTCGCCGAACGCCATCGGGATGATCAGCGGCCACAGCGTGCCGGACAGGTCCAGCTGTTTCGCCCAGAACAGGTACATCGGGATGATGACCACCTGCGGGGGCAGCATCATCATCGAGATCACCAGCATCAGGGACAGATTGCGGCCCCGGAAGCGGAACTTGGCGAGCGCGTACGCCACCGGGATGGACGACACCACGGTCAGGACGGTGCCGAGGCCGGCGTAGATCAGCGTGTTCTTCCACCAGGTGAGGAAGCCGGGGGTGTCGAAGACCTTCCGGTAGTTGCCCCACTCCCAGGTGTGCGGGATCAGGTCGCGGCTGAGCGCCTGGGTGTCGCTCATCAGCGAGGTCAGGAAGACGAACACGAACGGCAGGGTGAAGAACAGCGCGGCGGCGACGCCGAGGGAGTGGACCGCGATCCATTCGAACAGCGCCCTGCGCCGGGCGGTGCGCTCGGCGGCCGTGGAGGGCGTCCTCAACTCCACCGGCTCGTCCAGTACTTGGGTCATGGTCAGTCACCTGCCTGGATGAGACCGCCCCGGCGCCGCATCAGGAACCCGGTGAACACCATCGACAGGGCGAACAGCACCAGGGCCACCACACAGGCCGAGCCGTAGTCGAAGCGCTGGAAGCCGAGGTTGTAGACGAGCTGGGGGAGGGTGAGCGTGGACTTGTCCGGGTAGCCGGGCTCGAACTGGGTGCCCGCGCCCTGGATCACCCCGGAGGCGACCTTCCCGGCGATCAGCGGCTGGGTATAGTACTGCATGGTCTGGATCACGCCGGTGACGACCGCGAACATCACGATCGGTGAGATGTTCGGCAGGGTGACGTACCGGAACCGCTGCCAGGCCGAGGCCCCGTCCAGCTCGGCCGCCTCGTACTGCTCGGCCGGCACGTCCAGCAGGGCGGCCATGAAGATGACCATGAGGTCGCCGATGCCCCACAGCGCCAGCAGGGTCAGGGCCGGTTTGGACCAGGCGGGGTCGTTGAACCAGCCCGGCGCCGGGATGCCCGCCTTCTCCAGGATCGAGTTGACCGGGCCCGTACCGGGGTTGAGCAGGAAGGCGAAGGCCATGGTCGCGGCGACCGGCGGGGCGAGGTACGGCAGGTAGAACAGGGTGCGGAAGACCCCCGTACCCGTCCTGATCCTGGTGATGAGCAGGCCGATGCCGAGCCCGAAGACGACCCGCAAGGACACCATCACCAGGACCAGCCACAGCGTGTTGCGCAGGGCCGGCCAGAAGAGCGGGTAGTGCTCGAAGACGTAACGCCAGTTCTTCCCGCCGCTCCACGTCGGCGGCCGGAAACCGTCGTAGTGCATGAAGGAGAAATAGACCGTCGAGATCAGGGGATACGCGAAGAAGACCGCGAAGCCGATCAGCCAGGGCGACATGAAGGCGAGGGTGCGAAGCGCCGACCGGCGGCGCTTCGACGCCGGAGTGACCGTACTCATCGGCTACTTCGCCTGCGCGATGTCCGTGTCGATCTGCGCGGCCGTCTTCTTCAGACCGGCCTTCAGATCGGTGGCCTTGCCGCTCTCGTAGTCATAACCGAACTGCTGGATCGTCACCAGGTACACACCGCCGTTGACCGAGGCGGGCGTGGTGGTGGAGTCCGGGTCGGCGGCGATGTCGAGGAACGTCTTGAAGCGCGGGTCGTACTTCAGCTTCGGCGACTTCAGCGCGGCCAGCGTGGAGGGGACGTTGTGGATGTCGTTGGCGAAGCCGACCACCGCGTCCGTGTCCGTGGTGATGTACTTGACGAATTCCCAGGCCGCGTTCTGCTTGTGGCTGGTGGCGGCGATGCCCGCGATGGTGCCGGTGATGTAGCCCTTGCCGTACTGCGCCGCCTGGTCGTCGGGCACGGGCAGCGGGGCGACCCCGATCTCGAACTTCGGCTTGGTCTGCTCGGCCATCCCGAGCCGCCATTCGCCGTCGAGCTGCATGGCGACCTGACCGGTGTGGAAGGGGTGCTTGGGACCCCATTCGTCACCCAGCGTCGCCCGGAACTTCTCCAGCTTCTGGAATCCGCCGAGTTCGTCCACGAGCCGCTTCTGGAGTGTGAAGCCCTTTTCGAACGCCGGGTCCGTGGCGAGGTCCGACTTGCCGTCCTTGCCGAAGTACGTCGGCGAGAACTGGGCGAAGTAGTGCTCGGTGGTGGTCTCCCAGCCGTGGTAGTCCGGCATGAATCCGAGCTGCTTGTAGCCATCGCCCTGGGGGATGGTCAGTTTCTTGGCGTCCGCCTCGAACTCGGACCAGGTCTTCGGCGGATTCGCGATACCGGCCTGCTTGAACGCCGTCTTGTTGTAGTAGAGCCCGTACGCGTCACCGAGCAGTGGCGCGGTGCAGCGGTTGCCGTCGAACTGGGTGTATTCGTTCATCGTCTTCGGGAACGTCTTCTCGGGGTCGATCCCGGACTTCCTGAAGAAGGGGTTGAGGTCGACCAGCGCGCCCGATGAACAGAACTTGCCCACATTGTTGGTGGTGAACGAGGAGATCACGTCCGGTGCCTTGTCACCGCCCGACCGCAGCGCCTGGTTGATCTTGTCGTCCGTCATGTTGCCGACGATGTTCACGTGGATGTTGGGGTGCGCCTTCTCGAAGCCGGCGACCAGGGACTTGACGGCCTGCACCTCGTTCGGCGCGCTCCAGGCGTGCCAGAAGTTGATGGTCGTGTCCTTCGAGGCGTCGTCCGTGGCACCGGAGCCGGACTGTCCGGTACAGGCGGTGGCGGTGAGCAGCAGGGCGGAGGCGGTCAGGGCGAAAGCCGCTTTTCGGGCGACTTCGGGTATGGCTGTGGGCATGGCGAGGTCTCCCAGGGACGGGTGAACGGGAAGAGAGGTGCTGCCGGGGTCAGCGCGAGGTGTCGAAGACCTCGTCGCGGGTGGTCACGAGCGCGGACTCCAACGCGCCGCGCAGAACGGGGTGTTCGTGGACGTCGCCGACGACCAGCCGGGGGCGGGCCGCGGCCAGCTCCTCCAGTTCGGCCTGGACGAGGGCGCGCAGTACCTCGCCGCCGGCCGTCAGCGCGGAGCCGCTGAGGACGACGAGTTCGGGGTCGAGGACCGAGACGAGCGAGGCGAGACCGGTGGCGAGCCGGGTCGCGTAGGTCTGGAGCAGCTCCCGGTAGGGGCCGGAGACGTGGTCGGCACCCCGCGCCACGAGCTCGGCGGCGACCTCGGTGTACGACCCCGACGGCAGGTCCGGGATGCCGAGTTCACGGGCCAGCTTCGGTACGGCCTGGGAGCCGGCCAGCTCCTGGTAGCCACCGCTGTTGGCCTTGGTCACCTGCCGGACCAGGGGCGTGCCCGGCACCGGCAGGAAGCCGACCTCGCCGGCGCCGCCGGTCCAGCCGCGGTGCAGCCGGCCGCCGAGGACCAGGGCGGCGCCGAGCCCCTCCTGGTTCCACAGGAGGACGAAGTCGCCGTGGCCCCTCGCGGCGCCGAGCCGCTGTTCGGCGAGGGCGACGAGGTTGACGTCGTTCTCGTACTCCACCGGCATCGGCAGGGCGGCGGCGAGCTCGTCGAGCAGGGTGGGGGAGTGCCAGCCGGGCAGGTGGGAGGCGTAGCGCAGCCGCCCGGTGTTGGGGTCGAAGGCGCCCGGGGTGCCGATGACCAGCCGGTGCACATCGGACCGGGCGAGTCCGGCGGCCTTGACGGCACCGTCGAGCGCGTCGGTGACCTGCTGGACGACGGGTCGGGCGGGCCGCCGCCCCGGGGTCGGCAGCTCGAATTCACCCACGGTCCGCCCGGTGATGTCGGCGACGGCGGCGCGGATCCGCTCCGGGGTCACATCGAGCCCGGCTGCGTGCGCGGCCGCGGGGTTGACGGCGTACAGCTGGGCGTTGGGGCCCGGCCGGCCCTCGCTGGTGCCGGTGACCCGCACCAGTCCGGCCGCCTCCAGGCGGGCCAGCAGCTGGGAGGCGGTGGGCTTGGACAGGCCGGTGAGCTTCCCGATCCGGGTGCGCGACAGCGGCCCGTGCTCCAGCAGGAGGTCCAGGGCGGCGCGGTCGTTCATGGCGCGCAGCACGCGCGGGGTGCCCGGCGTACCGGCGGTTCCTGCCATGGGGTCGACACCTGCCTTTCCAGCCACCCAGCTTTTCAGCGACCCGGGCGTGGCGTCCAGCCTTGATCAACGGACGCCGGAGGATCACTGTTAGGAAAGTTTCCTATCGCGGTGCGAGGAACGTAAGCCCAGGACGAAGGGGGCGTCAATAGACAACGGCCCCGAGGAGACGGAGTCGTTACCTCGGGGGCGGGATCGTCCGGGGGCTCAGTTGTCGAGGAAGGGGGTGGTGTCGAGGGTGGGGTAGGGGGCGGGGAGGGGGAGGGGGCTGCCGAGGTCGACCGGGGTGTCCACGTTGTAGTACGCCTTTGTGGGGTCGTCACTCGGGAGAATGGGGTCCGTATAGCAGTGGGCAGTCTTCGTGTTGCGGTTGATCAGAACGTAGGCGGGGACACCGGCGGCAGCATAGGTGCGGAGTTTCGGTCCGGTGTCCGCCCAGTGATTGGATGACGTGACTTCGCCGACCAGGGCGATCATGTCAACCGGGTACCAGCCCTTGTTGGCCTTGCGATACGACTCGTCGAGTTCCGAGGCCTTACGGCGACGCACGTAAAAGTCCGGAATGAGCAAGGCCATGGTGCTGCCGTCCTTATGGGCGGCGCGGTAGCCGCAGCCGAAGCCGACGAGGCGGAAACCGGCTGTGCGGAACTGGTAGTGCAGTTCGCCGATGCCGTCGTTGTGGTTTTCGTCAGGTTGCGGCGGCGCGATGACCGTCCCCTCGACATACTCGGGTCGAATCGGCGTCGGCGACGCTTCTTCGATCACGCTCAACAGGTCGATGGGGTCCACCTGCATCACGACCCTCTCCATGATGGGTTCGGCGCTCGTCCCTGGTTCTCCTCGTCACGCTGATGCCAGGCTAAGCCCGCGCTGGGCGCCCCGGCAGAACGATGGGGCACCCCATGCGCCCTGCGCGCCGGAATGCCCCGTCTGTTCACTCGAACGAGTGTGCTGAACCGTTCCGCTCGCTACTTGCCCGGAGGCTCCGGCTGCTGCGGAGCCATCGGCGTCGTCGCCTTCGCCTGCGCGGAGTCCGCGTTGGCGAAGACCGACGGGGCGGCCACCGAGGCCGCCGGGTCGGGGGTGTCCTCCGCGTCCTCGACCGACGTCGCGCCGCCCACGATGCGGATGCTCGCCTGGTCGAACGCGCGCTTGATGCGCCAGCGGATCTCCCGTTCGACCGTCAGCGCCTTGCCCGGCATGGTCTTGGCCGAGACCCGCACCACCATGGAGTCGATCAGCACCGAGTCCAGGCCGAGGACCTCGATCGGGCCCCACAGCAGCTCGTTCCAGGGCTCTTCCTTGCTCATGTGCTCGGCGACGTCGTCCAGCGTGGCCTTGACCCGGTCCAGGTCCTCGGAGGCCTTGACGGTGACGTCCACGCCCGCCGTGGCCCAGCCCTGGGAGAGGTTGCCGATCCGCTTGACCTCGCCGTTGCGGACGTACCAGATCTCGCCGTCCGCGCCGCGCAGCTTGGTCACGCGCAGCCCGACCTCGATCACCTCGCCGGTGGCCACGCCCGCGTCGACCACGTCACCGACGCCGTACTGGTCCTCCAGGATCATGAACACGCCGGAGAGGAAGTCGGTGACCAGGTTCCGCGCGCCGAAACCGATCGCCACACCGGCCACCCCGGCCGACGCCAGCAGCGGCGCCAGGTTGATCTTGAAGGTGGACAGCACCATCAGCGCGGCCGTACCGAGGATCAGGAAGCTCGCCACCGACCGCAGCACCGAGCCGATCGCCGCCGATCGCTGCCGGCGCCGCTCGGCGTTGACCAGCAGCCCGCCCAGCGCCGTGCCGTTCACGGCCTCGGCGGTGCGGCCCATCCGGTCTATCAGCTTGGTGATCGCCCGCCGCACCATCGCGCGCAGCGCGACCGCTATCACCACGATCAGCAGGATCTGCAGTCCCATCGCGAGCCAGGTCGACCAGTTCTGCTCGACCCAGCTCGCCGCGTTCGTCGCGCTCTGCTGGGCGTCCTGCAGCGACGCCGGCACGGCCGGCGCCGTCTCGGACGGAGGGGGGGACGGGGTCGGCGACGCACCGGCGGCCAGGAGGACGGCGGGCAAGGACGACACGGCAGATACCTCCAGGTGCTGCGCGGTCCGTGCCGGTGGGCGGTCAAGGTCTTCAAGGTCACGAAAAGGTCACCGGACGGACAGGGCCACCACACTAACGGGGCATTGTGTGGGCATCGCGCGGATCCGCCAAGGAGGTGCGCAGGAGAGACGGGACTCACGTCGGCTTGAACAGGCCATGATCCGGGGGAAGTATCCGGTGTGGTCGAAAACACTCCCAGCCCGTTACCGGGACATGGTGGCGCTTCCACCAGGCATGAGGGGAGACTGACTGCAGATCGTCCCGGCGCGAGCCACGCGCCGCCGACGCCCAAGGAGGCACCCGTGCCGCATGTCCTGGTCCTCAACGCGTCGTACGAGCCGCTCGGCGTCGTACCGCTCCGCCGCGCGCTCGTCCTCGTCCTGGAGAACAAGGCCGTCTCCCTCGAGGAATCCGGCGCCTATATGCACAGCGCAACCGTCACAGTCCCCGCACCCAGCGTGGTCCGGCTCAAGCGATTCGTCCGGGTTCCCTATCGGGGGCCCGTTCCCCTCACCCGACGTGCGCTCTTCGCGCGCGACGGGGGCCGGTGCATGTACTGCGGTGGCGTCGCAACCAGCGTCGACCACGTCATCCCGCGCAGTCGCGGGGGCAAGCACGTCTGGGACAACGTGGTGGCCTCCTGCCGCCGCTGCAACCACGTGAAGGCCGACCGTCACCTCGTCGAACTGGGGTGGCGCCTGCGCCACAAACCGGCGCCGCCGAGCGGGCTCGCCTGGCGCATCATCGGCACCGGGCACAGGGACCCGCGCTGGCTGCCCTACTTGCAGCCGTACGGCGCGGACGACGCCATGGCCCGGATCGACGGCATTTCTGCCTGACGGCGATCCGGGCCTTCGCGTACCGGCCGCGCCGAGGACGCGAACCGGCTCCGGGAGCCCACCGTGCCCCCGGAGCCGTCCGGCTCACGCGTACCGCAGCTCCCCCGGACGCGCCGAACGCCACAGTGGGGGCATCGAGGCGGCCGCCGCCGGCGGACAGCAGGCGTACACGCCCACCGGAACCAGCAGCGCGGTGTACCCCCGGCCGGCGAGGCCGTAGAGGGCGATCGCGAGGGCGACGAGGATCGCGGCGGCCGTCAGACCGATGCCCGTCGTGCAGAAGGTCATGCCCGCGCCGAGCGAGTCCCCGCGCAGCACAGCCAGGAGCGCCCGCCGCCCCCCCGCCGGCAGCCGCCCGACCGCGCCGGCCGTGCCCCCGGCCGGCCACACCGCGCCCGCACCGACCACGAGGACCAGCGCGAAGACCGTCAACGGCATGCGCCCGCGACCGGTGCCGGAGGTGTTCGCCACGGCCCACAGCACCGGCAGGAGCACACGAACAGCAGCCCCGGCCCGCGCCCGCTGCCCGGCCGCACCCGGCGCGAGGTCAGAGGCCAGGGGGCGCGCACCACCCGTCGTCTCGTGTTCGAGCAGGTGTCGGGAGTGCCCGCGCCGTCACGGGGTAGGCCTGCCGTAATCCGTTCAAAACCGCAGCATCCGACCGCCACCCAGAAGGAGGCCCCCGTGGCCGCACCGGCTCCGCTCTCGATCCCGGACCAGTGGAAACCCGGGGCGGACCCGTCCGCCCCGACCGGCGACACGCCGCTGAGCGTGTTCAGCGCCGAGAGCGCCTGCGCCCAGGCCCCGCTGACCAGCGAACCGCCCCTGCCCGACGCCGAGCCCCTCACCAGCGAGCCGCCGCTCGCCGAGGCCACCCCGCTGACCAGCGAGTCGGACGCCTTCGGCGCACAGTCGTACGAGTCCGGTGACTTCGGCGCGAGGTCGTAGATGACCGCGGCGTTCGAGGACCTCGCGGACGCGGACCTGGCCCGGCTCGCCGGGCTGCACGGGGTCGCCACCTCCTACAGCCCCGCCCCCGGCCGCGACGTCCCGGTCCCCGCCTCCGCCGTGGCCGCCGCCCTGGCCGCCCTCGGCGTCGACGCGACCGGCCCCGCCGCCGTACGCACCGCCCTCACCGCACAGGAACGCGAGCTGCGCGAGCGCCTGCTGCCGCCGACGCTCGTGCACTGGGCCGGCGACCCGCAGGGCCCCGCCGCCCTCGCCGCGCTGCCGCCCGGCACCCGCCTGCGCGTCGAGACCGAGGACGGCCAGGAGCGGGACACCGCCGCGGAACTGCCGCTCGGCGTGCACCGGGTGACCGCCCTCGCACCCGACGGCCGCACCGGCCACGCCCACCTCGTCGTCGCCCCCGACCGGCTGCCCGCCCCGCCCGGCCGCTCCTACGGCCTCCTCGTCCAGCTGTACTCCCTGCTCTCCCGCCGCTCCTGGGGCATGGGCGACCTCGCCGACCTCGCCGAGTTGGCCGGCTGGGCCGGACGCACCGCCGGCGCCGGATTCGTCCAGGTCAACCCGCTGCACGCGGCCGTACCCGGCGCCCCCTCCGACCCCTCCCCCTACCGCCCGTCCTCCCGCCGCTTCCCCGACCCCGTCCACCTGCGGATCGAGGACATCCCCGAGTACGCCTACGTCGCGGACCGCGAGCGGCTGAGCGCCCTGCTGGAGCGGGCCGAGCGGCTGCGCGCCGCCGTCCTCGACAAGGGCGCCCTCATCGACCGGGACGCGGTGTGGGAACTCAAGCGCGCGGCGCTGGACCTGGTCCTGGCCGTCCCCCTCGGCCCCGGCCGCCGGGCCGCCTACGACGACTTCCGCGCCGCCCACGGCCAGGCCCTCGACGACCACGCCACCTGGTACGCCCTCGCAGAGATCCACGGCTCCGACTGGCAGCGGTGGCCGCCGGGCCTGCGGGATCCCCGCTCGGCCGCGACCGCGCGTGCCCGCGCCGAGCTCGCCGACCGCGTCGAGTTCCACGCCCGCCTGGCCTGGCTCACCGACGGCCAGCTCCGCGCCGCCCAGCGCGCCGCCCGCGAGGCCGGCATGCCGGTCGGGATCGTGCACGACCTCGCCGTCGGCGTGCACCCCGTCGGCGCCGACGCCTGGGCCCAGCAGGACGTGTTCGCCGCCGGCATGTCCGTCGGAGCCCCACCAGACGCCTTCAACGCCCGCGGCCAGGACTGGGGCCTGCCGCCCTGGCGCCCCGACCGGCTCGCCGCCACCGGGTACGCCCCCTACCGCGAGCTCCTGCGCGCCCTGTTCCGCTCCGCCGGCGCCCTGCGCATCGACCACGTCATGGGTCTGTTCCGGCTGTGGTGGGTCCCGCAGGGCAGCCCGCCCACCGGGGGCACCTACGTCCGGTACGACGCCGACGCCATGCTCGCGATCCTCGCCCTGGAGGCCACCCGCGCCGGGGCCGTCGTCATCGGCGAGGACCTCGGCACCGTCGAGCCCGGTGTGCGCGAGACGCTGCAGCGGCGCGGGGTGCTCGGCACCTCGGTGCTGTGGTTCGAACGCGACTGGGAGGGCGACGGACGCCCGCTGCCGCCCGAGCGCTGGCGCGCCGACTGCCTGGCCACCGCCACCACCCATGACCTGCCGCCCACGGCCGCCCGGCTCACCGGCGACCACGTCGACCTGCGCGACCGGCTCGGCCTGCTCACCCGCTCCGCGACCGAGGAACGCGCCGAGGCCACGGCCGACACCGCCGAGTGGCTCGCCCTGCTCGGCAGCCTCGGCCTGCTGGACCTGGCGGCCGCCGGACCGCCGGGCAGCGACGAGGAGGAGGAGATCCGCGCCGTCCACCGCTTCCTGCTGCGCACCCCGGCCCGGCTGATCGGCGTCTGGCTCCCGGACGGCGTCGGCGACCGCCGCCCGCAGAACCTGCCGGGGACCTGGGACCAGTACCCGAACTGGCGGCTGCCCCTCGCGGACCCCGAGGGCAGGCCGGTGCCGCTGGAGGAACTGACGTCCTCCCCTCGGCTGAGGGCACTGCTCCAAGTGTTCGAGCAGGCCAGAGTCGTGTGAGCCCCCCGTACGGGACCCCGGGCGCGCGGCCTTCGGAAGCGTTCGCTAACTTGAGATCGTGGACAAGAAGAACGCCCTGCGCGCCGGCGCCCTGGCCGCTGGTACGACGCTGATGATGCTGCTCATGTCGTCCCCCGCGCTCGCGCTGACCCGCGACGACGGCGACGACCCCGGCCCCGGCCTGAACGTCATGCAGACGCTGGGCCTCTACGTGCTGCTCCCGATCGCGCTGTTCGTGGTCATCGCCGGCCTGGTGATGGCGCTGGACAAGTCCACGGTCAGGACCATCAAGCCCTCGTCCGGCGCGAAGTCCGGGGCCAAGGCCAAGGCCAAGGCCTGACCGGACACCGGTTCTGTCGCCGGGGGCGCCCGTCCTCCCGCCGGTACGCGCGCGACGCCGTACCCGGGTGAGGCCGGCGCCCTCGGCGTTGTGTCTTTCGGGCCCCTTTCCGGGGTTCGGTACGGCTCAGAGGTTCTGTACGGCTCAGGGATTCGGCGCGGTCAGATACCGCCGTACGGTCGGCCCGAGCCACGCCAGCAGTTCCTCGCGGGTCAGTTCCCGCGCCGCCGGCAGCCGCAGCACATAGCGGGTCAGGGCCAGCCCGAGCAGCTGCGCGGCGCACAGCGCGGCCCGCGCCGGGACCTGCTCGGGATCGGGACACACCTGTTCGGCCAGCGGCAGCAGCTGGTCCCGGAAGATGCCCTGCATCCGCTCGGCCCCGGCCTGGTTGGTGGCGCCGACCCGGAGGACGGCCGTCAGCTCCTCGTTCTCCTCCCACAGGTCCAGGAAGTGGCCCACCAGTGCCCGCCCGACCTCCTCCCGGGGCACCCTCGTCAGATCGGGCAGCCGCAGGTCCAGCGCGACGGCCGCGGCGAAGAGACCCTCCTTGCTGCCGTAGTAGCGCATCACCATGGACGGGTCGATGCGCGCGTCCTTGGCGATCGCCCGGATGGTGGCCCGCTCATAGCCGTCGGCGGCGAACCGCTCGCGGGCCGCGTGGAGGATGGCGCTACGGGTGGCGTCGGAGCGGCGGGCCTGTTCCGTCTTCGTGCTGCCGGTCATGCCGGTCGTGCCAGTCATGCCAACGAGCGTAGGCCAACGCGTGTAGGCCAACAAGTGTTGACCGTCACGCCTGCCCGGTTCTAGGCTTGCCAACAAGCGTTGACCAACAGTTGTTGGCCAACAGGCGTTGGCATCCAGGAGGCCGTCATGACCGGCACCACCGGCACCACTGGCAACAACGGCATCAGCCCCACCACCAGCACCACCAGCACTACCAACAGCGCCGACGGCACCGGCACGCCCGGAACCGTCATCGTCGTCGGCTCCGGCCCCACCGGCCTGCTCCTCGCCGGCGACCTCGCCGCCGCCGGCGTCCCGGTCACCGTCCTCGAAAAGCGCCCCCACAGGATCAGCAACCTCTCCCGCGCCTTCGTCCTGCACGCGCGCACCCTGGAACAGCTCGACGCCCGCGCTCTCGCCGACGAGCTCGAGAAGTCCGGCCAACCCCTCGACCGTCTCAACCTCTTCGGCCGGCTCACCGTCGACCTCGCCGCCCTTCCCTCCCGGTTCAACCACCTCCTCGTCCTCCCGCAGTACGAGGTCGAGAAGGTCCTGGAGCGCCGCGCGGTCGAGGCGGGGGCCGGCTTCCGCCACGAGACCGAGCTGACGGGGCTCACGCAGGACGCCGACGGGGTGACCGTCGAGGTGCGCGGGCCCGAGGGGCGTACGGAGAACCTGCGGGCGGCGTACGTCGTCGGCGCCGACGGCATGCGCAGTGCCGTACGGGACGCGATCGGGCTGCCCTTCCCGGGCAGGTCGGTGATCCGGTCCGTGGTCCTCGCCGACGTCCGGCTCGCCGAGAAGCCGCCGACCCTGCTCACCGTCAACGCCGTCGGCGACGCCTTCGCCTTCCTCGCGCCGTTCGGCGACGGCTACCACCGGGTGATCGGCTGGCACCGCGGCCGCAACGTCCCCGACACCGAGCCGCTGGACCTGGCGGAGGTCCAGGAGATCACCCGACTCGCCCTCGGCCGGGACTTCGGGATGCACGACGCCCGCTGGATGTCCCGCTTCCACAGTGACGAACGGCAGGCGACCGCCTACCGGGTCGGGCGGGTCTTCCTGGCGGGCGACGCCGCGCATGTGCACACCCCGGCCGGCGGCCAGGGCATGAACACCGGCCTGCAGGACGCGGCCAACCTGAGCTGGAAGCTCGCCGCCGTCGTCACCGGTCACGCCGAGCCCGCGCTGCTCGACAGCTACCAGGCCGAGCGGCACCCCGTGGGCAGGTCGGTGCTGCGCAGCAGCGGCGGGATCGTCCGCCTCGCCATGGCCAAACGCCCCTGGACCCTCGCGGCCCGCGCCGCGCTCACCACGTTCCTGAACGCCGTCGGCCCCGCCCGGCGCAAGGTCGCGGGCCAGGTCACGGGCATCGGCTACCGCTACCCGGCACCGCGCGGCGCCCACCGCCTCACCGGCACCCGGGTACCGGACGTCGCCCTGGCCGGTGGCGGCCGCCTCTACGAGGCCCTGCGCGGCGGCCGGTTCGTGCTGATCACCCCGGAGCCGTACGAGGCGGGACCCGGCCGTGCGGACCGGCTGGCCGTGGCGCACTGGGCGAGCGACCGCCGTACGACCGTGCTGGTCCGCCCCGACGGATACGCGGCCTGGGCCGCCGACGCGGCCGGCGCGGCGGACGTCGAGGCGGCGCTCGCCGCGCACGTCGGCGGCTGAGCCGCTCCTAGTGCGGCGACTCCAGCGTACCGGCGAGCAACTCCCTCAGCAGGTCGGCCAGTTGGCCGACCTGTTCGTCGTCGAGGAAGGACAGGGCTTCCGTCTGGACCGCGAGGCCCGCGCCGACCGCCCGGTCGATGATGTCCAGTCCCTTGTCGGTCAGTGTCACCTGCAGGCCCCGGCGGTCGTGCGGATCGGGGGAGCGGCGCAGCAGGCCGGCCTTCTCCAGCTTGTCGAGCCGCCCGGTCATTCCGCCGGTGGTGAGCATGAGGGTGGCCGACAGCTGGCGCGGCGAGAGGGTGTACGGCTCGCCGGCCCGGCGCAGGGTCGCGAGCACGTCGAACTCGCCGCGTGAGATGCCGTAGGGCCGGTATGCCTTCTCCATGCGGTCGCCCATGGTCCGGGAGAGGCGGTAGATCCGCCCGAAGACCTCCATCGCCCTGGAGTCGAGGTCGGGCCGTACGGCCGCCCACTGGTCGATGATCGCGTCCACCGAATCCTTGCCTGCGCTCATGTGCCGAGTATGCCTCCCGGGTGGTTGTCGGCAAGAAAGTAACTTGCTGGAAAGTGACTTAGTGCTAAGCTACTTCCTGCCAAGTTACTTCAGGGGGTCATGGTGGCAAAAGAGAACGAGCGCATACCCGGCGAGTGGACCCTGCCCGTCACCGCCGCCGTCAACGGCATCGGCACCGGCATGTACGTCCCGTTCACGCTGGTCTTCTTCCATGCCGTCACCGGGCTGTCCTTCGCGGTCGTGGGCGCCGTGCTCACCGCCACCGGCCTCGCGGGCATCGCCGTACTGCCCCTCGCCGGCACGGCGGTCGACCGGTACGGCGCGAAGCGGGTGCAGTACGCCCTGTACGGCGTCCGGGTCGCCGGCTTCGCCCTCTACCCCTTCGCCCACTCCCTCCCCGCCTTCGCGGCCGTCGCCCTGGTCACGGCCGCCGCCGACCGGGCCTTCCCGGCGGCCCAGCAGTCCCTGATCGGCGAGGTGGCGAGCGGCGCGGGGCAGGACCGGCTGCAGGCGTCGACGCGCGCCCTGCAGAACGCCGGCAACGGGGCGGGCGCCCTGCTGGCCACGCTGGTCATCTCCTTCGCGGGCAGCGCCGGTTACACGTACGCGGCCTGGGGCAACGCCCTCTCCTTCGCGCTGGCGGCGCTGCTCCTGCGGCCCCTGCGGCAGGTGCGCACGGCCGGTGCGGCGCCGCTCTCGCGCCGGGCCGGTGCCGGCTACCGGCTCGTCCTCGCCGACCGGCCCTTCCTGGTCGTCACCGGAGCCAACTTCCTCAACGCGCTGAGCTATTCGGCTCTGTCGGTCCTCTTCCCCCTCTTCATGGTGGAGTGGCTGCACGGGCCGTCGGTGCTCACCGGCGCCGCGTTCACCCTCAACACCGTGCTGTGCGCGGTCGCGGGTGTCGGCGTGGGCGCGCGGGTCCGCGGGGCCGGGGCCCGGCGCACCCGGGCGGCGGCGCTGGGCGGGGGCCTGTTCGCGACCGCGTTCGCCGCGCAGATCGTGCTCGGCACCGTACGACCGGGCTCGGTCACGGTCCTGGGCGGGGCCCTGGTCGCCGTGGTCGTCGTCTACACCCTCGGCGAGCTGATCCACAGCCCCGCCGCCCAGGTGCTCGCGATGGCGGCGGCGCCCGAAGCGGTGCGCGGCCGGTATCTGGCGGCGTACCAGATGTCCTGGTCCCTGGCGAAGGCCGTGGCGCCCTCCCTGTTCACGGCCCTGCTCGCGCTGGACGGCCGCGCGCCGTGGGCCGTCCTCGTCCTCACCTCGGCCGTCGCCGCGGCCCTCCTGATCCGGACGGAACCCCGACTGCCGGCGGAGGCGGTACGACCGCTGCCGGCGACGGTGGCCCGGGGCGACGCCCCCGCCTCCGCCCCCGGCCCCACCTGCACCCCCACCCCTGTCCTTGCCGATGCCGCGGGAACCCGGGGGACCCGGCCGTGAAGCGAACCGTGACCGTCCCGCTCACCGCGCTCGCCCCCGTCTCCTGGGGCACCACCTACGCCGTCACCACCGTCTTCCTTCCGCCGGACCGCCCCCTGTTCACGGCCCTCCTGCGGGCCCTGCCCGCCGGGCTGCTCCTGCTGGCGCTGACCCGGGTGCTGCCGCGGGGCGGCTGGTGGTGGCGGTCGGCGGTGCTCGGCGCACTCAACATCGGCGCCTTCTTCCCGCTGTTGTTCGTGTCGGCGTACCGGCTGCCCGGCGGTATGGCCGCCGTCGTCGGCTCGGTCCAGCCGTTGTTCGTCGTCGGCCTCTCGGCGCTGCTGCTCGGGCGGCGCCCGGCCCCGCGCACGCTCGTCACCGGGGTCGTGGCCGCGCTCGGCGTCAGCCTCGTCGTCCTCCAGGGAGCCGGAGCCCTCGATGCCGTGGGCGTGCTCGCGGCCTTCGCCGCCACCGCCTCCATGGCAGCCGGCACGGTGCTGACCAAGAGATGGGGCCGCCCCGACGGCGTCGGCCCGCTGGCGCTCACCGGCTGGCAGCTCACCGCCGGCGGCCTGCTCATCGCCCCGCTCGCCTTCATGGCCGAGGGAGCGCCGCCCGCCCTGGACGCCCGCGCCGCAGGCGGCTATCTCTACCTGGCCCTGGCCAACACGGCGGTGGCGTACTGGCTCTGGTTCCGCGGCATCGGCCGGCTCACCGCGACCCAGGTCGCCTTCCTCGGCCCGCTCTCCCCGCTCACCGCGGCCGTCGTCGGCTGGGCGGCCCTCGGCCAGGCGCTCACACCGGTGCAGGTGGGGGGCATGGCGCTGGCGTTCGGCGCGACGCTGGCGGGACAGCTCGGTGGCGGCGGGAGCCGACCTTTCAGTTCAGCTGAAAAGAATGCTCGCAAAGATTCGATGGACCTGATGGATCGGGCACTGCGACGGTAGGGACACACCATCCACCGAAAAGGAGCCCCGTGGCCGCCGTCCTGCCCAGGACCACCCCCACCCCCACCTCCAACCCCACCGCACCCGCCCGCAAGGCCGCCGCCCCCGCGACCGGCCTGGCCCTCGCCGCCCTCGCCACCCTCGTCTGGTCCGGCAGCTTCGTCACCTCCCGGGGGCTGCACGACAGCGTCCCGCCCGTCCAGCACGCCTTCTGGCGCTGGGTCATCGCGCTCCTGGCCGTAGCCCCCTTCGGCGCCCGGCAGGCCTGGCGGCAGCGGGCCCTGATCCGCCGCCACGCCCGCTACGTCCTCCTCGTCTCCCTCCTCGGCGTGGCCACCTACAACACCCTCGTCAACCAGGCCGGACTGACCACCCCGGCCGCCACCATGGGCATGATCATGGCCGCGTCGCCGGTGCTCATGGCGGTCTTCGACCGGCTGGGCGGCGTACGGCTCGGCGCGCGCCGCACCGCCGGCCTGCTCGTCGCCTGCGCGGGCGTGACGCTGCTGTCCGGCGGCGGTACGGCCCACCCGCCCGGCGATCTGTGGATGATCGCGGCGGCCTGCTGCTTCGCCGGCTACAGCGCGCTGCTGCGCCGCAGGCCCGCCGGACTCCACGGCACGGGCTTCCTGTTCACCACGTTCCTGACCGGCACGGTCCTGCTCCTGCCCGCGCAGGCGGTGAGCGTGACCGTGCAGGGCTCCTTCCACCCCACCCCCGCCACCGTCCTGCCGCTCCTCTACGTCGGCGTCGCCTCCTCCGCGGTGGCCTTCTTCGCCTGGAACAAGGCCGTCGCCCTGATCGGCGCGACCCGCGCGGGCATCGTCTACCACCTCCAGCCGGTCTGCGTGGCCGTCCTGTCCTGGGCCGTCCTCGGCGAGACGACGGGCCTGCCGCAGCTGCTGTCGATGGCGCTGATCCTGGGCGGGGTGGTGCTGGGCGCGGGTTCACGGCGTTGACGTGTAGCTTTCCGGGCATGGCCGACTGGGACCTCCGGAAGCTGCAGATCCTGCGCACCCTGCGCGAGCGCGGCACCGTGACCGCGACGGCCGAGGCCCTGCACATGACTCCGTCCGCCGTCTCCCAGCAGCTCACCAACCTCGCCCGGCAGCTCGGCGTGCCGCTGCTGGAGGCGCGCGGCCGCCGGGTCCGGCTCACCGACGCGGCCCGCCTGGTGCTGGCCCACACCGAGCCGGTCTTCGAGCAACTGGAGCGCACGGAGGCCGCGTTGGCGGCGTACGTCCAGGGGGAGGCGGGCGAGGTCCGGGTCGCCGCGTTCTCGACGTCCGTACCCGCCCTGGTCGTACCGGCCGTGCGGACCCTGCGGGACACGCACCCAGGGGTGACCGTCCGCGTACAGGAGGCGGAGGCCGCGGAGGCCTACGACCTTCTGACCGCCGGCGAGGTCGACCTCGCCCTGTCCCTCACGGCGTCGGCGCCCAGCGCGGCGGACCCCCGCCTCACCCAAGTCCCCCTCCTGGCCGACCCCTTGGACGTCGCCCTGCCCCCCGACCACCCCCTGGCCACGGTCCCCGGCCTGACCCTCACCGACCTGGCCGCCGAGCCCTGGATCTTCGGCGGCAGCGGCCCCTGGTCGGACATCACCCGCCGCGCCTGCGAGGCGGCCGGCTTCAGCCCCCACCAGGGCCACTCGGCCTCCGGCTGGACCGCGATCCTCGCCATGGTGGAGGCGGACATGGGCGTGGCCCTGGTCCCCCGCATGGCCGCGGGCCGCCGCGACGGGGTGGTCATGCGCGACCTCGGCCCGGACGGACCGGTCCGGCACGTGACGGCGGCGGTGCGCAGGGGCGGGGAGACGGGGCGGGCGGTGGCCCGCGTCCTCGAGGCCCTCCGTACCGCAGCCGCCGTCTGAGGGCCGTCACTGGACGCTCACGGCGTCGATCTGGCCGGCGTACACGCCGAGCAGGGTGATGGGCGAGCTGATCGAACTGGCGCCGGAGCTGCCGAACGACACGTACCGGGACCTGCTGATCGACCACGCCTGCGCCGGCCCCGGCCTGCCCGCCGAGCTCGTGGCCGCGGCCCGCCGCGTCCAGCACGGCTGGGGCTTCCTTCTGCCGCGAGCCTCAGCCCCGCCGCACCTCGTACAGAAAGCACCCGTACTCCACCGCCCGCACATGCACCACCGCCACCTCCGGGTCGGCGAAGGCCTCGGTGAGGGCGGACGGGAAGTCGGCGGCCGTCAGGCGGCCGCCCAGGATCCGGCCGTCGGCCGCATAGCGGCGCAGCACGCGGTGGGCGTTCGTGAAGGGCAGGGCCGCCGGGTCGGCCGGCCCCGGGCAGCCGGCGGCGTGGATGAAGACCGGTCCCTGCTCGTCGTACGCCCCGAGATCGGCGCCCGTCCCGGCCGCCCAGCGGCGCAGCGGCGCGTACGACACCAGGGCGATCTGCTCGCCGGGCTCGCTGGGGCGCAGGCAGCAGCGCAGCGGGGCGCCGCCCTCCTCGTCGGTGAAGGGGACGAGGGGGCGGCCCGCGTCGTCGGCGGTCCGCAGCTCCTTGAGAACCCGGGGCTGGATGGGACGTGCGATGTGTGTCGTCGTGTCCGTCGTCGTCATGCCTCCAGCGTCCCGCCGCGACGCCCCGCCCACCGGCGGGAACCGGACATCGCCTTCCCGGTGGGCGGCATGGAAGGATGGCGCAACCGACACATAACGAGGAGATGACCGCGTGCCTGGCACAAACCTGACTCGCGAAGAGGCGCAAGCGCGGGCCGAGCTGCTCACCGTTGACTCGTACGAGATCGATCTCGACCTCTCCGGCGCGCAGGAGGGCGGTACCTACCGGTCCGTGACCACGGTGCGCTTCGACGTCGCCCGCGGCGGCGCCGAGTCCTTCATCGACCTGGTGGCGCCCACCGTCCACGAGGTCACCCTGAACGGTGACGCGCTCGACCCCGCCGAGGTCTTCAAGGACTCGCGGATCGCCCTGCCGGGGCTGCTGGAGGGCCGCAACGTCCTGCGGGTCGTCGCGGACTGCGCCTACACCAACACCGGCGAGGGCCTGCACCGCTTCGTCGACCCGGTCGACGAGCAGGCCTACCTCTACACCCAGTTCGAGGTCCCGGACGCCCGCCGGGTGTTCGCCTCCTTCGAGCAGCCGGACCTGAAGGCCACCTTCCGGTTCACCGTGCGGGCCCCCGAGGGCTGGACGGTGATCTCGAACTCGCCGACCCCGGAGCCGCAGGACAACGTCTGGTCCTTCGAGCCGACCCCGCGCATCTCGTCGTACATCACCGCGCTGATCGTCGGCCCGTACCACTCCGTGCACAGCGTGTACGAGAAGGACGGGCAGAGCGTGCCGCTGGGCATCTACTGCCGCCCGTCGCTGGCCGAGTTCCTGGACTCGGACGCGATCTTCGAGGTCACCCGGCAGGGCTTCGACTGGTTCCAGGAGAAGTTCGACTACGCGTACCCCTTCGCGAAGTACGACCAGCTGTTCGTGCCCGAGTTCAACGCGGGCGCGATGGAGAACGCGGGTGCCGTCACCATCCGCGACCAGTACGTCTTCCGGTCCAAGGTGACCGATGCGGCGTACGAGGTCCGCGCGGAGACGATCCTGCACGAGCTGGCCCACATGTGGTTCGGCGACCTCGTCACCATGGAGTGGTGGAACGACCTGTGGCTGAACGAGTCGTTCGCCACCTACACCTCCATCGCCTGCCAGGCCGCGGCCCCCGGCTCCCGCTGGCCGCACTCGTGGACCACGTTCGCCAACTCGATGAAGACCTGGGCGTACCGGCAGGACCAGCTGCCGTCCACGCACCCGATCATGGCGGACATCCGCGACCTGGACGACGTGCTCGTCAACTTCGACGGCATCACGTACGCCAAGGGCGCGAGCGTGCTCAAGCAGCTCGTCGCGTACGTCGGAGAGGACGAGTTCTTCCAGGGCGTGCAGGCCTATTTCAAGCGGCACGCGTTCGGCAACACCCGCCTGTCCGACCTGCTCGGCGCCCTGGAGGAGACCTCCGGCCGCGACCTGAAGACCTGGTCGGGGAAGTGGCTGGAGACGGCGGGCATCAACATCCTCCGCCCGGAGATCGCCACGGACGCTGACGGCGTCGTCACCTCCTTCGCCGTCCGCCAGGAGGCCCCGGCCCTGCCCGCCGGCGCCAAGGGCGAGCCGGTCCTGCGCCCGCACCGCATCGCCATCGGCCTGTACGACCTCGACTCCGGCTCCGGCAAGCTGGTGCGCACCGAGCGGATCGAGCTGGACGTCGACGGCGAGCTGACGGCCGTACCGCAGCTGACCGGCAAGCGCCGTCCGGCGGTCGTGCTGCTCAACGACGACGACCTGTCGTACGCCAAGGTCCGCCTGGACGAGGAGTCCCTGAAGACGGTCACCGAGCACCTCGGCGACTTCCAGGAGTCCCTGCCGCGCGCCCTGTGCTGGGCCTCGGCCTGGGACATGACCCGCGACGCCGAGCTGGCCACCCGGGACTACCTCTCCCTGGTCCTGTCCGGCATCGCCAAGGAGTCGGACATCGGTGTCGTGCAGTCGCTGCACCGCCAGGTCAAGCTCGCCATCGACCTGTACGCCGACCCGGCCGCCCGCGAGTCCCTGCTGACCCGCTGGACCGACGCCACGCTGGCCCACCTGCGTGCGGCGGAGCCGGGCAGCGACCACCAGCTGGCCTGGGCCCGTGCCTTCGCGGCGACGGCCCGCACCCCCGAGCAGCTGGACCTGCTGGAGGCGCTGCTGGAGGGCACCCAGACCGTCGAGGGCCTGGCGGTGGACACCGAGCTGCGCTGGGCGTTCGTGGAGCGGCTGGCGGCGGTCGGCCGCTTCGACGAGGCGGAGATCGCGGCCGAGTACGAGCGGGACAAGACGGCCGCCGGTGAGCGCCACGCGGCCACCGCCCGCGCCGCCCGCCCGACGGCCGAGGCCAAGGCGGAGGCCTGGGCCTCGGTGGTCGACTCCGACAAGCTGCCGAACGCCGTGCAGGAGGCGGTGATCGGCGGCTTCGTCCAGACCGACCAGCGCGAGCTGCTGGCGCCGTACGCGGACAGGTACTTCGAGGTCGTCAAGGACGTCTGGGACGCCCGGTCGCACGAGATCGCCCAGCAGATCGCCGTCGGCCTGTACCCGGCGGTCCAGGTCTCCGAGGCGACCCTCGCCAAGACCGACACCTGGCTGGCCGCGGCCGAGCCGAACGCGGCCCTGCGCCGTCTCGTCTCGGAGTCCCGCTCGGGCATCGAGCGGGCGCTGAAGGCCCAGGCCGCGGACGCGGCGGCGGAGTAGCCACCATTCGAGGAGGGGCGCCCGGCATCCGTGCCGGGCGCCCTTTCGTATGCGCGTGGCTCACCGGCCCCGGGCGCCCTTCCCCGGCTCAGCGAGCGACCATCCCGCCGGTGACGTCGACGAAGGTGCCGGTGATGCCGGCCGCCTGGTCGGAGGCGAGGAAGACGGCGGTGGCGGCGACCTCGGCGAGGGTGGGGTTGCGGCGGGTCATGCGCATCGTCGCGAGGTTGTCGACGATGCCCTGGACGGCGGCGGCGTCGATGGCCGGGTTGACGGCGGACAGCTTCTCGACGGTGAACGTCTCGGGCACCCCGGCCGCCCACAGTCCCACGGCCCGCACCCCGCGCGGACCCAGCTCGATCGCCAGGTTCCGTACGAGCGTGTCGATCGCGGCATCGGCCGGTCCCGTGCCGCCCATCATCGGACTGCCGTGCGCGGAGCCGCTGTTGAGGGTGAGGACGACGCCCGAGCCGCGCTCGGCCATGCGGCGCCCGGCGGCGCGGGCGGTGATGAAGTTGGCGCGGGCGCCGTTGATCACCGGCCGCAGGAAGTCGTCCACGGGCATCTCGGTGAGCGGGGCGCCCTGCACGTCGCCGCGGGTGACCAGGTTGAACGAGATGTCGACGTCGCCGACCGCCGCGAGGTGCTCCTCCACCGCCGCCTCGTCGAGGGCGTCCACGACGGCGACCTCCGCGTCCTTGAGGTCGGCGGCCGCCGCCTCCAGCGTCGCGCGGGTACGGCCGACGAGGTGGACACGGGCGCCCTGCTCGGCGAAGGCGCGGGCGACCGCACCGCCGATCGAGCCGCCGGCGCCGTAGATGACCGCGGTCCTGTCGGTGAGCAGCATGGTGAACTCCTTCGGAAGTGGTGTCCGTTTCACCGATACAGACGCACGGCACCCCCGGCGCTCATCGCTCACAGCCGCAGCGGCAGTCCGAACGCCGGGAACAGGTGCGGCTCGAAGGACGTGATCTCCGTGACGCGGCCGGCGGCGTCGAAGCGGAGCACGTCCAGGACCTGGGCGCGGTAGACGTTCGTACCGGGTCGGCGGACGTACCCCCCGGCCGCAAGCTGTCCGTTGGCGCGGGCGGGCAGGTGGCGCCAGTGGCCGAGGAACAGGGGGGACGCGGGGTCGAGGCTCGGCCGGAGGAAGGCGAGCAGTGCTTCGCGGCCGGTGAACCAGAACGGGTTGGGCGGCATCGTCAGCGTGACGTCCTCGGCGAGCAGCTCGGCCATCGCGGCGAAGTCGAGCCGCTCGGCGGCCGTCATGTACCGCTGGAGCGCGGCCCGCTGGGCGTCCGTCGGCGGGGTGGCCGTCCAGTCCGTACGGCTCTCGGGCAGCTGCTCGCGCAGGGCCGGACGGGCGCGTTGCAGCGCGCTGTTGACCGAGGCCACGGAGCTGCCGAGGGCCTCGGCGGTCTCGGCGGCGGTGAGGCCGAGCAGGTCGCGCAGGACGAGCGCGGCCCGCTGCCGGGCCGGCAGGTGCTGGAGCGCGGCCAGCAGGACCAGCTCGACGGTCTCGCGCGATTCCGCCGCGCTGTCCGGCAGCTCGTCGTCCGGGTACGGCTGCAGCCAGGTGATACGGGCGGGCGGCTCGCCGGTGCCGTGGTCCATGCCGGGCAGCGGCTCGTAAGTCTGCGGGCGGCGGGCGGTACGGCGCTGGAAGTCCAGGCAGGCATTGGTCGCGATGCGGTACAGCCAGGTACGGGCGCTCGCCCGGCCCTGATAGCCGTCCCGGCCCCGCCAGGCCCGCAGGAACGTCTCCTGGACCAGGTCCTCGGCGTCGTCGTAGGAGCCGGTCATGCGATAGCAGTGGGCGCGGATCGCCCGCCGGTGGGACTCGGTGAGGGCGGCGAAGGCGGACTCGTCGAAGGGCGTCGCGTCGCTTTCCGTCACGGGGGAGTCCGTGACGGAATCCGGGCTGCCGGCGCCGGCCCCGCTCCCGGGGTTTTCCGTCACGCCGGGCTCTGTGACGGAATGGTCCGCGGTCTGCTGGGTCTCCTGCGCGAGCCGTGCGATACGGCGCAGCCGGGCCACGGAGGCGGACAGTTCGCTCACGCCCGCGTACAGCGCGGAGACCGGCCTCGGCACCAGGGAACCCGCCTGCCGCCCGACCGATTCGATCAGCTCCTCCAGGCCCCCGCCCCCGCCTCCGTCCTGCCGCTCCCGGTACGCCTTCTGCCGGCAGGCCGCCGAGCAGTACAGCGAGCTACGGCCCCGGCGGCCGGCCCGCGCCGGAAGAGGGCCGCCACAGGTCGCGCACGTGTCCACGGCCACCTCCCGCTCGGAATCCCGGTCAGCGATCCTCGCGCACCGCAGCCGCCCCCGCCAGCACCCGCGCGAACTCGCCTACCGTCTCGGTCTCCGCCTCCCGCTGCCACACCAGCCCCAGCGCGCCCCGGCCCGCCGCGGCCAGGGACAGGGCCCCCTGGAGGGTGGTGGCGGACGGGCCGGGCAGCGTGCCGGGGCGTGCGCGGTCCGCCAGTACGGCGGTGCGGGCGGGGCCGGGGCGATCAGCGGTACGGCCGCGACCTCGGTGGCGTCGACCCGGTCCCGTCCGGTGAGGGGACGGCGGCGGGAGACGGCCACCGTCCGCCGCTGCCGCGAGGACACCGGACCGAGGAAGGTCCGGCTCCTCGGCCGGCAGCAGCACCACCGCCGCGTCCACGGCACCGCGCCGCAGCGCGCCGAACGGATCGGAGAACGGGATCTCCACCAGCTCCGCGGAGCGGCCCCGGTCCGCCGTCCCGAACGCCGTCACCGCCGCCATCAGCTGCGTGTCGGCCGCGCCCTGGAAGCCCAGCCGCAGCGGGCCCACGCCGCCCCGGGCCACCGCCCGCGCGTCCGCCTGGCGTACGGCGGGGGTGTCCGTCCGAGCGCAGACCCGGCCGGCGGTCGCGGCACCCCGGGCCCGGGAGGCGGCGTCCGCGCTGTTCGCCGGGGTGTTCAACACCGCCGTCGCACTCGGCGCCCTGACCGGCGGCCGGCTCGCGGACGGGCCCGGACTGACCGTCGTACTGGTCACGGGTGCGGTCCTCGCGCTGCCGGCGGCGGTCGGGGACACGAAAGGGGCGGCCACACCACGGTGACCGCCCCTGTGCCGTACGGCCGGCCTACTTCGCGGACAGCTCCGCCGCCACCAGCTCCGCGATCTGGACCGCGTTCAGCGCGGCGCCCTTGCGGAGGTTGTCGTTGGAGATGAACAGGGCGAGGCCGTGGTCCACCGTCTCGTCGCGGCGGATGCGGCCGACGTACGACGGGTCCTGGCCGGCCGCCTGCAGCGGGGTCGGGATGTCGGAGAGGGCGACGCCCGGGGCCCCTGCGAGCAACTCGGTGGCGCGCTCCGGGGAGATCGGGCGGGCGAAGCGGGCGTTGACCTGGAGGGAGTGGCCGGAGAAGACGGGCACGCGCACGCAGGTGCCGGAGACCTTCAGCTCGGGGATCTCCAGGATCTTGCGGGACTCGTTGCGCAGCTTCTGCTCCTCGTCGGTCTCGTTCAGACCGTCGTCGACGATCGAGCCCGCCAGCGGGAGCACGTTGAAGGCGATGGTGCGCTTGTAGACCTGCGGCTCGGGGAAGTCGACCGCCCGGCCGTCGTGGGTCAGCTTGTCGGCCTCGTCGGCCACCTTCTGCACCTGGCCGTGCAGCTCGGCCACGCCCGCGAGACCCGAGCCGGACACCGCCTGGTAGGTGGCGACGACCAGCGCCTCCAGCCCGGCCTCCTCGTGCAGCGGCTTCAGGACCGGCATCGCGGCCATCGTGGTGCAGTTCGGGTTGGCGATGATGCCCTTGGGGCGGTCGGCGACCGCGTGCGGGTTCACCTCGGACACCACCAGCGGGACCTCGGGGTCACGCCGCCAGGCGGAGGAGTTGTCGATCACGACCGCGCCCTGGGAGGCGACCTTCTCGGCCAGCGCCTTGGAGGTCGCGCCGCCCGCCGAGAAGATCACGATGTCCAGGCCGGTGTAGTCGGCGGTCGCCGCGTCCTCCACCGTCACCCCGTCCAGCACGCTGCCGGCCGAGCGCGCCGAGGCGAACAGGCGCAGCTGGGTCACGGGGAAGTTCCGCTCCGCGAGGATCCTGCGCATGACCGTGCCGACCTGACCGGTGGCTCCGACGATTCCGACCCTCACAGTGACTCCCTCTTTGTGTCTCGTGCATGACCGGGGCTTTTCCATCATGCGGCCGACCCCGGTCCACCTGTCCAATTCTTTGCGAGGCGTGCCCGAGGAGTGGGACACGATCACCCGGCGGACGGTTCCGTACGTCCGTCCAACACGCCCCTGAGCTGGAGAAATTCCCTCCGTCGGGCGCCAGGGCCGCAAGCTGTTCCGTCCCGCGCCTGCCCGTACGGTTCCCCGGCCACTCGGCGATGTGACGTACGCCTCTGCGGACCGCCGGAAACCCGTCCGAACGTTTGGGCCCGCTGCCGCGTCGTAGGGGCGAACGCGGAAGGGGGTGGCCTGTGCTGCGCGGAGGGGCGCGCCGCGACCGGGGGGCGTACGCCGCCGGTACGGACCGTGGGGCGGGCGCGGACCGTACCGGCGACGATCCGCTGGACGCGGCCCAGGAACGCCGGGTGCGGGCGGTGCTCGCGCTCGGCGGCGTGCCGCAGTCGGACCTGCCGGACGGGGTGCAGCAGGTACGGCTGCGGCTGCTGGAGCGGACCGCGAGCGGACGGGAGGCGCCGCGGGACATCTCGGCGTGGGCGGCGGTGGTCGCCTCCAACCTCGCCATGGACTGGCACCGGGCCAAGCGGCGCCGGGACCGGCTGGGGGAGCGGCTGGCCGCGCTCCGCGAGCCCGCGCACCCCTCCGGCGAGGAGACCAGCCTGCTCTCCCTCGCCGTCGCCCAGGGCCTGGACGAACTGCCCGCCGCCCAGCGGCAGGTGGTCGTGCTGCGCTTCTTCGCCGACCTGCCCGTCCGGGCCATCGCCGAGGAACTGGGCATCCCCGAGGGCACGGTCAAGAGCAGGCTGCACACGGCGGTCCGCGCCCTGCGCGACCGTCTGCACGAGGACGAGGTGGTGTGACGTGACCGCCGGACAGGGAAACGCCGGGGAGCACGGCGGGATGGACGCGTTGATGGCCGCCATCACGGGGGAGCCGCTGCCGGAGGAGGCTCACCCCGATCCGGGCTTCCTCGCCGGACACCGGGCGGCCGAGGCCGACCTGGCGGTGCTGAGGGAGCAGCTGACCTGGCTCGCGGAGGCGCTGACCGGGGAGCGGGGGGACGGGGCGGTGCCCGCCGAGGCGGCCGTGAGCCCTCGGCCGGTGTCCCGCCCGCGCGGTGCCGCGCGACCGGTGGGGGCAGGGCGCCGGCCTCCGCGCCCCGGCCGGCCCTCCGGACCGCGCCGGGCGCTGCGGATCGCGTTCGGGTCGCTCGCCGGGGCCGCGGCCTTCGCCCTGGTCGTCGGGTTCGGCTGGATGGTGACGCACTCCGGTGCCTCGGACGACAACAGCGCGAGTGCCGCGGGCAAGAGCGCGGGCGACGCACGGGCCAGGGTCTCCGGGGACGGCGGGCGCCCGTCCGACCCGGAACGCGACCTGGCCTGCTCCCGGCTGGTCGTGGAGGGCACCGTGGCCGAGGTGGAGCCGCAGAAGCCGTCCCCGTGGTCCCGGATCACGCTGACCGTGATCCGCTCCTACAAGCCCGCGCACGGCCCGGCCCGGGTCAGCTTCCTGCTCGACGGCGGCGCGCAACCGGCCGCGCGCGCGGGCCAGCACGTACTCGTCCAGGTCGGCGTGGGACGGCGGAACGCGAGCCTGTGGGCCGTCGGGGACACCCGTGTGGCCGCCGACCGTGCCTGGATCACCGAGGCGCTGCCCAGGTCCCGGCACCTGACCTGCCCGAGCGGCAAGGCGCCCACCGGCAGGCCGTGACCAGGGCGGGGGTGGCCCGTATGACCCGTGATGGCGCGGTCAGTTGTCCTTCGAGCGCGCGTAGTGCCGGGACGCCTTCGCGCGGTTGCCGCACGCGGCCATCGAGCACCAGCGGCGGGTGCCGTTCCGGGACGTGTCGAAGAAGTGCAGGATGCAGCTGCCGCCGGAGCAGGTCCGGATGCGCTCCGGGGCCCGGGTGATCAGGTCCAGGTAGTTCCGGGCGGCGAGCCAGGCGGGCCCCCACGACGGATCGGTGAACTCCGGCTCCTCGGCGGGGCCGTCGGGGGTCAGCCGGGCCCGGATCCGCCCGTGCGCCAGTACGGCGTCCACGAGCGGCGCGGCCTGGGCCGGTGTCCCGTGCACCGCCTCCTTGATCGCGTCGCGCGCCTCACGCAGATGTTCCAGCGTCTCCGCGCCGGCATCGTGCTCCCCGGCCAGCCCGTTGCTCGCGAGCCACACCGCCAGCCCGTCGGCGCCGTCGAGCAGGTCCTGGGTGACGCCTTCCCGGTTCCACCGGGTGTTGAGCAGGTCGAGCGCGAGGGGCTCGCCGGTGAGGGGGCGGGGGTCGCGGGGGGCGTTCATCGGGCTCTCCTTTCGTCTAACCGCTCAATTGTATGTGAGTGGTTGACCTTCGGGTACTAACCTTCTAACCTGGATGACGAAGGTTAGGTAACAGCTCGAAGGGGAACCCCATGACTCCGCGCATCGCGCACGCCGGTCTGAACGTCACCGACCTCGACCGCTCGCTCGCCCTGTACCGCGACCTCCTCGGCTTCGCCGTGCTCGCCGAGGGCAAGGAGGACGACCAGCGCTGGGCGATGCTGGGGGAGAGCGGCGGCGCCCCGCTCGTCACCCTCTGGCAGCAGGCGCGGGGGACGTACGACAGCGGTCGCCCCGGGCTGCACCACCTCGCCCTCACGGTCGACTCGATCGACCGCGTCCGGGAGTACGAGACCGCGCTGCGGGCGGCCGGCGTGGACTTCGCCCACGACGGCGTGGTCGCCCACCGCGAGGGCGGGACCTCGGGCGGGATCTTCTTCCACGACCCGGACGGCATCCGCCTGGAGATCGCCGCCCCCCTCGGCCCCGACGGGGCCCCGGCGCCCCACTCGGACGCGCCGACCTGCGGTTTCTTCTAACCATGGGCACCTATCACGCGGGCTCGCTCGCCGTGCAGGACCTGATGGGCGTCCGCGACCGCGCCGACCACGTGGGCCGCTCCCTCGGCCAGGACATCAAGCCGATCGCGGCGGCGTTCCTGGAGCTCCAGCCACTGCTGGTGGTGGGAGCGGCGGACCCGGGGACGGGGAGGGTGTGGGCGTCGGCGCTCACGGGGGCTCCGGGTTTCGTCCGGGCCACGGGGCCGAGACAGATGTCGGTCGTCACCAGTGCCGGGCATGGATCCGGCGGCCCGGACCCGAACGGCGACCCACTCACCACAGCCCTCAACACCCCCGGCACCCCGATAGGCACCATCGCCCTGGACCCCCGCACCCGCCGCCGCATGCGCCTCAACGGCCGGCTGAGACCGACCCCCCGCGGCTTCGCCGTAGAGGCGGACCAGGTCTTCTCCAACTGCCCCAGACACATCCAGCGCAGGGAGACGTACGAGACACTCGGCGACCGCACACCAGGCAGCCCCCACCGCCTGACCGAACTCGACCCGCGGCACACGGAGTTCATCCACGAGGCCGACACCTTCTTCCTGGCCACCGCCCACTCCGCCGGAGCCGACGCCAGTCACCGCGGCGGCAACCCCGGCTTCGTCCAGGTCGCGTCCCCGCGCGAACTGGCCTGGCCCGACTATCCCGGCAACGCCATGTTCCTCACCCTCGGCAATCTGCGCAGCGACCCCCGCGCCGGACTGCTCTTCCTCGACTGGACCACCGGCGCCACCCTCCAGCTCACCGGCGAGGCCCGCGCCGAGTTCACGGCGGCCGGCGAGCGCACCGTCCGCTTCACTCTCACCGAGGCCCTGTGGACCCCGGCCGCCCTGCCGCTGCGCTGGTCCGCGCCCGAATATTCACCGGCGAATCCGGACGTTCCGGGCTAACGTCCCTGGGATGCGACGGAACTTGAGGGTGGCGGCCTACGCCGTGTGCGTCCGTGACGGACAGATCCTGCTCGCACGTTCCCCCGGTCCCGACGGAACCCCGGAGTGGGTGCTGCCCGGTGGCGGTATGGAGCACGGCGAGGACCCGTACGACACCGTCCGCCGCGAGGTCGCGGAGGAGACCGGTTACCGCATCGAGGTGACCGGTCTGCTCGGCGTGGACTCGTTCCGGTTGACCCTGGGCCGGCGCCGGCACCCTCGTCGTACCGACCACCACGCCCTGCGTCTCGTCTACGAAGGGGAGGTCCTCGGCGGTGAACTCCGGTACGAGGTCGGCGGGTCCACCGACTTCGCCGCATGGCGGGACCTTTCGGTCGTGCCGGACCTGAACCGGGTGCCCCTGGTCGACACCGCCCTGCGTCTCTGGCGGGAACGCCCCGCGAACGGGCACCTCACCGCCGGAACCCGTCCCCTGCCCCAGCAGATGAACGAGGAGTGACATCCCCTGGGCCGCGCGCGATCCACTCCATGACCGCGACCCCCACGCCGTGATCCACGTACGGTGATGGGCGCTGCGCGTTGCCGCCGCGTTCACACACAGGTCATTCCCGGTGCCAACGATCCAGAGCGAGCGGGGCGTTCGCGACGGCGACGGCCCGCGACCACTGCCGACGCGTTCGCACTCGGGGAGATCGCGCCAATGTCGCGCATACGCTCTGTCGCCGCCTCCGCTCTGGAGGTCAACCGCCGCACCGTGCTCGCCGCCGCCGGAGCGGTCTCGCTCTCCGCGGGCGTCGGCTACGCCCTCCGCCCCACCGACAGCGAGGCCGCCACCGCCGCGGCGCCGGTCGCCCGCTCCCGGCAGGCCACCGCGGCGGCCCCGCTCGCCCCCTACACCAAGGGCACCACGCTCGCCTCCGTCTCCGCGCCCCGGAACAGCTCCGGCTACCGGCGGCTCGGCGACGGGCCCGGCTGGGCGCGCGTGGTGCGCGGTGAGCTGGCCACGCCCACGTCCGGCCGCGCGAGCCGCCGCCGCGCCCTCGCCACGTTCGTGCAGTTCACCGACCTGCACCTGATGGACGTTCAGCACCCGCTGCGCTGGGAGTTCCTGCGCGCGGCGGACCCGCATGCCTGGCGGCCGCAGGAGGCGCTCACCGTGCCCGGCGCCGTCTCGCTCGTCGAGCGGGTCAACGCGCTGCGAGGTGCCCCCGTCACCGGCGCCCCGCTCCACTTCGTCATGACCACCGGCGACAACACCGACAACAACGCCCACTCCGAGCTGGAGTGGTTCATGAAGGTGATGAGCGGTGGCCGCATCAGCCCCAACTCCGGTGACCCCCGGCACTACGAGGGCGTGCAGAACAGCGGTCTGCAGCAGTACTGGCAGCCCGACACCGCCCTCCGCGACCACGACAAGACGCTCGGCTTCCCGCAGCTGAAGGGCTTCCTGGCCGCCGCGATCCGCGAGGTGCAGAGCCCCGGTCTCCACCTGCCCTGGTACTCCACCGTCGGCAACCACGACGCCCTCGCGCTCGGCGCCTACGGCTCCCACGGCGACCCCTACCTCGCCGAGGCGGCCATCGGCGGCAGGAAACTCATGGACGTCCCGGCCGCCGACGCCAGGAAACTCCTGGCCTCCATCAACAACGGCACCGACCCCAAGGGCACCGGCTACCGCGACTTCCTCAAGGCCCACGCCCGCTCCATGCGTTCGGTCACGCCGGACGAGAAGCGCGCCCCCTACACCCCCGCCGACTACCTCAAGGCCCACCTCGACCCCGCCCACCAGGGCCACGGCCCGGTCGGGCACGGCTACTCCTCGGCGAACCTCGACGCGGGCACCCAGTACTACGCCTTCCGCATCTCCGGCGACGTCATCGGCATCAGCCTCGACACCACCGACGCCGGCGGCCACTACGAGGGCTCCGTCGGCACCGCCCAGCTGGACTGGCTGGCCAGGACGCTGAAGGACAACAAGGACTCCTACGCCGTCGTCTTCAGCCACCACACCAGCACGTCGATGGACAACACCCGCCCCGACCCGGCCCGCCCCGGCGAGAAGCGGCACAGCGGCGCCGAGGTGGTCTCGGTCCTGTCCGCCCACGCCAACGTGCTGGCCTGGGTGAACGGGCACGTCCACCGGAACGTCATCACCCCGCACCAGGCCTCCGGCGGCCGCTCCTTCTGGGAGATCTCCACCGCCTCGCACATCGACCACCCCCACCTGGCCCGCATCATCGAGCTGGTGGACAACAAGGACGGCACCGTCTCCCTGTTCACCACCCTGATCGAGTCCGCCGCCCCGCACCGCACCGACTTCGCCGACCTCTCCCAGACCGGGCTCGCCGCCCTCTACCGCGAGCTGGCCTACAACGCCCCGGGCGCCGGCAAGACCCTCGCGGGCAGCGCGGCCGACCGGAACACGGAGCTGGTGCTGAAAAAGGGCTGAATATCACCCAACCGGCCTATCGCAGAGCAACCTTCGCGCATTCCTGGAAAGTTTCCTCCCCTGACCGCACCGAACAGCACAGGTTGGGGGAAGACATGCGCGTACGCACGACCCTGGTGGGCGCCGCCGCCCTGCTCGTCACGGCGGCCCTCGCGGCTCCGGCCGTGGCCGCCACCGGCGCCCACCCCGCAGGCGGGCACTCCCACGCCGGCACCCGCAAGGCCATCGACGCCGCGGTCGCGGCCGGGGTGCCCGGGGTGACCGCCACCGCGAAGGACGGCCACGGCACCTGGTCCGCCACCGCCGGCGTGGGCGACCGCCGCACGGGCGCGCCGCGTTCCACCGCCGACCGGTACCGCGTCGGCAGCATCACCAAGACCTTCGTCGCCACCGTCCTGCTCCAGCTGGAGGCCGAGGGCCGGCTGTCGCTGGACGACACGGTGGAGAAGTGGCTGCCCGGCGTCGTCCACGGGCACGGCCACGACGGCCGCCACATCACGGTGCGGCAGCTGCTGAACCACACGAGCGGCATCTTCGACTACACCGGCGACGCGGACTTCGACCGGGCGTTCTTCACCGCGGACGGCTTCTCCCGGCACCGCTACGACACGTTCGCCCCGGGCGAGCTGGTGACGATCGCCATGAAGCACGAGCCGTACTTCGCGCCGGGCACGGCCTGGAAGTACTCCAACACCAACTACGTCCTGGCCGGAATGGTGATCGAGAAGGTGACGGGCCACTCGTACGCCACCGAGATCGAGCGCCGCGTCATCGCGCCGCTGCGGCTGCGGGGCACCTTCCTTCCCGGCACCCGGACCACCGTGCCCCGCCCGAGCAGCCGCGCCTACTCGAAATTCCTCGATCCGACGGGTCCGGTGTACGACGTCACGACCCTGAATCCGTCCCTGGCCTCGTCGGCCGGTGAAATGATCTCCGACTCCGCCGATCTGGACCGCTTCTACAGCGCCCTGCTCCGCGGAAAACTCCTGCCGCCGAAGCAGCTGAAGGAAATGAAGACCACCGTCGAGGCGACGGGCATCCCGAACACGCGCTACGGCCTCGGGCTCATGGACACCCGGCTGACCTGCGGTGTTCATGTCTGGGGTCACAACGGCGGCATTCACGGGTCCGCGTCCTCGGCGATGACCACGGCGGACGGCGGCCATGCGATCGCCTTCAATTTCAACGGCGACTGGGCCGGCGACATGCAGTCGGTGATCGACGGGGAATTCTGTTAGCCACCGTTTCATCCACGTCATTCCGTGTTAACCCGGACGCAATGTCTGTACCGCCTCATATCGGCTATCCCGCTTTGGACGGGGATGGCTCGATCTTCTCGATCATTTATGCAAGGCGGGTGGTCGCGTGCGCGCGAGGCACGGACTGCGTGTGCTGTCGGTCTACGAGGGCTTCTTCTCCGGAGGAGCCCGGATCGTGCACAGTGACGTCGTACTGGGACTGGCCGAGGGCGGCCAGTCCCACCAGGTGCTCAGTATCCATGGCGAGGTTCATCGCGAGGCCACCCGGCAGCGCATGGAGGACGACCACTGCTACCGGGCGCTGACGGCCGGCGGGGTCGGCGTCACCTCGCTCGGCCGCAGCGCGGGCCTGGTGGACGGCTCGCTCGCGGCGAATGCTTTCAGCGGACCCGAGCTGGCCGGAACGGCTCGGTCGATGGCCGGGGCGGATGTGATCCTCTCCCTGAAGGAGCAGCCGCTGGCCCTGCTCAACCAGGCCGGTCTGCCCCGGCGCCCGGTCGTGGTCTGTCTGCACCGCTCCGACCCGGAGAACCAGGGCCCCGCCCTCGACGAGCTGAAGGCCGCCATCGCCGACGGCACGGTGGCCGCGTGCGTGTGCTGCGCCGAGTCCACCCGGGCCGCCTACGAGGCCGCCGGCATCCCGGGCCGGCTGCTGCACGTCATCCCCAACGGTGTCGACCTGCTCCGCTTCCGCCCGGACCCGGCCGCCCGCCTCGCCCTGCGCGCCTCCCTCGGGATCGCGGACCGGGCGCCGGTGGTCGTCTTCGCGGCCCGGTACGCCGCGATGAAGAACGTCCCCCTGCTGCTCCGGGCGGCCCGCGCCTGGCTGGCCCGGGAGGGCGGCGGGCACGTGCTGATGTGCGGTGCCGGGATGACCGCCGGCAACTCCGGGCTGAGCGCGGACCTCGCCGACGCCTTCGCCGACGCGCCGTCGTTCACCGACCGGGTGCACCTGCTCGGCGTACGGCACGACATGCCGGCCGTGTACGCCGCCGCCGACGTCGTCGCCCTGACCTCCGTCTCCGGGGAGGCGGCGCCGCTGTGCCTGATCGAGGGCATGATGTGCGGCGCGGTCCCGGTGACGACCGACGTCGGTGACAGCGCGTCGATCGTCGAGGGCCTGGGCTTCGTCACCCCGCCGGACCCGGCCGCGATCGCCCTGGCCTGGTCCGCCGCGGCCGGTGGGCGCACCGGGCTCGCCCCGGCCCTGGAGGCCGCCCGCGAGCGCTTCAGCCGCACCCGCATGATCGCGGCCTACGCCGCCCTCCTCGACGAGGTGTACGCCTCACACGTCGGTGGGCAGCGGGTCGTCGCGCAGCACGCTGTAGGCGACGCCGTCGCGCCACCGGCCGTTCCGGAAGACGATGCCCCGCAGTACGCCCTCGCGGGTGAACCCGGCCTTCTCCAGGGCCCGCTGCTCGGCGATGTTCTCGGCCTCGGTGTCGGCCTCGATCCGCATCACGGGTGTGTGGGCGAAGAGGTACCGGACGAGCTGTAGCTGGGCCCGGGTGCCGAGGCCCCGGCCGCGGGCCTCGGGCAGCAGCTGGGCGCCCATGTTCCAGCAGTAGGTGGAGGCCGTGACGACGACCTTCCGCCAGGCGACGAACCCCAGCGCCTCGTCGCCGGCGGTGACCACGAGCTGGCCGCCGTCCTCACCGAGCAGCCGGTTCTCCGCCCAGCGCTGCCGGAACCGCCACGGGTCGGTGTAGCCGTACCACTGGAACGGCCCCGCCGTCTCCGGCTCGGTGAGGAAGCGCTCCAGCAGGGGGAGGTCGTCCTCGTCGACGGGGCGCAGGGTCACGGATTCGGCGGACATGGGCGAGAGCGTACGGCGTGGCCTGTCAGGACCCCGTCAGGAGACCCGGTCCAACGCCGGGAGGTAGCCGAGCGACTGGCCCGATGCCGTGGGGTGGTACGACTCGGTGGGGGCCAGCACCTCGACGCTGTGCAGCCAGGGGGCCGCGGAGCAGATCTCGTGGCCGGCGAAGGCTGCCCGGACGTCGGCGAAGGTGAACCCGTGGGCGGCGGCGTGGCGGGCGATCAACGCGTCGAGGTGGTCGACACCGTCGTCGATGGCGGCGCGCGCACTGTCCTGGAGGCCCATTTCGCAGGTGCCTCTGAGGTGGTACAGGTGCGGATAGCCGAGCACCACGACGTGGGCGGCGGGAGCCCGGTCCCTGATGGCCGAGTAGAGCCGGTCCAGGTTGTCCCCGAGGGAGCTGTCCACCGTGGCTCGGGCGGCGGTGACGGCCGACAGGCAGCGGCTGGTGCCGCCCAGTGCGCAGGTCGTCATCACGACGCCGAAACCCGCGTCCATGCCGCCGACGGTGAGGGTGACCAGCCTGGTGCCCGCGCCGAGCGCACCGAGCTGGCCGGACAGGACGTCGCCCGTCCGGGCGTGGTTGCACGCGGGGAAGGCGAAGGACGCCACCTTGTGCGCCGAGGCCCACAGGACCGGGTACGCGCGGCCGCTGCGCCTGCAGTTCGTGCCGGTGGGGAGGTAGTCGCCGGCACCGAGCCCGGCGGAGTAGGAGTCACCGAGGGCCACATAGCCCACGGCTGCCGGGGGCACCGCCTGTGCCGTCCCGGGGGCGGCGACGAGGCAGGCCGTGGCGAGCAGGAGGGCCGCCGAACACGCGGCTGTCCGGGTATGTCGCATACCTCTCATCTTTCGTGGCCCGGCCCGCACCGCCCGCGAGGCTCGTCCGTTCGGGTGAACCGGTGGGCCGGCGCGACGCACGAGGAGGGGCCACCGGAATCGCCCGGTGGCCCCTCCTCTCCCCTCCTGAGGGCTCGCTGCGGCCCTCCCGGTGCGTCCCGGTCCGTCACTACCGGGGAAGCACCACGACGTAGGCGGCCGGGTCACGGTCCGCCGAGGCCATCAGGGCCGTGCGGACCACCGCCGCCTGCTGCTCCATCGAGTCCCTGAGCTTCTTCGGCGTGAGGTACACGACCGTGATCCCGAGGCGTTCGAGGTGCTCGCGCTTGCGGGCGTACTCCGACCACAGCGCGTCGTCGTCCTGCCGGGGCGCCCTCGTGTCGAGCTCCACCGCCACCGCCTGGTCCGGCCAGTACGCGTCCAGCCCGCCGAGGTGCGGGCCGCCGGGCAGCCGCAGGTCGACGTTCCAGACCGGGTCGGGCAGGCCGTACTCGCCGACCATCCGGTACAGGCGGTCCTCGGCGATCGAGCGGCCCTCCGCCACGAGCGCGTCCACCGCGTTCACCACGTGCGGACGGTTGAGCAGCTTCGCGTTGGTCAACTCCCGTACGACAGCGGCCGGTTCGCAGTGGCCGCCGCGCACCGCCTCGGTCAGCAGCCGCCGTACCGCCTCCGCGTCCGTCAGCTCCGCCACGGCGTCCGCCAGCGCCCGCGGGACCGGCGCCACCGGCAGCCCCGTCACCGCGTTGGGCGTGGGCAGGGCGGGGGTGCGCAGGACACGGACGTAGCCCGTGGTGCGGATCCGGCGCAGGCGGGGGACCAGGACGTCCACGTGGTTCAGGGAGAGCAGCGGCGGGGTGGCGGAGAAGCCGTAGAGGGTGAGGGCCGCGAGGCCCGTGATCATCGCCTCCGCGTAGACCGGGCGGTGCGGTTCCTCCGCCGTCGGCTGGGCCGGGACGCCCGGCACGGACTCGCGGGCCGCGTACAGCAGCGCCCCGTGCAGACGCTCCTCGCTCGTGGCGGGGCCGGGGTGGAGGAGGACCACGTTCGGCAGCAGCTGCTGCCAGGGGCCGCCGGGGCGGCAGTGCTCGGCCAGTTCGGCCGTCGTCACTCCGTGGGAGCGGAGCTGGGCCGCCGTCAGGACGCGGCGGTGGACCTCGGAGAGGTGGCGGAGGGGGCGGGGGGAGAGCGGGGTGTTGTGCGTCATGGCGTCGGGATTCCCGCCCCGGGTCCCACCTTTAACCGCTGTTACACGGCCGTCGAAGAATGCGGACAAGAGGGGACTAAAGGTCAGGTGTTCGTATGCCGAGTAGGGACGGGAAACCCCTGGTCCGATCGGGTGCGGACCAGGGGTTACGGTTCCGATTGACCGAATTCCGTAACGGTCACCGGCGGCCCAAGCTCAGGCCAAAGGTCGGCCGGTGTCAGTCGGTGTCAGTCGGCGACCGCCGTCGCGTCGCACTCCTGTGCGCGCAGCGCCCGCGCCAGGTCGTCCCGCGCCTCCAGCACCAGCCGGCGCAGCGCCGGCGCCGCGTCCCGGTGCGCCTGAAGCCAGGCGTCCGTCGCCTCGAGCGTCTCCGGCCGGTCCTGCAGCGCCGGGAACAGGCCCCGTACGACGTCCATGCCGATCTGGATCGACCGCTCCCGCCACACCCGCTCGATCACGGCGAAGTACTTCTCCGCGTACGGCGCCGTCAGCTCCCGCTGCGAGGGCCGGCCGAAGCCCGCGATCGTCGCCTCCACCAGCGCGTTCGACAGCGCGTCGGACTCCACCACCTGCGCCCACGCCTGCGCCTTGACCGCCGCCGACGGGCGGGCCGCCAGGCAGCGGACCTGGTGGCGCTTGCCGGACGCCGTGTCGTCGCGGGCCAGTTCGGCCGCGAGGACCGGCTCGTCGGCCACGCCGTGCGCCGCCAGCGGTTCCAGGAACGCCCAGCGCAGCTCCTGGTCCACCTCCAGGCCGTCGATGGTCTCCGCGCCGTCCAGCAGGCGCTTCAGCAGGGCGAGGTCCGTCTCGCCGGACGCCACCGTCGCGAAGAAACGCGCCCACGCCAGCTGGTGCTCACTGCCCGGCTCGGCCGCCTCCAGCTCCCGCAGCGCGCCCTGCGCCAGCAGCTCACCGCCGGCCTCCCGCCACTCGGGCGCCGCGTAGTGCACCAGCGCCGAGTCCGCCCACGCGTGCAGCATCTGCAGCACCCCGATGTCGGACTCGCGGCCCGCGAACCGCAGCACCAGACCGACGAAGTCCCGCGCCGGCAGCAGCGCGTCCCGGGTCATGTTCCACAGAGCCGACCAGCACAGCGCCCGCGCCAGCGGGTCGGTCAGCGCGCCCAGGCTCTCCTTGAGCGTCGCCAGCGAGGTGGCGTCGAAGCGGATCTTGCAGTACGTCAGGTCGTCGTCGTTGACCAGGACCAGCTCCGGGGCCTCGGCGCCCGCCAGGTCCGCGACGACCGTGCGCGGCTCGTGCACGTCCGTCTCCACGCGCGCGTACCGCTCCAGCGCGCCCTCGGGCGTACGCCGGTACAGGCCCACCGCGATCCGGTGCGGACGCTGCTCCGGGTGCGCCTCCGGCGCCTCCTGCACCACCGCCACCTCGGCCACCCTGCCCTCAGCGTCCAGCAGCACCTGCGGCGTCAGGGAGTTGACCCCGGCCGTCTGCAGCCAGGAGCGCGCCCACGCCGACATGTCCCGGCCGCTGGTCTCGCCCAGCACCGACAGCAGGTCGCCCAGGCGCGTGTTGCCGTACGCGTGACGCTTGAAGTAGCGCCGCGCGCCCTCCAGGAAGGCGTCCTGGCCGACGTACGCCACCAGCTGCTTGAGCACCGAGGCGCCCTTGGCGTAGGTGATGCCGTCGAAGTTCAGCTTGGCGTCCTCCAGGTCACGGATGTCCGCCGTGACCGGATGCGTCGACGGCAGCTGGTCCGCGCGGTACGCCCAGGCCTTGCGGCGGTTGGCGAAGGTGATCCAGGCGTTCTTGAAGCGGGTCGCGCCCACGCATCCGAACGTGCCCATGAAGTCGGCGAAGGACTCCTTCAGCCACAGGTCGTCCCACCACTCCATGGTGACCAGGTCGCCGAACCACATGTGCGCCATCTCGTGCAGGACGACGTTGGCCCGACCCTCGTACGACGCCTGCGTCACCTTGCCGCGGAAGATGTACTCCTCGCGGAAGGTCACCAGGCCCGGGTTCTCCATCGCGCCCAGGTTGTACTCGGGCACGAAGGCCTGGTCGTACTTCCCGAACGGGTACGGGTAGTCGAAGTGGTCGTGGAAGAAGTCCAGGCCCTGCTTGGTGACCAGGAAGACGTCGTCGGCGTCGAAGTGCGGGGCGAGACCCTTGCGGCACATCGCGCCGAGCGGGATCTCCAGCTTGGTGCCGTCCTCGAACACCCGCTCGTAGGAATCCGTCACATAGTGGTACGGCCCCGCCACCACGCACGTGATGTACGTCGAGATCGGCTTGGTCTCCGCGAACCGCCAGACGCCGTCGGCGAGTTCACCCGCGCCGTTGCTCCACACCGTCCAGCCCTCGGGCGCCCGCACCTCGAAGCGGTACGGCGCCTTGAGGTCCGGCTGCTCGAAGTTCGCGAACACCCGGCGGGCGTCGGCCGGCTCGTACTGGGTGTACAGGTAGACCTCGCCGTCCTCGGGGTCGACGAAGCGGTGCAGGCCCTCACCGGTGCGGGAGTAGGCGCACTGCGCGTCCACCACCAGTTCGTTCTCCGCGGCCAGGTCCTCCAGCGCGATCCGCGAGCCGTCGAAGACCTCGCCCGGGTCCAGGTCCCGGCCGTTGAGCGACACCGAGGTCACACTCGGCGCGATCAGGTCGGCGAAGCAGGCCGCGCCCGGCTCGTTGCAGCGGAAGCGGATCGTGGTCACCGAGCGGAACGTGCGCGGCTCGCCGTCCCCGTCGCCGACTGCGGACCTGAGGTCCAGGGACACCTCGTACCCGTCGACGGACAGCAGGGCGGCCCGCTCCCGGGCCTCGTCACGGGACAGATTCTCACCGGGCACGGACGGCACTCCCTTGTGGTCGCATGGATGACCTGAACAGGACCGATCCTGCCATGTGCCCCTGACAGCGGGCAGCAGGGAATGCGGGTCGCGAGGACGTCGTTGAGGCGTGAAAAGAGTCTTTCGCTGAGGAGAGCCATGTCCGAGTCCGGCAAGACCCCCGTCGACTTCTGGTTCGACCCGCTGTGCCCGTGGGCCTGGATGACGTCCCGCTGGGTGCTCGAAGTGGAGAAGGTCCGCGACATCGAGGTCCGCTGGCACATCATGAGCCTCGCCGTACTCAACGAGAACAGGCTGGACGAGCTGCCCGAGGAGTACCGGGAGATGCTCGCCACCAAGGCCTGGCAGCCGGTCCGCGTGGTCACCGCCGCCTGGCAGAAGCACGGTGACGACATCCTCGGCCCGCTGTACACCGCGCTCGGCACCCGCATCCACAACAACGGCGAGGGCCCGACCCTGGAGGCCATCGCGGGCGCCCTCGCGGACGTCGGCCTGCCGGCCGGCCTCATCGACTACGCCGAGCAGCAGGACTTCGAGTACGACGCCGAGCTGCGCGCCTCCCACAAGGAGGGCATCGAGAAGGTCGGCCAGGACGTCGGCACCCCGGTCATCGCGCTGCCCGGCCCCGACGGCGAGCAGATCGCCTTCTTCGGCCCGGTCGTCACCCCCGCCCCGAAGGGCGAGGAGGCGGCCCGCCTGTGGGACGGCACGGTCGCCGTGGCCTCGGTACCGGGCTTCTACGAGCTCAAGCGGACCCGCACCAAGGGACCGGACTTCAGCAACCTGTGAATCCCCCGCGTACGGGCCCGGCGCCGCTCGGCGCCGGGCCCGTTCCCGCCGAAAGCCCTCGGGGTGGCGCACCTCCTTCCGGCGCCGAGGCCCCCCGCGAGTCACGTCCTCGCGGGGGGTCCTCTTTCATCCGCCTGCCGTCGTGAAGGGTGAGAAGACGATCACGAGGCAGGACGAGCGGCGGGCTCTCAGGGAGCCGTCAGGAGCACGTCGGCGCGGGACCTCGCGGCCTGGTGGCGGCGGGCGACGTCCTGCCAGTTGACGACCTGCCACATGGCCTCGACGAAGTCCGCCTTCTGGTTGCGGTACTGGAGGTAGAAGGCGTGCTCCCAGGCGTCGAAGACCAGGATCGGGGTGGAGCCCTGGCCGACGTTGCCCTGGTGGTCGTAGACCTGCTCCACGATCAGCCGGCCGCTCAGCGGCTCGTACGCCAGCACGCCCCAGCCGGAGCCCTGGGTGGTGGCCGCGGCCTTGGAGAGCTGGGCCTTGAAGGCGGCGAAGGAGCCGAAGGACTCCTTGACGGCCTCCGCCAGCTCGCCCACGCCGTCGGCCGCGAGCGGCTCGCCGCCGCCGTCCTTCGGGCCGGTCATGTTCTGCCAGTAGATGCTGTGCAGGATGTGCCCGGAGAGGTGGAAGGCCAGGTTCTTCTCCAGCCCGTTGACGGATCCCCAGGCCTCCTTGTCCCGCGCCTCGGCGAGCTGCTCCAGGGTGTCGTTGGCGCCCTTCACATAGGCCGCGTGGTGCTTGTCGTGGTGCAGTTCGATGATCTCCGGGCTGATCACGGGGGCGAGCGCGGAGTAGTCGTAGGGCAGGTCGGGCAGCGAGTAGACGGGCATGGGTGATCCCCTCCGGAACCTTATTGCAATTAACTTGCAACTACACGCTAGCAGCAAGAGTGCGGGGCAGCAGAAAGGCCCCCACGTGTCGCACGTGGGGGCCGTTGCCGGGGGACGGGTTCAGCGCCTGGCGCGGGCCCGCTGCCAGAGGTAGCCCACGACCGCCAGGACCAGGGTCATGCCGCCGGTCGAGAAGAGCTGGACGCGGGTGTCCGGCTCGCGGGCCATCAGCACGAAGATCGCGACCATGCCGGCCAGCGCCACCCAGGTCAGCCACGGGAACGCCCACATGCGCACGACCAGCCGGCCGGGGGCCTCGCGCTCGATGCGGCGGCGCAGCAGCAACTGGGAGACGGCGATGAAGATCCAGACGACCAGGATGACCGCGCCGATCATGTTCAGCAGCCACGGGAAGACGTCGTTCGGGCGCCAGTAGCTCAGCAGCACGCAGACGAAACCGAAGAAGCAGGAGGTGAGGACCGCGATCCGGGGGACACCGCCGGACAGCTTGGCCAGCGCCCTCGGGCCCTGGCCGCGCTCGACCAGCGAGTAGGCGATGCGCGAGGAGCCGTAGATGTTGGCGTTCATCGCCGAGAGCAGGGCGACCAGGACGACCACGTCCATCAGCCGGCCCGCGCCGGGAATGCCGAGGTGGTCGAGCGTGGCGACGTACGGGCCCTTCTCCACGACCTCCTTGGAGTTCCACGGGACCAGGGTGACGACGACCGCCATCGAGCCGATGTAGAACAGGGCGATCCGCCACATGGCCGTGCGGACGGCGGACGCCACGCCCTTGACGGGGTTCTCGGACTCGGCGGCCGCGATGGTGACCGTCTCCAGGCCGCCGTAGGCGAAGACGGAGGCGAGCAGCCCGACCAGCAGGCCCTGGTTGCCGTGCGGCATGAAGTCGCTCAGGTTCGAGGCGCCGGGGGAGTGCGTGCCGGGGAGCACACCGGCGATGGCCAGCACGCCGAGGACCAGGAACAGGCTGATCGCGCCGACCTTCAGCGCGGCGAACCAGAACTCGAACTCGCCGAAGTTCTTCACGGCGGCCAGGTTCGCCCCGCAGAACACCACCATGAACAGGGCCACCCACATCCACTGCGGGGTGCCCGGCAGCCAGCCCTGGACGATGTGCGCGGCGCCGATGCCCTCCAGGCCGACGGCCGTGCACAGCAGCACCCAGAACGACCACCCGGCGGCGAAGCCCGCCCAGGGGCCGATCGCCCGCTCGGCGTGCGCGGAGAAGGAGCCGGAGGAGGGGTGGGCGGCGGACATCTCGCCCAGCATCCGCATCACCAGCATCACCAGCAGGCCGGAGAGCGTGTACGCGATGACGATGGACGGGCCGGCGGCGGCGATGCCCGCGCCGGAGCCGACGAACAGACCCGCGCCGATGACACCGCCCAGGGCGATCATCGACAGATGGCGCTGCTTGAGGCCGTGGGAGAGGGAGGCGGAGGCGGCCTGTTCCTGCGGTGGCGTCTCCGTGGTGGTGCTGGTGGGCATGGGGGCGGCTCTCCCGGGCAAGGCAATGGGCGGGCAAAAACCCCGCCAGTCTGGGCGGCCCGTCCGCTCACACGGAGGGGCCGCCCAGTATCCGGACACCCGCTGCACGGAGGGTGAGAGCCCGGTTACGCCGCCGTGAGCACCGGCGTGTAGTGCGAGGCGTCGCCCTCGACCGAGTAGCTCTCCTTGCCCTCGATGCCGACCGGGACGTCTCCGGCGACGGTCACCCGGTGCAGCCGGCGCGGCCGTCCGTCGTAGTTGTCGATGGCGTAGTGCTGGGTGATCCGGTTGTCGAAGAGCACCAGCTCGTTCTCCGCCCAGCGGTGGCGCAGGATGTTCTCCGGGCGGGTGACGTAGGCCTGCAACAGGTCCAGGACCGTGCGGGACTCCCCGACGGACAGGCCCACGATCCGCTGTGCGAACCCGCCGACGAACAGCCCGCGTTCCCCGGTCAGCGGATGGACACGGACCACCGGGTGGGCCGTGCGGTACGTGATGGACGTGAACTCGGCGCGCTGGGCGGCCTTCTCCTCGTCGATCTCCTCGTCCGGTACGGCGTAGTCGTAGTCGTTGGTGTGCTCGGCCCACAGGGTGTCGGCGAGGCGGCGCAGCGGCTCGGGCAGGTCCCGGTAGGCGGCGGCCGCGTTGGCGATCAGGGTCTCGCCGCCGTACGGCGGGATCGTGATCGAGCGCAGGGTGCTGGCCTGCGGCGGGTTGAGCACGAAGGTCACGTCGGTGTGCCAGTGGTTGGCCCGGCCCCGCTCGCTGTCCACGGGCAGCACGTTCGGGGCACCGTCGACCGCGCCGACCGTCGGGTGCGCGGTGGTCAGGTCGCCGAAGTGGCGGGCGAAGGCCTGCTGGCCCGCGTCGTCCAGGCCGTCCGCGTCGAAGACGAGCGCCTTGTGGACGTTCAGGGCCTCACGGATCGCGGTGACCTCCTCCGGTGCGAGCGGCCTGGTGATGTCGACGCCGGAGACACGGGCGCCGATGCGTGCGGTGATCTGGGTGATCTCGAGGGACATGGGCGGGTCCTTTCAGGTGAGGTCAGACGAGGGCTGCGGTGTGCTGGTTGGCGGGGCGGGGAAGGCCGTAGCGCTCCCGGAGCGTGTGGCGGGGGCCGTACTCGTGGCGGAACAGGCCGCGGGCGCGCAGGAGGGGTACGACGTGCTCGACGAACGCCTCCAGCCCGGAGGGCAGCACGGCGGGCATGACGTTGAAGCCGTCGGCGGCGCCCTGGGTGAACCAGGCCTCGATCCGGTCGGCCACCTGCTCGGGCGTCCCGGCGAAGGTGAGGTGGCCGCGGCCGCCGCCGAGCCGCGCGATCAGCTGCCGGACGGTGAGCCGCTCGCTCCGGGCCAGCTCGACCACGAGCGTGTAGCGGCTCTTGGCCCCCTCGACGGCGGACTCGGGCGGCAGGCCGGCGGGCAGCGGGGCATCCAGCTCCAGTGTCCCGGCGGGGAGTTGCAGCAGGCTCTCCAGCCGGCCCACCCCGTGGTCGTACACGATGTGGTCCTCCAGCAGCCGCTCCGCCGCCCTCGCCTCCGCCTCCGTCGAGCCGAGTACGGGCACGATCCCGGGCAGCACCTTGAGGTGCTCGGGGTCCCTTCCCGCCTGTGACGTGCGGGACTTGAGGTCGGCGTAGAAGGCCTGGGCGCCGGCGAGGGTCTGCTGGGCGGTGAAGACGGCCTCCGCGTACCGGGCGGCGAAGGCCTTGCCGTCCTCGCTCGATCCCGCCTGCACCAGGAGCGGGTAACCCTGCGGTGTGCGCGGGACGTTGAGGGCACCGGCCACGCTGAAGTACGTCCCTTGGTGCCGGGGCGGATGGATTTTCCTGTCGTCGCCCCAGACACCGGCCGCCTTGTCGGCGACGATCGCGTCGTCCTCCCAGCTGTCCCACAGCTTCAGCGCCACATCGAGGAACTCGGCCGCGCGGGCGTACCGCTCGGCGTGGGCCGGCTCGGCGTCGAGCCCGAAGTTCCGGGCGGCCTCGACGCCGGCCGTGGTGACGATGTTCCACCCGGCCCGGCCGCCGCTGATGATGTCCAGCGAGGCGAACCTGCGGGCCAGGTTGTACGGGGAGTTGTAGGACGTGGACGCGGTGGCGATCAGCCCGATGTGCTCGGTGGCCGTCGCCAGCGCGGTCAGCAGGGTGAGCGGTTCCAGGGCCCCGGCCGGGCGCTGGGCGAGGTTGCCCCACAACTGGGGGCCGTCGGCGAGGAAGAGCGAGTCGAAGGTCCCGCGCTCGGCGATCCGCGCGAGCCGGACGTGGTGCTGGAGGTCGACGTGCGCATACGGATCGCTCTCCGGAAGCCGCCAGGATGCCTCGTGGTGGCCGGTGTTCATCAGGAACGCGTTCAGATGAAGTCTTCTCCGTGTCACCGGTGGTCCTCCGTGACGCCGAGTGCGGTCAGCAGGTGTTCGCGGTAGTCGCCCAGGAGCGGCTCGCGGTAGGTGCGGGGGTGGGGGTGGTCGATGGTGAGGTCGAGGGAGATGCGGCCCTGGTCCAGGACGAGGACCCGGTCGGCGAGGACGATCGCCTCGTCGACGTCGTGGGTGACCAGGAGGACGGACGGCCGGTGGCGCTGCCACAGGTCGCGCAGCAGGGTGTGCATCCTGATCCGGGTGAGCGCGTCCAGCGCGCCGAACGGCTCGTCGGCCAGCAGGAGTTCGGGCTCGCGGACCAGGGAACGGGCGAGCGCGGCCCGCTGGGCCTCACCGCCGGACAGCTCGCCCGGCCAGGCCCGCTCGCGGCCCTTCAGCCCGACCTCGGCGAGGGCGGCCCGGCCGCGCTCCCCGGCGTCCTTGCCGTCGGTGCCGAGCAGGACGTTGTCCAGCACCCGGCGCCAGGGCAGCAGCCGGGAGTCCTGGAAGACGACCGAGACCCGCTCCGGGGCGGTGAGCCGCCCGCTGCCGGCGACCCCGTGGTCGAGTCCGGCGACCGCCCGCAGCAGCGTGGACTTGCCCGAGCCGCTGTGCCCGAGCAGGGTCGTGAACTGGCCGGGAGGCAGGTCGAGGTCGATGCCGTCGAGGACCGTACGGCCGCCGAAGGAGCGGGTCAGGCCCCGGAGCCGGACGGCGGGCCGGGTCAGTTGTCCAAGGTGCGGCGCCATGACAGCACCCTCCGTTCCACGAGACGGACCACGCTGTCGGAGACCAGGCCGAAGACGCCGTAGACCAGCAGGCCGACCAGGATGACGTCGCTCTGGCCGTAGTTCTGCGCCTGGAACATCAGGTAGCCGAGGCCGCTGGTGGCGTTGATCTGCTCCAGCACCACCAGGCCCAGCCAGGAGCTGGTCACACCGAGCCGGAGTCCCACGAAGAACCCGGGCAGCGCGCCGGGGATCACCACCTGGCGGATGAAGGCGAGCCGGGACAGGCCCTGCACCTCGGCGAGTTCGACGTACCGGCTGTCGATGCCGGCCAGCGCGGCATGGGTGTTCAGATAGACCGGGATGTAGACGACGATCGCGATGATGGCGACCTTGAAGGTCTCCCCGATGCCCAGCCAGAGGATGAACAGCGGGATCAGACCGAGCGTCGGGATCGCACGGTTGAGCTGCACGGTCCCGTCGATCAGCGCCTCCCCGGTGCGGCTGAGCCCGGAGGCGAGCGCGAGCAGCACGCCCGCGGTCAGACCGATCGCGAAGCCGTATCCGGCCCGCCTCAGCGAGGTCAGGATGTCGGTGGGCAGGGTGCCGTCGGTCCACAGCCGGCCGGCGGTCCTCAGTACCGTCCAGGGCGCGGGGATCGCGCCGGGGTCGAGGGCTCCGGCGGCCGAGGCCGCAGCCCACAGGACGAGCACCGCCGTCGGGCCGATCAGCCGGGCCGCGGGCAGCCGGCGGCCGGGGGAGAGGCGGCGGCGCCTGCGGACCTGGGGAACCTCCTCCGCCTCCGCTGCCGCGGCGGCGGTGGTCGTCGTGGTCACGGCGGTCATTTGCGGTACTCCTCGGGTACGGCCCGGGCGGCGATCGACTCGAAGCGGTGGTCGAAGAGCGAGGAGACGTCGAACCTCTTCACGAACCCGCCCTCGGCGAGCAGATCGGCCGTCTCCTGCTCCCACGTGATCGCCTCACCCCAACCGGGCGGGAACAGCGGCTTGTTGGCGAGCCTGCTGATGCCGCGCGCCTGCTCCGGGGTCAGGTTCTGCGTCCTGACGTAGAACTCCTCGTTCCAGACGTCCGGGTGCTCGTACTGCCACACCTGGCCCCGGGCCCACTGCGGGATGTAGGCGGCGATCGCGGCGGCCTTCGCGGGATCGTTCAGCACGGACTGCGGCGCCCACAGCAGGTTGAGCAGGTCGACGACGTCGGTGGGGATGGTGCGGGCGCCCCTGGGCTCGTACTGCGCGAGGTAGGCCGGTGCCTGGCTGTTGGCGAGCGGGGCGACGTCGACCTGCCCGGACTGCAGCGCGGTGAGGAACTGGTTGCTGGTCAGCGGGACCAGCTTCACCTCGTCGTACGCGAGGCCCGCCTTCTTGAGCGCCCGCAGCAGGACGACACCCTGGGCCTGCCCCTGCGAGAACGCGAGCCGCCTGCCCTTGAAGTCGTCGACGGTGCGGATGTCGCTGCCGGGCTTGGTGGCGAAGAGGTAGTTGGGCTTGCGGGTGATGCCGATCGCCACGATCTTCGCGGCGAAGCCCTGGTAGTGCGCCTGGATCGGCGGGATGCCCGCGTTGTTCGCGAGGTCCAGGGACCCCGCGCGGAAGGCGTTGATGACATCCGGGCCCGCCCCGATGTTCACCCAACTCGACACGGTGAAGGGCAGCCTGGGCAGCTTCGCCAGCCGGAACTGCAGCTGCTCGACGTTCTGGTAGGAGGCGATCTTCAGGCTGGTGCCCGCCGGGACCTTGTCCGCGAGCGGCTTGGTCGCGGCGCCCCGGGTGTCGGCGGCGGCATCGCCCTTGGCGCAGCCGCTGAGGCCCACGGCGGCGGACGCGCCCAGCAGGGAGGTGAGAAAGACACGACGGTGCATGGGAGGACTCCCGGGAGAAAAGGGCTGGAAAGGCGGGAAGAAATCCGGGAAAGGCAAGCCGGGAAAGACAAGCCGGGGAAGGCAAGCCGGGAAAGACAAGCCGGGGAGGAGAACTCACGCAGACTCACGCAGCGGGAAACACGCGCTTCATGCGCGGCAATATGTCAGCAACAGACGGTGCGACAGCTCGTGAGGTGGCTCATGACCAGCATGTTCCTGGCCATGAGCGACTCCTGTCAACATTCCGAGTTTCTGAATTAAATACCCTCAGGTGACGCACCCAGCGGATCACGGAACAGCACGTCGAGCACCAAGGAACCGCCCGCCACCGCCAGCACGGAATCCGGGAAACTCGTCGGCAGCACCGCCGCCGTACGGCGGTTTCCGGCCGCCTCCCGCAGCGCGCCCAGGCACTCCTCGAAGTGGAGGACCCCGACCTCGGTGACGACGACCGTCTCCGGGTTGAGCACATCCAGCAGCAGCCCGGCCGCCCACCCGGCCGTCCGGGACCGCTCGACCAGCAGCCGCCGGGCCACCTCGTCACCGGCCGCCGCCGCGGCCACCACGTGCATCGGATCGGCCGAGCCGATCACCCCGGCCGCACGGGCCCGCCGGCCGAGCGTCCGCTCGCTCAGCTCCACTTGCAGGCACCCGGTACGGCCGCACGGGCACGGTTCGGTGCCGCCCGGCACCGGCAGATGCGCGATCGACCCGGCCGCCGAGCGCGGCCCGTGGTGCACCTCGTCGTTGGTGGCGAAGGCCGCGTCGACCACGTTGCCCACGAACAGATGCAGCACGCTCCGGCTGCCCCGGGCCCGCCCGAACAGCCGCTCCCCGTGCACCAACGCCCGTGCGTGCCCGTCCACATGGACCGGCAGGCCGGTACGGGCGCCGAGCAGCTCCCGCACCGGCACCTCGCGCCAGCCCAGCAGCTCGTGCTCGACCACGGTGCCGGTCTCCCGGTCCACCCAGCCGCCGACGGCCACCCCGACCCCCAGCGGCCGGCGGCCCGGCACCCCGGCGAGCAGCCCCGCGAGGCCCTCGGCGGCCCGCGCCAACACCCAGCCGGGATCGGTCCGTTCATGCTTCAGCTCACGCCGCGCCACCACCCGGCCGCGCAGATCCAGCAGGGCGACCGTCGTGTACGGCACGGCCACATGCACCCCGCCGACCAGGAACCCCGTGTCGTCCAGGTCGACGGGGACGTGCGGCCGGCCGACCCCGTTCGAGCGGCGGGGCGCGGCGGACTCGCGGATCAGGCCGAGTTCGGTGAGCCGGGCACAGTGCTCGGTGACCGACGCGGGCGACAGCCCCGTCAGCCGGGCGACGGTGCTGCGTGCCACCGGCCCGTGCTCCAGCACGGACCGCAGCACGACGCTGGCGCTGGTGCGCCGCCGGTCGCTGTCGGCGGCGCGCGGAACGGTCGAGACAAGGGTGGATGCCGCGGTACGGGGCATGGGGAACCGTCCTCGGGAAACGGGGCCGACACGTCTCGGAGTTCGAAGGGTCCGAAAGAGACTCGAAGGGTTCGAAACAGAGGCGTGCCTGGCGGTCCCGCCCCTACCCCGGGCGGCGACAGGTGGCCGTGCCCTGGCGTCGCAGGTCGACATAGCGACGCGAGGTGAAGTACCGGGCCTGGGCAACCATGCGTTCGAAGCTAGCAAAACGCCCCGGCGCTGCCCAGACGGCGACCGACGGGCGAGACGGTCCCCCGCGAGGCTTTGGCGGGAACCTACAGAGGCGCCCCGCAGGGCACGCCGTACCGCAGGCCACCCCACCTCAGTGACCGGTATCACGTCGAATCCGGTGTAGCGCACACCATTTGTGCGAAGCCCACCAACGCCCCGCTCAAGCCTTTGTCGACCGGAGACGGTGATCGGCGCGAGTGGCGCGGTATAGCGTCACGGTGTTCCCACCTGCCCACTCACCCGCGGAGTCCCCATGAGCACCGCCACCGTCACCGCTCGCCCCGGCGCCGTCCTCGCCGATCTGCTGCCTGCGTCCCGCGTCCGCGACGCGGCCCTCGTCATCGGCGGCGCCGTGCTCACCGGCCTCGCGGCCCAGGTGGCGATCCCGGTGCCCGGCACCCCGGTGCCGGTGACCGGCCAGACCTTCGCCGCGCTGCTCGTCGGCACCGCGCTCGGCGCCCGCCGCGGCTTCCTCTCCCTCGCCCTGTACGCGCTCGCCGGTGCCGCGGGCGTGCCGTGGTTCGCGGGCGGCTCCTCCGGTGCTGCCTCGGTCTCCTTCGGCTACATCCTGGGCATGCTCCTCGCCTCGGCGGCCGTCGGTGCCCTGGCCCGGCGCGGCGCCGACCGCTCGCCGCTGCGCATGGCGGGCACGATGCTCCTCGGCGAGGCGCTCATCTACGCCGTGGGCGTGCCCTACCTGGCCGTCGCCGGCGACATGTCCCTCTCCCGGGCCGTCGCGCTCGGCCTGACCCCGTTCCTGATCGGCGACGCCCTCAAGGCCGCCCTGGCGATGGGCGCGCTGCCCACCGCCTGGAAGTTCGCGAACAAGCGCTAGCGCAGCCGACCAGGAACCGCTGTCACGGTCTCTGGCAGGTGGGGCACCAGAAGAGGTTGCGCTGGGCGAGGTCGGCGGTGCGGATCCCGTCGCCGCAGATGTGGCAGGGCAGGGTGGCGCGCCGGTAGACGTACACCTCGCCGCCGTGGTCGTCCACGCGGGGCGGCCGGCCCATGGCCTCCGGGGTGTGCTCGGCCCGCACCGTGTCGATCCTGTTGTTCCGCACCCCTTGGTGCATCAGCTCGACGAGGTCGGCCCAGAGGGCGTCCCACTCGGCCGGGGTGATGTCCTTGCCCGCCCGGTACGGGTCGATGCCGTGCCGGAACAGCACCTCGGCGCGGTAGACGTTGCCGACGCCGGCGACGATCTTCTGGTCCATCAGAAGCGCGGCGATCGTCGTACGGCTGCGGGAGATCCTGCGGTACGCCGCGCCCGGGTCGGCGTCCTCGCGGAGCGGGTCGGGACCGAGGCGGTCGTGTACGGCCCGCTTCTCGCCGTCGGTGATCAGTGCGCAGGTCGTGGGGCCGCGGAGGTCCACGTACGCCGTGCCGTTCGCGAGCCGGAGCCGGACGGTGTCCGTCGGCGGGGGCGCGGGGGCGCCGCCGAAGGTGACCTTGCCGAACAGGCCGAGGTGGATGTGGACCCAGTCGGTGTCCCGGAAGCGGAGGAACAGGTGCTTGCCGTGGGCTTCCGTGGCCGTCAGCTCGGCCCGGTCCAGCAGGGCCGCGGCGTCGGAGAACTTGCCCTGGGGGCTGGTGACACGCGGGCCGCTCCCGAGGAACCGCTCGGCATAGTCCTGGGCCAGCCGGTGAATGGTGTGCCCTTCCGGCACGGCGGGGGTGTCCTTTCCTTCCTCGCGCCCATCCGCCCGCCGGCGGCCGACCGGGCCGGGCGGGCGGATGGGGTCAGGGGGGCGCAGCCCCCAGGGGACCGCTAGCTCTGCGGATGGTGCGCCGGGATCGGCGGCAGGTCGCCCGTCGTCTCGTACGCCGACAGCATGTCGATCCGCCGGATGTGACGCTCGTCACCGGAGAACGGCGTGTTGAGGAAGACCTCGACGAACTTCGTCGCCTCCTCCGTGCTGTGCATGCGCGCACCCACCGCCACCACGTTGGCGTTGTTGTGCTGCCGGCCGAGTGCCGCCGTCTCCTCGCTCCAGGCCAGCGCCGCCCGCACGCCCTTCACCTTGTTCGCGGCGATCTGCTCCCCGTTCCCGGAGCCGCCGATCACGATGCCGAGGGCGTCGGCGTCCGCCGCCGTACGCTCGGCCGCCCGCAGGCAGAAGGGCGGGTAGTCGTCCTGGGCGTCGTAGATGTGCGGCCCGCAGTCGACGGGCTCGTGACCCGCCGCCTCGAGCCACTCGACGAGGTGGTTCTTGAGTTCGTAGCCAGCATGGTCGGAGCCGAGATACACGCGCATGCCATGAGTGTGACACGCCCCATGAAGGGCAGCAGCCTCGGGTGGCGGCCCCCCGCCGGGCCCCGGGAAGCACCCCGCCAGGCTGCCCGAAATGTGAGCGGGACCATAGAACCTCAAGGGAACCTCAAGTAACGATACGGATTCAGAGGTTCCCGAATCCGTTCGCCTCGGATTCACTGGACCGGCTCGTACACCGCTCGTACGAATGCTCCGCCTGGCGTAAAGGAAATCCGTCCATGACCCCTGGTTCGGGCCTCCAAGCAGGACTCAAGAACCGTCACCTGACGATGATCGCGATCGGTGGCGTCATCGGAGCCGGCCTCTTCGTCGGTTCCAGCTCCGGTATCGCCACCGCGGGACCGGGCATCCTCCTGTCGTACGCGATCGTCGGCACCCTCGTCGTCCTCGTGATGCGCATGCTCGGCGAGATGTCCGCCGCCAACCCCACCTCCGGCTCCTTCTCCGCGCACGCCGACCGTGCCCTCGGCCGCTGGGCCGGGTTCTCCATCGGCTGGCTCTACTGGTTCTTCTGGGTCGTCGTGCTGGCCGTCGAGGCCACCGCCGGCGCCAAGATCCTCTCGGGCTGGGTCCCGGGCGTGCCGCAGTGGGGCTGGGCCCTCATCGTGATGACCGTGCTGACCGCGACCAACCTGGTCTCCGTCGGCTCCTACGGCGAGTTCGAGTTCTGGTTCGCCGGCATCAAGGTGGTGGCGATCGGCGCGTTCATCGCCGTCGGCCTGCTGGCGATCTTCGGCGTCCTGCCGGGCGTGCACGCCGACAAGGCGTCCTTCGGCAACCTGACGAACCACGGCGGCTTCCTGCCGCACGGTCCCGGCACCATCCTCACCGGTGTGCTGCTGGTCGTCTTCTCCTTCATGGGCAGCGAGATCGCGACGCTCGCGGCCGGCGAGTCGGAGGACCCGCAGCGCGCGGTCACCAAGTCCACCAACAGCATCATCTGGCGTATCGGCGTCTTCTACCTGGGCTCGATCCTGGTCGTGGTCTCGCTGCTGCCGTGGAACGACCCGTCCATCGCCGAGCAGGGCTCCTACGTCGCCGCGCTCAACTCGCTCGGCATCCCCAACGCCGGTCAGATCATGAACGTGATCATCCTGACCTCGGTGCTGTCCTGCCTCAACTCCGGCCTCTACACGGCCTCCCGCATGGCCTTCTCGCTCGGCCAGCGCGGTGACGCCCCGAAGGCGTTCGCCCGCACCACCTCCCGCGGTGTGCCGATGGCGGCGATCCTGGCCTCGGTCGTCTTCGGCTTCGTGGCGGTCTTCTTCAACTACGCCTACCCGGACACCGTCTTCCTCTTCCTGGTCAACTCCAGCGGGGCGGTCGCCCTGTTCGTGTGGCTCGTCATCTGCTTCTCTCAGCTGCGGATGCGGAGGATCATCCAGCGCGAGGCACCGGAGAAGCTCGTCGTGCGGATGTGGCTGTACCCGTACCTGACCTGGGCGACGGCCGCCTTCATCGTCTTCGTCCTCGGCTACATGCTGACCGACACCAAGGGCGAGAGCAGCGGCCGTACGACCGTGCTGCTGTCGGTGGCGGTCGCGGCGGTGGTGGTGACCGTCGCCGTGGTGAAGCAGAAGCTCACGGCGAACCGCCCGGCCCCCGCCGTCGAGGCCCCGGCCGACAAGGTGTCCGTGGGCTGACCGGCCTCCGCTTCGACCACCACGACGTACGGCACGGTGAAGGACTCCTTCACCGTGCCGTACGTCGTGGTGGGGCAGCGCTCTAGAAGCCGTGCGGCAGCCACGGGGCCACCGGTGAGCCGAACCCCACCGACGCCTCCGTCAGCGCCCCCGGCCGCAGCTCCCGTACCCGCCCGGCCGCCGCGAGCGACAGCAACGTCACCCCGCCGAGATAGGACGCGCCCAGCTCCCGTACGGACAGGGAGAGGTCGGCCGCGTCGGACGTACGCTCGCAGGACGCGCCCTTGGCGTCGCCCGTCAGCCGCCAACGCCCCGCGTTCCACGGGCAGAAGACGTCCTCCACCTCCAGCACGACATCGACCGGCGCCTGGTACGTACGCGCCGACAGTGCCCCACCGACGTCGACGAGACGGACGTACGCGTCGTCCCTCAGGCGCGGCCGGCAGCGGCGGGTGTCCGAGACCAGGTACCGCCAGGCGTCGTCGACCGGTCGTGACCTCACCGACAGCGTCGTCATCAGGTCGATGCCGAACAGGAAGCGCCACAGCGCCGCCTCGGTGACGGGATCGAGCGCGGCCAGGTCCCTCACGTGCACCGTGCCGTCGTGCCCGCTCTCGCCCCAGCCGAGCTTGGTGGTGAAGCGGACGTACCCCGTCACCGCGCTGTCCCGTTCGGCGACCACGCACTGCAGCGCCGAGGCCCCGTCCCGCTCGCTCTCGGGGTCGAGGAGACCGGCCCGCTCCCAGCCGGGCTGCCGGGCCAGCATCCCGGGCCGCCGCGGCACCAGCGCCGCGTAGACCGCCTCGCAGGCGTCCAGGACGTCGGCGGGCGCGGTGTAGCGCAGCCGTACGTCCTCCACGCCGGGCGGCAGGGACAGCGTCACCCGGCTCGTGTCGATCTCGGCGGTCGTCCGGAACGTGGCCGCGCCATAGCCGAAGCGGCCGTAGATCGCGGGCTCGGACGCGGTCAGCACCGCGAGCGGCTCGCCCAGCGCCCGAACGTCGTCCAGCTGCCGGCGCATCATCGAGGTCAGCACCCCGCGCCGCCGGTGGGTGGCCGCCACGCTCACCATGGTCACGCCGGCCGCCGGGACCGAGGCACCGCCCGGCACGGTCATCCGGAAGCCGAACGACCCCGTCGAACCGACGATCTCGTCCCCGTCCCATGCGGCCAGCGAACGGTCGAACTCGGTGAGGGACCTGTCCAGTTCGCGTTCCTCGGGCGGTGCCGCCGAGGCGCCGAAGGCGCGGTACAGGACGTCGTACCACCGGTCCCAGTCGGACTCGCGCAGCACCCTCAACTCGGTTCCCCGGTCAGTCCCCATGCGCCATGCGTACCAGGGCCTTGCGGGACGGGCCAGCGAATTTCTCCCGGACGGCGGCGCGATCGCCTCGTGTGCCGTTCACTGTGAGGACGAACCGACGACAAGGCGCGAAGTCGGGCCCCGCACGGGGGACAAGTGGGACCTCCCGTGCCAAGCAGCCGGTCCGATGGATAGGGTCCCGAACTAATGGCAGCAGGACGAGAGCGGCGCGCGAAGGCCGAGACGTTCACGGCCCGGTGGCGGATGCAGTGGCACCGGGTCCGCACCGGCCTGCGCAGAAGCGCCGTGGACTACTTCCGCGGCGACGGCTCCGACTGGATCGCGTTCGCCGGACTGCTGCTCACCATCCCCGTCCTCATGGGCGTGACCCTGGTCGACTCGGTGTGGTGCTCCCCGGCCACCCTGGTGCTGCCGATCATCGCCGGCGGCCTGCTGCTGCGCCCGGCGAGCCTGCTCGGCCTGTACGCGGCGGCGGCCACCGCGCTGATCGTGGAGTCGGTGCGGCTCGGGCCGTACACCGAGGGGCCCTCGCGGGTCACTCCCGGTGTGGTGCTGGTGGTGGCCGCGTGCGGTTTCTTCGGCCTGCTCACGGCCCAGTTCCGCAGCCGGGTCGGCGTGCCCTGGCGGCGCGGCGGCACCATGCTCTTCGACCTGCGCGAGCGGATCCGGGTGCAGAGCAAGCTGCCGAAGCTGCCGCAGGGCTGGCACCACGAGATGGCGCTGCGGCCGGCCGGCGGCCAGTCCTTCTCCGGGGACTTCGTCGTCGCGGCCCGCACGAACGGCGGCCGCACGCTGGAGGTCGTGCTCACGGACGTGTCCGGCAAGGGCATGGACGCGGGATCGCGCGCCCTGCTGCTGTCGGGGGCCTTCGGGGGCCTCCTGGGCTCCCTTCCCCCGCACGCCTTCCTGCCCGCCGCGAACGGCTACCTCCTCCGCCAGGACTGGGACGAGGGCTTCGCCACCTCCATCCATCTCGTCCTGGACCTCGACTCCGGCGACTACGAGCTGTACTCCGCCGGGCATCCGCCCGGGCTGCAGCTGAGCGCGGGCAGCGGACGCTGGGAGGAGAAGACGGCCGAGGGCCCGCTTCTCGGTGTGTACGACGGCGCCCAGTTCGACCCCGTGAAGGGCTCGCTGCGCGCCGGTGACGTGTTGATGCTGTTCACGGACGGTTTGGTGGAAACCTCCGACCGCGACATCGTCGAGGGCATCGACCGGCTCACCGGCGAGGCCGACCGCTATGTCGCCGGCGGCTTCCACGGCGCCGCCTGGCACCTCATCGAGGCGGTCGCGAAGGACGTCAACGACGACCGGGCGCTGCTCCTGATCTGCCGCCGGCCGGCCCCGCTGATCGGCTGATCCGCTACCCGCTCAACCAGCGGCCCGCTGCCCGGCCCACCTGGTCCACCCGGCTCACCCGGCGTTCCCGGTGCCACGGCACACTGGGCCGATGACACAACTCACGCTCACCGAGGTCGAGGCCGTCGCCCGCACCGCCCACGAGGGCCAGACCGACAAGGCGGGACGGCCGTACGCCGAACACCTCGCCGCCGTCGCCGCCGGTGTGCGCGCCCGGGGCGGGGACGCGGAACAGATCGCGGCGGCCTGGCTGCACGACGCCGTCGAGGACGACGCGCTCACCCGTCAGTGGCTCGCACAGGCGGCGCTGAGCGCGCGCACCAAGGCCATCGTGGACGCGCTCACCAAGCGGCCGGGGGAGGAGCCGGAGGCGTACGCGCGGCGGATCCTCGCCACGGACGGCGCGCGGTTGGTGAAGGAGGCCGACCTGGCGCACAACGCCGACCCGCAGCGGCTGGCGGCCCTGGACGAGCCGACCAGGAAACGGCTGACCGAGAAGTACGCCCGGATGCGCGCCCTTCTCGGTCTGCCGCAGCCGGGCCTCACACGCTGACCTTCTCGCGCTCGCGGTCCTTCCGCTGCCGCTCCCGGGCGAGTTCGGCCGGGTCCTGCTGGAACGCCCACTCCATCCTCGGCTCCATCGCGAACCGGAAGACGCGCTGCACGGGCCTGGTGCACAGCACGGTGACCACGGCGCCCGCGAGGACGGTCATGAAGATCTCACCGAGCGGGGTGTGCAGCCAGGCGTGGTCGAACCAGCCGTTGTACTCACCGGCCTTCCTCAGGAAACCGTGCAGCAGGTAGCCGTAGAGCGTGCCCGAGCCGATCGCCGTGAACCAGGTCTTCCGGCCCGGCACCCAGGACAGGAAGCAGGCGGTCAGCAGCACCGCGCAGCCGAACATCGCCAGCGTCATGACCGGACCGGTCCACCAGGGCGCGCCCAGCCCCGGCGCCGAGTCGCGGCGGTAGAACCACGCGGTGTTCATCCGTGGCGCCGCCCACCAGCCGACGAGCAGCGCGGTCGCGAACACCGGCACCGACAGGATCCGCACCGAGCGGCGGTCCACCAGCCGGAAGTGCTCGGGTTTCAGGCACAGGCCGAGCACGAAGTACGGCAGGAACTGCAGGAGGCGCTGCATGTTCAGGACGTCGCCTATGTGCGAGGTGACGGTGGCCAGCATGGCGACGACGAGGGCGAGCGGCACCGGCCAGCGCACCAGCTGCCAGATCGGCGTGGTCAGCCGCCAGACGAACAGCGCGCACAGGAACCAGGTCAGGTAGAAGGGGTAGACGAGGCTGATGTCCTGACCGGGGTTGTGGTTGAAGTAGCGCTCGAAGAGCGAGTAGGCGGTCTCGAAGACGACGTACGGCACGGCGACGCCGGTGATCAGCCGCTTGAGCCGGGCCGGGCTCAGGTCGAAGGTGCGGGAGAAGTAGCCCGAGATGAGGACGAAGGCCGGCATGTGGAACGTGTACACGACGTCGTACACGCCCTGGAGGATGCGGCTGTCACTCTTCAGCGGCTCCCATGAGTGCCCCACCGCCACGAGCACGATGGCCAGGTACTTGGCGTTGTCGAAGAACGCGTTGCGCTGCAGGCCGTCGCGCTGCGGGCCGTCGTGCTGCGGGCCGTCACGCTGTTCGCCGGATCTGTCCGCCTTCGCCGGCCCCTTCCGCGCAGTCATCGGGGTACGCGAACCGGGCACTCCGTCCGCCGGCGACTGTGCCGGGGGGAGCGGCCTGCGGTTCCGGCCGGGGGAGGAGGCGGCGTCAGACATCTCAGGCACCCTAGCGTCGCCCGCGGGATTTCGTAAAACCCCGGCAATTATTCCTGGTTAATGCCTTCGCGTGGCCGCTGATATCCCACCACGGGTCGTCAGTTCACCCTGGATGTCCATATTCATCCCCACTAAATGGGGCATACCGCTACCCTGTGTCTTCGATTCACCATCAACTCGAATTAGTTGTGCACGAGATGTGTGTAGCGAGAAACGAAGTCGCGTAATTCTCCGGTGAGTTACGTGCGGGCACCCGTCGAATTCCCGTGCGGCGGGGCGCCCGCGTCGGTTCGGTGCCCGACGTTGTGTCACGGGCCGCATGAGGCGGCAGGGTTGGTGGCACGATGGTTCTGGCGGGGGTGCGCGGGTCGTACCCCTGGGCCGGGAGAGCGGACCGACCGAGGGTGTGATCAGTTGTGGCCATTTCACTGTCTGTGGTGCTGCTGTTGGCGATCATCCTTGTAGTGCTCCTGAGAGGGGGGAGCATCAAGGCGGGGCCCGCGATCGTCGCGGTCCTCTTCGGGTTCTTCCTCGCCTCGACCGGTATGGCCCCGTCCATCGACCGTTTCCTGAACTCGATAGCGGACTCGATCAGCTCGATCAAGTTCTGACCCGGTGCGGGGCCGGGGGCCGGAACGCGCTGAACGACTACAGAGCTGAACAGGTGGGGGAGGACGTGGTCCACCCCGCCCGCTCCGCCTCCGGCCGCCGGCTCGCGGTCAAGGTCGTCCACGGCCCGTACCGCCGCCGACGACGAGTTCCGCATCCGGTTCAACCGCGAGGCCGCCGCCGCGCGCCCCTGGACGGCCACGCGCAGGAGTGGCCCACCAGGACCTGAAACCGGCCGACGTCACACTCGCCGGGCGCGGTCCTCGTGCACGCCGCCACCCGGCGCTGCCCCCTCGAAGGCGTGAGCCCCTGGAGGACCGGGCGAACACCCCAGGACCGCCCGGCACGGGACCCGCCGCGGAGACCGATCCCGCACGCCCGCCCGGTGGAGCCGGTACGACGGCACCGGCCCCGGTGATGGCCCGCCTCCGTCGCCGGCCGTGGCGACGGTCCCGGCGCCTGCCAGGCCAGGACCCCTCCGGTGCCGACCCGAGCGACTCCTTCAACCACTGCGCCGCCACCGGCACGCCCCTGCTCCGCGCGGCCGACGGCATCCCGGCCACCGGCCCGGCTCACATGGCGCCGACCGGGGACGCGAACACCAGGTCACCGACAGGCGGGAAGAACGACAGCACCTGCCGTGCAGGACCCGTACCGCAGTGACGGCCCGGACGCCGGACGCTACCCGCGGTGACGGTCGGCTCGGCCTCGCCGGCGGCCACCTCGACCTCGCGCCCGACGGTCACGCACTCGACGGGACACGGCGCTCACACCTCGTGGCCGCGACGGACGGGCGAACGTCAGGGACCCCCGGACACACCAGGGGCCCGGCCCCGCCGAAGCGGAACCGGGCCCCTGGGCTGGTCATGGCGACCGATCGGAGCGGGCGACGGGAATCGAACCCGCGTAGCTAGTTTGGAAGACTAGGGCTCTACCATTGAGCTACGCCCGCAACAGTGCGCCGCAGGTCGGTGACCGCGGCACTGGAGGCAATCGTAGCGGGTCGCCCGGTGCCGAGGCCAACGAGTTGATCCCACAGCTCCCGTACGCGCCGTACGTGCCCCCTCGCGCCCCCGCGCCGGAGCCCTCGCGCGTACCGCCTCGAAGAATGCGGCCGACGTAACCGGCCAGGGCATGTACCCTACGTGTCGCACCAGACGGGGTGTGGCGCAGCTTGGTAGCGCGTCCGCTTTGGGAGCGGAAGGCCGTGGGTTCAAATCCCGCCACCCCGACCACCTGCCCGGGCACCTGCTCACGACGTCGTGATGATCGCCTTTTGGGGCGCTGACCGGCTGCGGTTACTATGCAAGCTGCGCGCCCGTGTGTCCCGGCCCACTCGGCCTACGAACTCCTCCGGGCGGCGAATCCGCCGGACCCGTCTGGCTCCGGCAGAATCCAAGAAGTCAGCCACAAGGAGACCGAACCGTGAAGAGCGCCGTGGAGACCCTGAACCCGACCCGGGTTCGGCTCACTGTCGAGGTGCCCTTCGAGGAGCTCAAGGACAGCCTCGACGCGGCGTACAAGAAGATCAACCAGCAGGTCACGGTGAAGGGCTTCCGCAAGGGCAAGATCCCGGCCCGGGTCATCGACCAGCGGTTCGGTCGTGGCGCCGTGCTGGAGGAGGCCGTCAACGACGCGCTTCCGAAGTTCTACACCGAGGCGGTCAACGAGGCCGAGCTCAGCCCGCTGGGCCAGCCCGAGGTCGACATCACCGAGCTGAAGGACGGCGAGACGCTGAACTTCACCGCCGAGGTCGACGTCCGCCCGGCCCTGGAGATCCCGGACTACTCCGGCATCGAGGTCGAGGTCGACGCCGTCGAGGTCACCGACGAGGACATCGAGAAGTCGGTCGAGCAGCTGCGCGAGCGCTTCGCCTCCACCTCCCCGGTCGAGCGCGCCGCCGAGGACGGCGACGTCGTCACCATCGACCTGCAGGCCAAGGTCGACGGCGAGGTGCTGGAGGACGGCATCGCCAACGGCGTCTCCTACACCATCGGCTCCGGCGAGCTGCTGGACGGCATCGACGACGCCGTCAAGGGCCTGTCCGCCGGTGAGGAGGCCACCTTCACCTCCGAGCTGAAGGGCGGCTCCGCCGCGGGCAAGGAGGCCGAGGTCACCGTCAAGGTCACCCAGGTCGCCGCCCGTGAACTGCCCGAGCTGGACGACGAGTTCGCGCAGCTCGCCTCGGAGTTCGACACCCTGGACGAGCTCAGGGCCGACAGCCGCAAGCGCCTCGCGAACATGAAGCAGTTCGACCAGGCCACCCAGGCCCAGGAGCGCGTCCTGGAGAAGCTCCTCGAGCTGGTCGAGGTCCCGGTCCCCGAGAAGCTGCTCGAGGACGAGATCAACACCCGCAAGCACAACCTGGAGCACCACCAGCTCGGCCAGATGGGCCTGACCCTCGACAAGTACCTGGAGATCCAGGGCAAGACCGCCGAGGAGTTCGACGCCGAGACCCGCGAGGCCGCGGTCAAGGGCATCAAGACCCAGTTCGTCCTGGACGAGCTGGTCAAGAAGGAGCAGCTCAACGTCAACCAGGAGGAGCTCACCGAGCACCTCATGCGGCGCGCCGCCTCCTCCGGCATGTCCCCCGACCAGTTCGCCCAGGCCGTCGTCGAGGGCGGCCAGGTGCCGCTCCTGGTCGGCGAGGTCGCCCGCGGCAAGGCCCTGGCCGTCGTGGTCGAGGCCGCCACGGTGAAGGACACCAACGGCGAGGTCGTCGACCTGGAGGACGAGGAGGAGACCGAGACCGTCATCGAGACGGTCGAGGCCGCCGAGGGCTCGGAGACCTCCGAGGAGAACGCCGAGGGCTGACCGGCCCTACGGCGCCTGTAAGGCACGCACAGCGGGCCCTGGGGACTTTCCCCGGGGCCCGTTTGCCGTACTGGGGCGCGCCGACGAAAGGGGCGCGGGGCTGCATCCGATATGCGGCTCCGCCGCACGGGCGCGACAAGCCCCCACCCGCCCCCACTCACCCCCCACTCACCCGCGGCCCGACGACGACCCCGGCACCCCCTACGAACCGCACCGGCCCCCCAGCGGAGCGCTACGCCCCCGGCGAACACCACCATCTCCGGGATTCCCCGAAGGGACCCTCGCGTTAGGGTCCATGAAAGGCAGAACAATGAGACGGCCCGGCGCCGTCGTAAGACGAGCAGGTGGATACGTGACGAATCTGATGCCCTCAGCCGCCGGCGAGCCTTCCATCGGTGGTGGCCTCGGCGACCAGGTCTACAACCGGCTGCTCGGCGAGCGGATCATCTTCCTCGGCCAGCAGGTTGACGACGACATCGCCAACAAGATCACCGCACAGCTGCTTCTCCTTGCCGCCGATCCGGACAAGGACATCTACCTCTACATCAACAGCCCCGGCGGCTCGGTGACGGCCGGCATGGCGATCTACGACACCATGCAGTACATCCCGAACGACGTGGTCACGATCGGCATGGGCATGGCGGCCTCGATGGGCCAGTTCCTGCTCACCGGCGGCACCGCCGGAAAGCGCTTCGCCCTGCCGCACACCGACATCATGATGCACCAGGGCTCCGCGGGCCTGGGCGGTACGGTCTCGGACATCAAGATCCAGGCCCAGTACCTGCTGCGCACGAAGAAGACCATGTCCGAGCTGACCGCGCTGCACTCCGGCCAGTCCGTCGAGACGATCATCCGCGACGGCGACCGCGACCGCTGGTTCACCCCGGAAGAGGCCAAGGAGTACGGTCTCATTGACGAGATCATCACGCACGCCTCGGGTGTTCCGGGAGGCGGCGGCACCGGTGCCTGACCGGCCCGGCCACGCCAAGCACCGCCACGACCCCAGCCCCCAGAACGCCACCAGGACGGTGAACACCCCATGAACAACTTCCCCGGCGCCGCCAGCGGCATGTACGAAGGGCCCCGCCCCGACAGCCGCTACGTCATCCCGCGCTTCGTCGAGCGCACCTCCCAGGGCATCCGCGAGTACGACCCGTACGCGAAGCTCTTCGAGGAGCGCGTGATCTTCCTGGGCGTCCAGATCGACGACGCCTCCGCCAACGACGTCATGGCGCAGCTGCTGTGCCTGGAGTCGATGGACCCGGACCGGGACATCTCGATCTACATCAACAGCCCCGGTGGCGACATGACCGCCCTGACGGCGATCTACGACACGATGCAGTTCGTGAAGCCCGACATCCAGACGGTCTGCATGGGCCAGGCGGCCTCCGCGGCGGCCATCCTGCTCGCCGCCGGTACGCCCGGCAAGCGCATGGCCCTGCCGAACTCGCGTGTGCTGATCCACCAGCCGGCGGGCTCCACCGGCCGCGGCCAGCTCTCCGACCTGGAGATCATCGCCAACGAGTTCACCCGGATGCGCGAGCAGCTGGAGGACATGCTGGCCAAGCACTCGAACCAGCCGATCGAGAAGATCCGCGAGGACATCGAGCGCGACAAGATCCTCACGGCCGAGGAGGCGCTGGAGTACGGCCTCGTCGACCAGATCATCTCCACCCGCAAGCTGAACAACGCCGCGGTCCGCTGAGGCGGAACGGCATACTCTGGGCCCTTCTTGGCAGGGTCCGCGTCAAAGTGAACCCTGCCAAGGGGGGCCCGAACACGGGGCCCGGCAAGGTACCGTCGACATAAGGCAGCACCAGGAGCCGCTGGACTCGAAAGCGTCCGGGCGTCTCCCAGGCGAAGGGGAAGCACACCGTGGCACGCATCGGTGACGGCGGCGATCTGCTCAAGTGCTCGTTCTGCGGCAAGAGCCAGAAGCAGGTCAAGAAGCTCATCGCAGGGCCCGGTGTGTACATCTGCGACGAGTGCATCGATCTCTGCAACGAGATCATCGAGGAAGAGCTCGCGGAGACCAGCGAGGTGCGCTGGGAGGAACTCCCCAAGCCCCGCGAGATCTACGAGTTCCTCGAGGGCTACGTGGTCGGCCAGGAGGCGGCTAAGAAGGCCCTCTCCGTCGCGGTGTACAACCACTACAAGCGGGTCCAGGCAGGCGAGAACGGCGGCCCGGGCGGCCGTGACGACGCCATCGAGCTGGCGAAGTCCAACATCCTCCTGCTGGGCCCCACGGGCTCCGGCAAGACCCTCCTCGCGCAGACCCTGGCGCGCATGCTGAACGTGCCGTTCGCGATCGCCGACGCCACGGCGCTCACGGAGGCCGGCTACGTCGGCGAGGACGTCGAGAACATCCTCCTGAAACTGATCCAGGCGGCGGACTACGACGTCAAGAAGGCCGAGACCGGGATCATCTACATCGACGAGATCGACAAGGTGGCGAGGAAGAGCGAGAACCCCTCGATCACCCGTGACGTCTCGGGCGAGGGCGTCCAGCAGGCGTTGCTGAAGATCCTCGAAGGCACCACGGCCTCCGTCCCGCCCCAGGGCGGCCGCAAGCACCCCCACCAGGAGTTCATCCAGATCGACACGACGAACGTCCTGTTCATCGTGGGCGGCGCCTTCGCCGGCCTGGAGAAGATCATCGAGGCCCGCGCGGGCGCGAAGGGCATCGGCTTCGGCGCGACGATCCTCTCCAAGCGCGAGCTGGAGGCCAAGGACGTCTTCGAGGACGTCATGCCGGAGGACCTGGTCAAGTTCGGCATGATCCCGGAGTTCATCGGCCGCCTGCCCGTGATCACCTCGGTCCACAACCTCGACCGCGAAGCGCTCCTCAAGATCCTGGTGGAACCCCGCAACGCCCTGGTCAAGCAGTACCAGCGCCTCTTCGAACTCGACGGCGTGGAGCTGGACTTCGAGCGCGAGGCCCTGGAGGCCATCGCCGACCAGGCGATCCTCCGCCAGACCGGCGCCCGGGGCCTGCGCGCCATCATGGAGGAAGTCCTCCAGGGCGTCATGTACGAGGTCCCGTCGCGCAAGGACGTGGCCCGCGTCGTCATCACGGCCGACGTGGTCCTCTCCAACGTCAACCCGACCCTGATCCCGCGGGACGCCCGCGGCCGCGGCTCCGGCGAGCAGAAGTCGGCGTAACTCCCAGGCACGGAAAGGGGCCCCGGTCGACCGACCGGGGCCCCTTTCCGCGTTGTGCGGGCGTCAGGCCTTGACGCGCACGTCGTTGCGCAGCTTGGCCGCGAGTTCCGCGGCGTCGTCGAGCGAGCCGGCCTGCCCCGAGGCCAGGGAGGCCACGCTGTACGACATCACGAGGGACGCGGTGCTGTGGTCGCCCCAGATGCAGAGCGGCATCTGCATGCTCTTCGGCACGCCCGCGTCCGTGGACGACGAGGCGGAGGTGTCGATCTGGGCCACCTGGCACTTCATGACGCCGTTGGAGAAGCCCGCCGGGTGGACGGTCTCGGGGCTGCCGATCAGCTTGCCCTTGAAGCTGGAACCGCTCTGGTCCTTCTGGGAAGCCGTCTTGATCTTGGCGAACATGGAGTCGACGAGCGCCTCGGGGTCCTTGATGCTCCCGTACACGCCGTTGAACTTGATCGCCTTCTTGGTCAGCCCGCTGCCGCTGTCGTACTCGGCGGCCACCTCCGTGGGGTTCGTCACCCCCCACTTCTCGAAGTCGGACTTGTCGGAGTCGCCGGGGCCGTTCGACGAGTCGGCGGCGTCGCTCTTCGTGTAGGTGCCGTTGATGACGGCCTGCGGAGTCGTCAGCTTGTGCGGACCGTCGTCCGTCACTCCGGTGCCGCCGGCGAACGCGAAGTACGCCCCCACCGCCACGGCCGCCACCACGGCCACCGCGCCGATGATCAGGCCGGTCTTCTTCTTGCCGCCGGCCGGCTGCGGAGCCTGCGGCATGCCGTAGGGCTGCTGCCCGTAGGGGTTCGGCTGCTGCTGGCCGTAAGGATTCGGCTGCTGCGGCACGCCGCCCTGCTGCGGGTAGCCGTAACCCGGCTGCGGCGGGGCGGCCGGAGGTGCCTGCTGGGGGTAGCCATAGCCGGGCTGCGGGGCCTGCGGCTGCTGGCCGTACGGGCCCGGCTGGCCCGGCTGGCCGTAGGGCCCCGGCTGGCCGTACGGACCCGGCTGCCCCGGCTGGCCGTAGGGACCCGGCTGCTGGGGTGGCTGGCCGTACGGGCCCGGCTGGTTGTTGCTCATTTCTGGGTTCCCCCTAGGACGCTTATGTGTTCCTGACATCCTGGCCCAGGCCCGGAAAGCACGCGGCACCGGGGGGCGCACCGTTACAGAACAAACGTGTTTCGGGACCACCCCGTGACACCTCTAAACTGAGCCCCGTGACCGAGAACGCTCAGCAGCAGCCACCCGCGCCCGACACCGAACTGCCGACCCAGTACGCGCCGGCCGATGTAGAGGGGCCGCTGTACGAGCGCTGGGTAGAGCGCGGTTACTTCGAGGCGGACGCCAAGAGCGACAAACCGCCGTTCACGATCGTCATCCCGCCGCCGAACGTCACGGGCAGCCTGCACCTGGGCCACGCCTTCGAGCACACCCTCATCGACGCCCTCACCCGTCGTAAGCGCATGCAGGGTTACGAGACGCTGTGGCAGCCCGGCATGGACCACGCCGGCATCGCCACGCAGAACGTCGTCGAGCGGGAGCTGGGCAAGGAGGGCAAGTCCCGGCACGACCTCGGGCGTGAGGCGTTCGTCGACCGCGTCTGGCAGTGGAAGGCCGAGTCCGGCGGGCAGATCAGCGGCCAGATGCGCCGCCTCGGCGACGGCGTCGCGTGGTCCCGTGAGCGGTTCACCATGGACGAGGGCCTCTCCCAGGCCGTCCAGACCATCTTCAAGCGCCTCTACGACGACGAGCTCATCTACCGCGCCGAGCGCATCATCAACTGGTGCCCGCGCTGTCTGACGGCCATCTCGGACATCGAGGTCGAGTACCAGGACGACGACGGCGAGCTGGTCTCCATGCGCTACGGCGACGGGGAGGACTCCATCGTCGTCGCCACCACCCGCGCCGAGACGATGCTCGGTGACACCGCGGTCGCCGTCCACCCGGACGACGAGCGCTACCGGCACCTCGTCGGCAAGCTCATCAGGCTCCCGCTGACCGACCGTTCCATCCCGGTCGTCGCGGACACCCACGTCGACCCCGAGTTCGGCACCGGCGCCGTCAAGGTCACCCCGGCCCACGACCCGAACGACTTCGAGATCGGCCAGCGGCACGACCTGCCGTCCATCACGATCATGGACGAGCACGCCGTCATCACCGCCCACGGTCCCTTCCAGGGCCTGGACCGGCTCGAGGCCCGCTCCGCCATCGTCGCCGCACTGCGCGCCGAGGGCCGGATCGTCGCCGAGAAGCGGCCGTACGTCCACTCCGTCGGCCACTGCTCGCGCTGCAAGACCACCATCGAGCCGCGCCTGTCCATGCAGTGGTGGGTCAAGGTCGGCCCGCTGGCGAAGGCCGCCGGCGACGCCGTCCGCGACGGCCGCGTCAGGATCCACCCGCAGGAGATGGAGAAGCGGTACTTCGACTGGGTCGACAACCTCCACGACTGGTGCATCTCGCGGCAGTTGTGGTGGGGTCACCGGATTCCGGTCTGGTACGGCCCGAACGGTGAAGTCGTGTGCGTCGGGCCCGACGACGAGGCGCCGACCGGCGAGGGCTGGCACCAGGACACCGACGTCCTCGACACCTGGTTCTCCTCCGGCCTGTGGCCCTTCTCGACCCTCGGCTGGCCCGAACAGACCGAGTCGCTCGCGAAGTTCTACCCGAACTCCGTCCTGGTCACCGGCTACGACATCCTCTTCTTCTGGGTCGCCCGGATGATGATGTTCGGCCTCTACGCGATGGACGGCACCCCGCCGTTCCACACCATCGCCCTGCACGGCATGGTCCGCGACCAGTTCGGCAAGAAGATGTCGAAGTCCTTCGGCAACGCGGTCAACCCGCTGGACTGGATGGACAAGTACGGCTCCGACGCCCTGCGCTTCACGCTGGCCCGCGGCGCCAACCCGGGCGTCGACGTCCCGATCGGCGAGGACTGGGTCCAGGGCTCCCGCAACTTCGCCAACAAGATCTGGAACGCCACCCGTTTCGCCCTGATGAACGGCGCCACGGTGGAGGGCCCGCTGCCGGAGCCGGCGAAGATGTCGGCGACCGACCGCTGGATCCTCTCCCGCCTGAACTCGGTCGTGGCCGAAGTCGACGCCCACTACGACGACTTCCAGTTCGCCAAGCTGTCGGACACCCTCTTCCACTTCGCGTGGGACGAGGTCTTCGACTGGTACGTCGAGCTGTCCAAGACGGTCTTCCTGGCGGGCGGCGAGCCGGCCGAGGTCAGCAAGCGCGTCCTGGGCGAGGTCCTGGACGTCACGCTCAGGCTGCTCCACCCGGTGGTCCCCTTCGTCACGGAGACCCTGTGGACGACCCTCACCGGCGGCGAGTCGCTCGTCATCGCCGACTGGCCGAAGGACAGTGGCTTCCGCGACACGGCCGCCGAGCGGGAGATCGAGAGCCTCCAGTCGGTCATCACCGAGGTCCGCCGCTTCCGCGCCGACCAGGGCCTGCAGCCGGGCCAGCGCGTCCCGGCCCGCCTGGAGCTCGACGGTACGGCCCTCGCCCCGCACGAGGCCGCCATCCGCCAGCTCCTGCGCCTGCAGCCGGAGGGCGACTCCTTCACGGCCACGGCCACCCTGCCGGTCGCCGGCGCCGAGGTGGCGCTCGACCTGTCCGGCACGATCGACGTGGCCGCCGAGCGCAAGCGCCTCGCCAAGGACCTGGCCGCCGCCGAGAAGGAGAAGGCCCAGGCGAACGCCAAGCTCGGCAACGAGGCCTTCCTGGCCAAGGCTCCGGACCACGTGGTGGACAAGATCCGCACGCGCCTGGCCAAGGCCGAGGAGGACATCGCCCGCATCACCGCCCAGCTGGAGAAGCTGCCGCAGGCGTGAGCCGCGTCACGTGAGTGAAAGCCCCCGGTGTGTTCGAGGTACCGGGGGCCTTCGCTTGCCCGCACGGCATCGCCGCCGCTGCTTCAGCGGGCGTCCCAAGCCACTGCATCCATTGTCGGTGCCGCTCCGTAAACTGGGCCCTGTGAGCGACCCGAACGGCACCGACCAGCCCGACCCCCTCGACCACTTCGACGAGATCATCGAGGCCGAGACCACCCGTGACCCCGACCTCGCGGTCATCGAGGCCGGCAGCCGCACCCTGCGCACCCAGGGAGGCCCGCCGCAGGCCGACGTACCCGCGCGGCCCGAGGACCCGGAGGTCGACAAGGCCCTGCGTGAGGTCGAGGCCGAGCTGGCCACCCGCTGGGGCGAGACCAAGCTGGAGCCCTCGGTCAGCCGCATCTCCGCGCTGATGGACGTCCTCGGCGAGCCCCAGCGCTCGTACCCCTCGATCCACATCACGGGCACCAACGGCAAGACCTCCACCGCCCGCATGATCGAGGCCCTGCTCGGCGCCTTCGAGCTGCGCACCGGCCGCTACACCAGCCCTCACGTGCAGTCGATCACCGAGCGGATCAGCCTGGACGGCGCCCCGGTCTCCGCCGAGCGGTTCATCGAGACGTACCAGGACATCAAGCCGTACGTCGAGATGGTGGACGCGTCGCAGGAGTACCGGCTGTCCTTCTTCGAGGTCCTGACCGGCATGGCGTACGCCGCCTTCGCGGACGCCCCCGTGGACGTCGCCGTCGTCGAGGTCGGCATGGGCGGTTCCTGGGACGCCACCAACGTCATCGACGGTGACGTCGCCGTGATCACCCCGATCGACCTGGACCACACCGACCGCCTCGGCGAGACGCCCGCGGAGATCGCCGGCGAGAAGGGCGGGATCATCAAGCAGGACGCGACCGTGATCCTGGCCCAGCAGCCGGTCGACGCGGCGCAGGTGCTGCTGAAGAAGGCCGTCGAGGTGGACGCCACCGTGGCCCGCGAGGGCCTGGAGTTCGGGGTCGTCGCCCGGCAGGTCGCCGTCGGCGGGCAGCTGCTCACCCTGCGCGGCCTCGGCGGCGAGTACCCCGAGGTGTACCTCCCGCTGTACGGCGCCCACCAGGCGCACAACGCGGCCGTGGCGCTCGCCGCCGTCGAGGCGTTCTTCGGTGTCGGCGCCCAGCGCGCCGAGCCGCTGGACATCGACGCCGTCCGCAGGGCCTTCGCCGCCGTGTCCTCGCCGGGCCGCATGGAGGTCGTACGGCGCTCCCCGACCATCGTGCTGGACGCCGCGCACAACCCGGCGGGCGCGCGGGTGACCGCCGAGGCGGTGCAGGAGGCGTTCGACTTCAGCCGGCTGATCGGCGTGGTCGGCGCGAGCGGCGACAAGAACGTACGGGGCCTGCTGGAGGCCTTCGAGCCGATCTTCGCCGAGGTCGTCGTCACGCAGAACTCCAGCCACCGCGCCATGGACGCGGACGAGCTGGCCGCGCTCGCCGTCGAGGTGTTCGGCGAGGAGCGGGTGCAGGTCGAGCCGCGGCTGCCGGACGCCCTGGAGGCCGCGATCACGCTGGCCGAGGAGGAGAGCGAGTTCGCGGGCGGCGGTGTGCTCGTCACCGGTTCCGTCATCACCGTCGGCGAGGCCCGGCTGCTGCTGGGGAAGGGCTGAGGATCGCGGATGCGTACGCTCTGTGCATCGACACTGATCGGTGAGTTCTTCGTCATCGGCTTCGCCGGGCTCGTCGCCATGAAGGACCCGAGCCTGTCCGTGTCCACGGTCTGGCTGGTCAGCGGCATCGCCATGCTGCTGTGTGTGCTGCTGTGCGGCATGGTGACCCGGCCCGGCGGGGTGGCCCTCGGCTGGGCCCTGCAGCTCGCGCTGATCGCCTCCGGCGTCTTCGTCCCGACCATGTACTTCATGGGCGCGGTGTTCGCGGCGCTGTGGTGGGCGTCGGTGCACTTCGGCAGAAAAGTGGACGAGGCGAAGGCCGCATTCGCCGCCCGGGCGGAGTCCGGCTCGTCTACACCTGACGCTGCGTAACGGGGGTCCCGACACGCCCTGTAACCTCGTCCCACCACCGCAGACGACCTCAGAAGGAGTCCACCCGTGAGCCAGCGCACCCTCGTCCTGCTCAAGCCCGACGCCGTCCGTCGCGGCCTGACCGGCGAGATCATCAGCCGTATCGAGCGCAAGGCCGGCTGGCAGATCACCGCGCTGGAGCTGCGTACCCTGGACCGTGCCACGCTGGAGCAGCACTACGGCGAGCACGTCGGCAAGCCGTTCTACGAGCCGCTGGTCGAGTTCATGTCCTCCGGTCCGGTCGTCGTGCTGATCGTCGAGGGCGAGCGGGTCATCGAGGGCGTGCGCGCGCTCGCCGGCCCCACCGACCCGATCGCGGCCGCGCCGGGCTCCATCCGCGGCGACTACGGAGTGATCGTCCGCGAGAACCTGATCCACGCCTCCGACTCCGAGGAGTCGGCCGAGCGCGAGGTGAAGATCTTCTTCCCGGGCCGGGCGTGAGCTCCCGCTGAGTTTTCGGTAATTTTTCTGAGTGGGCGTCAGCTCTGTTCGGTGGCGCCTGACCAGGGACGGCCGTACATTTCCGGCCGTCCCTTGGCATATGCCTTGCCGTTCGGGGGAACGCGTGCCTCCGATGGACCGTCTCCACAAGCGGGGCGGGCGGCCATCTGGTGACAATGGCGGAGACCCTCGCGCAGTGTTCGTGCAGGCGCGTTTACGATGGAGGCCTTCACGTCACAGCACCCGCCTCGCCGACCTGATATGCCCTCAAAAGCTGGGGAAGGCCAGATGAATCCGGATGGGGAACTCAATGTCGTTCATCGGCCGTGACATGGCTGTCGACCTCGGGACCGCCAACACGCTGGTGTACGTCAGGGGTCGCGGGATCGTACTCAACGAGCCGTCCGTCGTCGCGATCAACACCAACACGGGTGGGATCCTCGCGGTCGGTGCCGAAGCGAAGAAGATGATCGGCCGGACGCCGGGCAACATCGTGGCCGTCCGCCCGCTGAAGGACGGCGTGATCGCCGACTTCGAGATCACCGAGCGGATGCTCCGCTACTTCATCCTGAAGATCCACAAGCGGCGGTATCTCGCCCGGCCGCGGGTCGTCGTCTGTGTGCCCTCGGGCATCACGGGCGTCGAGCGCCGCGCCGTGATCGAGGCGTCCTCCCAGGCGGGTGCGCGCCAGGTGCACATCATCGAGGAGCCCATGGCGGCCGCCATCGGCTCCGGCCTGCCGGTCCACGAGGCCACGGGCAACATGGTGGTGGACATCGGCGGCGGCACGACGGAGGTCGCGGTCATCTCGCTCGGCGGCATCGTCACCGCCCAGTCCATCCGGGTCGCGGGCGACGAGCTGGACAACGCGATCATCCAGTACATCAAGAAGGAGTACAGCCTTCTGCTGGGTGAGCGCACGGCCGAGCAGATCAAGATCACGATCGGTTCGGCGTACGACCTCGACGCCGACGAGCACACCGAAGTCCGCGGCCGGGACCTGGTGTCCGGGCTGCCGAAGACCGTCGTCATCTCGGCCGCCGAGGTCCGCAAGGCGATCGAGGAGCCGGTCAACGCGATCGTCGACGCGGTCAAGACGACCCTCGACAAGTGCCCGCCGGAGCTGTCCGGCGACATCATGGACCGAGGAATCGTTCTGACCGGCGGCGGAGCCCTGCTGCGCGGGCTCGACGAGCGGCTGCGCCGGGAGACCGGCATGCCGATCCACATCGCCGAGGACCCGCTGGACAGCGTGGCGCTCGGCTCCGGCAAGTGCGTCGAGGAGTTCGAGGCGCTGCAGCAGGTCCTGGACGCCCAGCCGCGCAGATGACGTCGCTCTTCGATTCCGCCGTACGAGACGTTCTCCTCTCGTGCGGCGGATCGTTGATATAGAGGCATAAGCTCCCCAAATGGGCCCCTCGGGTTTGCGTTTCGCGCATCGCACCGCAAAGGGGCTCCCGAATTCCTATTGAGGAAGGGCACGGCCGCCGCACGTGAGGGACACGAAAGAGAGCCGGCTGCTTCTGGTCCTGCTGATCGCCATCGCGTTCGCGCTGATCACGGTCGACATCCGCGGGGGCCGGAACTCCCCGGTCGACGGTGCCCGGCAGGCCGCGGCCGCGGTGTTCGGCCCCGTCGAGAACGGCCTGTCCTCGGCGGTCGATCCGGTCAGCAACGCCGTCTCCGCGATCCGGGACTCCGGCAACCGGCACGACCGGCTCGCTCTGCTGGAGACGGAGAACGCGGCCCTCAAGGCGAAACTCGGCAGCGACGACCGCAACCGCAGCCGGCTGAACCAGCTCGACAAGATGCTGAAGATCGCCGGCGAGGGCCAGTACGGCATCAAGGGCGCCCAGGTCATCGCCATAGGAGCGGCCCAGGGCTTCTCCTGGACCATCACCATCGACGCCGGCGCCAACGACGGCATCAAGCGCGACATGACCGTCCTCAACGGCGACGGCCTGGTCGGCCGCGTCACCACCGTCGGCCCCGACACCTCCACCGTGCTGCTCGCCAACGACCCCGACTTCACCGTCGGCACCCGCATGGAGGGCAGCGACGAACTCGGCTTCGCCTCCGGGCAGGGCGACCGCCCGCTGCGCGTGGAACTGCTCAACGCCAAGGCGGAGGTGAAGAAGGGCGACCGGCTCGTCACCTTCGGCTCGGAGGCCGACCGGCCGTTCGTGCCCGGCGTGCCGGTCGGCGTGGTCTCCCGCATCGAGCCCTCCAACGGCGGCCTCACCCGCACGATCTACGTCACCCCGTACGTCGGCTTCACCAAGCTCGACATCGTCGGCGTGGTCGTCCAGGCCCCGAAGAAGGACCCGCGCGACGAGGTCCTGCCGGCCCAGCCCAAGCCGGTTCCGACGCCGACGGTGACCGTCACGGTGACCCCCTCGGCGGGCGCGAACAACACGACCGGCCAGCAGCACTAGGAGCTGACTCTTCCATGCGCCTCAACCGGATCCTGCTCTCCAGCGCGCTGGTCGTCGTGGCCCTGGTGATCCAGGTGAGCGTCCTCGCCCGCCTGCATCTGCCGGGCGCCGTCCCGGACCTGCTGCTGCTCACCGTCCTCGGCCTCGCCATGGTGTACGGCCATGTGGGTGGCGCCCTCGTCGGCTTCGGTGCCGGCCTGCTCGCCGACCTGGCCCCGCCCGCCGACCACGCGGCCGGCCGCTACGCCCTCGTACTGTGCGTCACCGGCTACTTCGCCGGGCTCATCAGGCCGGACAACGGCCGCCTGAAGTCGGCGACCGGCCCGATGGCCGTCGTGGTGGCCGCCGCCATCGGCTCCACGCTGCTGTACGCGGGCGTCGGCGCGCTCGTCGGCGACACCGCGGCCCGCCATGTCGGCCTGCCCGGGCTGCTGTTCTCGGCGGCCCTGTACGACCTGCTGCTCGCCCCGTTCGTGGTCCCGGGCATCATGTGGCTGGCCCGCCGGGCGGACAACGATCCGCTGACCGAGTCCGGCCCCGCCGCCAAGGCCGGCGACATCTCCGCCGGCTGGCTCTCCTCCGGCACCGGCCTGCGCATCGGCAGCCAGCGCGGCGGCTTCGGCGCGCTGAAGGCCAAGGCCCGCACCCGCTCCACGCGGGTCGGCCGGATCAAGGGGGTCAAGCGGCTGTGAGCGCGGGTCAGGCGGTCGAAACGCCCGGGGAGTTCACTCGAACGGGTCAGCATTCGTGGAACGCGGGTTCAGAGGCTGGTCGTTCATCATTCGTACGCGTTCTCGCACATGCGCACTGAGAGGGGGAGGCAACCGCAGTGACCAACATCCCCGAGACCGGCCGGACCCCACGGGTCCAGATCCGGCTCGTCGTGATCCAGATCCTCGTCCTCTCCCTGCTCGGCACGCTCGGCGGCCGGCTCTGGTACCTGCAGATCCGCGAGGGCGCCCAGTACCAGAAGGAGGCGTCCGGCAACCACGTCCAGCAGGTCGTCGACCCCGCCGTGCGCGGTGACATCCTGGACGCCCGCGGGGTGGCCCTCGCGGACAACGAGACCCGCCTGGTCGTCTCCGCCTCCCGCACCGACCTGCTCAAGCAGAAGGACGACGGCAAGGCGGTCCTCACCAAGCTCGCCGGTGTCCTCGGCGTGAATCCCGCGGACGTCATCCAGAAGGTCCGGCTGTGCGACGCCAAGACCCCCAAACCGTGCTGGAACGGCTCGCCGTACCAGCCGATCCCGATCACCGACCAGGCGACGCCCAAGCAGGCCCTGCAGATCCGTGAGCGCGCCGAGGACTTCCCCGGCATCACCGCCGAGCCCGAGGCCGTGCGCCGCTACCCGGGCCCGGGCAACGCCAACACCGCGCAGGTGCTCGGCTATCTCTCGCCCGTCACCGACGCCGAGATCCAGAAGGCCAAGGGCACCGACTCGCCCTATCTGCGCTCCGACATGGTCGGCCGCTCCGGCCTGGAGCGGGAGTACGACAAGGAGTTGCGCGGCAAGGCCGGCGTCACCCGCTACGAGGTCGACAACCTCGGCCGGGTCATCGGCAAGGCCAGGTCGGACGCCGCCGAGCCCGGCTCCAACCTGGTCACCAGCATCGACTCCCGCGTCCAGCGCGTCGCCGAGTACGAGCTGGACAAGGCGATGAAGGCCGCCCGCCAGCAGTTCGACAAGAACACCGGCGAGAACTTCAAGGCCGACTCCGGAGCGGTCGTCGTCATGGAGGCCAAGACCGGCCGGATCGTCGCGATGGCCTCGGCACCGACCTACGACCCGAACGTGTGGGTGGGCGGCATCTCCGCCAAGGACTACAAGGCCCTCACCGGCAAGGACTCCGACTACCCGCTGCTCAACCGGGCCATCCAGGGTCAGGCGGCCCCCGGTTCGACGTTCAAGGTGGTCTCCACGGCCGCCGCCGTCCAGGCCGGCTACCCCTGGGACGGCGGCTACCCCTGCACCAGCTCCTACTCGGTCGGCGGCCAGGTCTTCAAGAACTTCGAGGGCGAGAACTTCGGCCCGATCTCCCTCGGCCGCGCCCTGGAGGTCTCCTGCGACACCGTCTTCTACGGCCTCGGCGACCGGGAGTGGAAGAAGGACGGCGGTATCAACCCCAAGAAGGGCCAGCCCAAGGACTGGTTCTTCAAGACCGCCCACCAGTTCGGCCTGGGCAAGGAGACCGGCATCGACCTGCCCAACGAGGTCACCGGCCGCGTCCCCGACCGCCAGTGGAAGCTCGACTACTGGAAGGCCAACAAGGACGCCTGGTGCAAGAGCGGCAAGAAGGACGGCTCCTACGTCGAGAAGATCGCCTACGAGAACTGCCTCGAAGGCAACAAGATGCGCGAGGGTGACGAGATCAACTACTCCATCGGCCAGGGCGACACCCTCGTCACGCCGATCCAGGAGGCCATGATCTACGGCGCCGTCGCCAACGGCGGCACCGAGTACGTCCCGACCATCGGCAAGGCGGTCATCAGCGCCGACGGCAAGAGCGTCCAGGAGATCAAGCCCAAGGTGGAGCGCAAGCTCCCGGTCAGCCAGGCCACCCTCAAGGGCATGGACGACGCGTTCGCGGGCGTCATCACCCGCGGTACGGCCGCGTGGAAGTTCAACGGCTGGCCGCAGAGCAAGATCGCACTGCACGGCAAGACCGGTACCGCCGAGGTCTACGGCAAGCAGACCACCGGCTGGCTGGCCACGTACTCCAAGGACTACTCGGTGATCATGACGATCTCCCAGGCCGGTACGGGTTCCGGTTCCGCCGGTGAGGCCGTGCGCAACATCTACAGCGCGCTCTACGGCGTCCAGGGCGACGGCTCCATCGACACCAAGAAGGCGCTGCTGCCGGAGCCGCAGAAGGGCCTGCCGAAGGTCCGCACGGACGGCACCATCGAGGCCCCGACGGTCGCCGGCGACCCGGCGAAGGACGCCGAGGCCTCCCAGCAGAACAACCCCAGCAACGGCAGCGACCAGCAGCCCGCCACCTCGCCCTCGCCCACCACGGGCAACCGCAACACCCGCAGGCGAGGACGCAGGATCCCCGGGCGGGGAAGCCGGAGGATGCCCTCATGACCGGCGCGAACAGCTTCTCCGTCTCCGGGTACGGCCCCGAGCGGGCCGGCTGGACCAGGATCTTCGCCCGTGACTCGCTGGCCCGCAGGCTCGACTGGCCGATACTGCTGGCCGCCGTCGCGCTGTCCCTGATCGGGTCCGCGCTGGTGTTCTCGGCGACCCGCAACCGCACCGAGATCAACCAGGGCGACCCGTACTTCTTCCTGGAACGCCACCTGATCAACCTCGGCATCGGGTTCGCCCTGATGATCGCCACGCTCTGGCTGGGGCACCGCGCCCTGCGCAACGCCGTGCCGATCCTCTACGGCCTGTCGGTGCTGCTGGCCCTGACCGTCCTCACCCCGCTCGGCGCCACCATCAACGGCCAGCGCAACTGGCTCGTCATCGGCGGCTTCTCGCTGCAGCCCGCCGAGTTCCTCAAGATCGCGATCATCGTGGGCATGGCGATGATGCTCGCGGCCCGGGTGGACGCCGGCGACAAGATGTACCCGGACCACCGGACCGTGGCGCAGTCCCTGGGCCTCGCGGCCGTACCGTGCCTGATCCTGCTGCTCATGCCGGACCTCGGCTCGGTGCTCGCCATGGTGGCCATCATCCTGGGCGTGCTGCTCGCCTCCGGCGCCTCCAACCGCTGGGTCTTCGGCCTGCTCACCATGGGTGTGATCGGCTGTGTCGCCATCTGGCAGCTGCACATCCTGGACCAGTACCAGATCAACCGGTTCGCCGCCTTCGCCAACCCGGGACTGGACCCGGCGGGCGTCGGCTACAACACCAACCAGGCCCGGATCGCCATCGGCTCCGGTGGCCTGACCGGGGCCGGGCTCTTCCACGGCTCGCAGACCACCGGCCAGTTCGTGCCCGAGCAGCAGACCGACTTCGTCTTCACGGTCGCGGGGGAGGAGCTGGGCTTCCTCGGCGCCGGCCTCATCATCTTCCTGCTCGGCGTGGTGCTGTGGCGGGCCTGCCGCATCGCCCGCGACTCCACCGAGCTGTACGGGACGATCGTGGCCGCCGGGATCGTCGCCTGGTTCGCCTTCCAGTCCTTCGAGAACATCGGCATGACCCTCGGCATCATGCCGGTCACCGGTCTGCCGCTGCCGTTCGTGTCGTACGGCGGCTCGTCGATGTTCGCCGTTTGGGTGGCCATAGGACTACTGCAGTCGATCAAGGTCCAGAGACCCATGTCGGCGTAGGCCTCCGGCGGTCCGGCGGGTGCTGGACAGGGCGCCGTTCGCCGGGTGGACCACGGGAGTTTTCCGGCCATTCACCCGGCGCTGCCCCTGCCGCACCGCCTCGCGGACAACTAGATTCGATCCATGGCGGATGCGAAACGCGAGATCGAGCGCAAGTACGAGTCCGACGACAGCGGGCTGCCCGACCTGACCGGCGTCGGCCCAGTGGCGGCCGTCCTGGACAAGGGCCTACTGGAGCTCGACGCCATCTACTACGACACCGCCGACGAGCGCCTGACCGCCGCCGCCCTGACCCTGCGCCGCCGCACCGGAGGCTCGGACGCGGGCTGGCATCTGAAGTTCCCGGTCGAACCGGGCGTGCGGGACGAGATCCGGGCCCCGCTCTCCGACTCCGTCCCGGAGGAGATCGCCGCCCTGGTCCGCTCCCGGGTCCGGGGCGCCGAGCTGGTCCCACTGGTCCGGCTGCGCTCCGCCCGGGACGTGCGCCACCTGGTCGACGCCGACGGCACCCTGCTGGCCGAGGCGAGCGTCGACGCCGTGACCGCCGAGCGGCTCGGCGGCAAAGGCGGGACCGCGCAGTGGACCGAGATCGAGGTGGAACTGGCCGACGAAGGCGACCCCGCCTTCCTGGACCTGGTGGACAAACGGCTGCGCAGGGCGGGCGTACGCCCCTCGAAATCACCGTCGAAACTCGCCCGGGCCCTGGACCAGACAGGAGGACCGCGCCGCGGGAAGCACAAGCCCGCGCCGCCGGTGACGGCCGGCGACCACGTGCTCGCCTATCTGCGCGCCCAGCGGGACGTACTGGTCGAGCTCGACCCCGCCGTCCGCCGGGACGTGCCCGACTCCGTGCACCGCATGCGGGTCGCCACCCGCCGCGCCCGCAGCACCCTGCGCAGCTTCCGCTCCGTCCTCGACCGCGCCGCCACCGACCCCGTCGCGGACGAGCTGAAGTGGCTCGCGGGCGAGCTGGGCGTGGGCCGCGACCAGGAGGTGATGGCCGAACGCCTGACGGCCGCCACGGACGCCCTCCCGTCCGACCTGGTCGCCGGACCGGTCCCCGAACGACTCGCCTCCTGGGCCGAGGCCCGCCGCGGCGGCGCACAGGCCCATCTGACCGGCGTACTGGACTCCCGCCGCTATCTGACCCTGCTGGACACCCTGGACGCCCTCCTCGCCGACCCGCCGCTGCGCAAGGCCGCCGGGAAGAAGCCGCAGAAGGTGCTCACCAAGGCCATGGACAAGGACCTGGCGACCCTGTCCGCCCTGGTCGAGCGGGCGATCGGCGTCCCGCCCGGCGAGGAACGCGACCTCGCCGTGCACGAGGCCCGCAAGAAGGCCAAGCGCACCCGGTACGCGGCCGAGGCGGCCACCGCTGCCCTCGGCAGACCGGCCCGCTCCCTGACCAAGGACATGAAGTCCCTGACCACCCTCCTCGGCGACCACCAGGACAGCGTCATGACCCGCCTGACCCTGCGCGAGCTGTCCTCGGTGGCCCACGCGGCAGGGGAGAGCGCCTTCACGTACGGGGTGCTGTACGGGCGCGAGGAGGCCCGGGCGGCACGCACGGAGGCGGAGCTGCCCGCCCTGTGGAAGGAGATCACGTCCGGGGCGACCGGCTGAGCGTGCGGGGGAGGTCCTCGGCCGGGTTACGCTTGATGGTCACCCCTGTCAGCTCACGAAGGTTCGCGAGATGCCTGCCGAAGCCGCCGAGTCGGTGTTCCCGCAGCTCGAAGCACTGCTCCCGCACGTGCAGAAGCCCATCCAGTACGTCGGCGGAGAGCTCAACTCCACCGTCAAGGACTGGGACGAGTGCGACGTCCGCTGGGCACTCATGTACCCGGACGCGTACGAGGTCGGCCTGCCCAACCAGGGCGTCCAGATTCTCTACGAGGTCCTCAACGAGCAGGAGGGCGTCCTCGCCGAGCGCACCTACAGCGTGTGGCCGGACATGGAGACGCTGATGCGCGAGCACGGCGTCCCGCAGTTCACGGTCGACAGCCACCGCCCGGTGAAGGCGTTCGACGTGTTCGGCCTCAGCTTCTCCACGGAGCTGGGCTACACGAACATGCTCGCCGCCCTGGACCTCGCCGGAATCCCCCTGGAGTCCAGGGGGCGCACGGACGACGACCCGATCGTCCTGGCGGGCGGCCACGCCGCCTTCAACCCCGAGCCGATCGCCGACTTCATCGACGCGGCGGTCATCGGCGACGGCGAGCAGGCCGTGCTCGACATGACCCGGATCATCCGCGAGTGGAAGGCCGAGGGCCGCCCCGGCGGCCGCGAGGAGGTGCTGTTCCGCCTGGCGAAGACGGGCGGGGTGTATGTCCCGGCGTTCTACGACGTCGAGTACCTCCCGGACGGCCGCATCGCCCGAGTCGTCCCCAGCAGGTCGGGCGTTCCGTGGCGCGTGTCCAAGCACACGGTGATGGACCTCGACGAGTGGCCCTACCCCAAGCAGCCCCTGGTCCCCCTGGCCGAGACGGTCCACGAGCGCATGTCGGTGGAGATCTTCCGCGGCTGCACCCGCGGCTGCCGCTTCTGCCAGGCCGGCATGATCACCCGCCCGGTCCGCGAGCGCTCGATCACGGGCATCGGCGAAATGGTCGACAAGGGCCTCAAGGCAACAGGCTTCGAGGAGGTGGGCCTCCTGTCCCTGTCCTCCGCGGACCACTCGGAGATCGGCGACATCGCCAAGGGCCTGGCCGACCGCTACGAGGACGACAAGATCGGCCTCTCGCTGCCCTCCACCCGCGTCGACGCCTTCAACATCGACCTGGCGAACGAGCTGACCCGAAACGGCCGCCGCTCGGGCCTCACCTTCGCCCCGGAGGGCGGTTCGGAGCGCATCCGCAAGGTCATCAACAAGATGGTCTCCGAGGACGACCTGATCCGCACGGTCGCCACGGCCTACGGCAACGGCTGGCGCCAGGTGAAGCTGTACTTCATGTGCGGCCTGCCCACGGAGACCGACGACGACGTCCTGCAGATCGCCGACATGGCGACGCGCGTCATCCAGAAGGGCCGCGAGGTCTCGGGCTCGAACGACATCCGCTGCACGGTCTCGATCGGCGGTTTCGTCCCCAAGCCCCACACCCCCTTCCAGTGGGCCCCGCAGCTGAGCGCGGAGGAGACGGACGCCCGGCTCGCGAAGCTCCGCGACAAGATCCGCGGCGACAAGAAGTACGGCCGCTCGATCGGCTTCCGCTACCACGACGGCAAGCCGGGCATCGTCGAGGGCCTCCTCTCCCGCGGCGACCGCCGCATCGGCGCGGTCATCCGCGCGGTGTACGACGACGGCGGCCGCTTCGACGGCTGGCGCGAGCACTTCTCCTACGACCGCTGGATGGCCTGCGCCGACAAGGCGCTCGCCCCCTACGGCGTCGACGTCGACTGGTACACCACCCGCGAGCGCACCTACGAGGAGGTCCTGCCCTGGGACCACCTCGACTCCGGCCTGGACAAGGACTGGCTCTGGGAGGACTGGCAGGACGCCCTCGACGAGACGGAGGTCGAGGACTGCCGCTGGACCCCGTGCTTCGACTGCGGCGTCTGCCCGCAGATGGACACGGCCATCCAAATCGGCCCGACCGGCAAGAAGTTGCTGCCGCTGACGGTCAAGAACGCAGCTCCGGCGCCGGCTTCGAGTGGGCACTCGCACTGAGGTGGGGGAGGCACTCGATCGGGTGATTGAGATGCCGGCGGGAGTGTGTGAGGACGAGGGGGAGGACGGACTCCACGCTTACGGATGACTGTGTGAGCCGTTGAGCCCCTTGCCTGGCAGCAAGGGGCTCAACGGTATCCCGTGCCGAGAGAAGGGGTGCGTCGGTCACGACATCGTCTTTTCCAGCAACAACGTCTATTCCCGCGACCGGGGGCACTGGCCCTAGGGCTCGCAAGAAAACTCGTTGTGAACGTGAAGGCGAAGACCGGGAACTGAACTGCGGCGCCCGCATCACGGCTTGCGGCGGGGGAGAGGAGTGCCCGCGCTCGGGCCCCGGCCGTTGGCTGAAGAGATTGCCAGGTCGGTCGACTGGCCCTTGTGGTGCGCCGTGTGCGTGTGCCGGGGTCGACGTGCCGGTGCGGTGGTTGCGTCCTTGAGGGGCAGTGGCCACCGTGAACGGGTGATTCTCGTTCCAGGCTGGATGTGGCAGCGGGGGTCGGTGTGCCGGGCTGTGGGCGCCGGACTTGCCGCCGGCGTCTTCTTCGGGGCCTTCGTTCTCATCGAGGCGAGGTCATGGGCGGGCGCCGCGGTGGTCTTCGTGGTGCTGAGCCTTTTCTACGGGGTCCGGGTGGCACGCCGTATGGACAGGATCTGGCCCGAGGCCAAGGGCATGAACCGCGCCGATCGCGCGGCTGTGGTGCGCGCCACCCGGCGGGGCGAGGCCATCGGCGATCCCCGGCTGGCGCCCTCCGTCATCGGGTACGTCGGCGCCCTGCGCCGGGCCGCCGAGGAGGAGCGGCTGCGCCGCTGGGTTGTCCTGCTCGTCACCGCGCTCGCGCTCGTTCTCGCCGTGTACGACACCGTGATGAGCGCCACGGGCGAGATCATCGCCTCGTGGCTGATGGTCGTGCTCCTCCTGGCCGACCTGATGTGGTGGCCTCGCAGTCGAGCCGGCCTTCTGGCCCGAGCCGATCGGGCGGCAGGGTCGGCCCGCCGCATGACGGACGCGGGTTGAACACGGGCGGGAGCGACCGGGTGGCCCGCGGGTGAGCGAGGAGGAGGTGACCGCTGCGCCAGGCGCGGTCGGCGTTTCGCGTCCTGGCCCGCCGGTGCCGTCGGCTGCCTTCCGGGCGTTCGCGCCATGGTGCATGGTCCGCCGCCGGGAATCTTTCGGGGGCCGGGCGTAGCGTGAAATGACGGATTCATATCCGAACTCAGTGTGGCGCGCTGCGGCGAGCGGTCCTGATCACTGGCCTCAGGAGGCCGCACGAATCCAGCGCGCCGACACGTTTCTCGGGCGCTGAGAGACGAAAGGCCGCTCATGCCTCGATCCATGCGCGCGCTCGTAGCCGTAGAGGCCGGCGAGCCCACCGATGTCCTGCGGCTGGAATCCCGGCCTGTTCCCACGCCGGAAGCCGGTCAGGCGCTGATCCGTGTGAAGGCGACTCCGATTCACGCCAGTGATCTGCACGTGCTGCGCGGCCGCTACGGCTTCTCCCCGGGGTTTCCCGCTGTCGGGGGTCACATGGAATGCGTGGGTCGTATTGCGGCCCTGGGCCCGGATACCGAGGGACTGAGGGTCGGTGAGCGCGTGGTGGCCGCTGTGGTCCCGGCGGTACCCGGGCCCCCCGTGGCCGGCACCTGGCAGGAGTACCTCGTTGCCGACACGCGAAGGCTGCTGCCGGTCCCTGACCAGCTGAGCGACTCCAGCGCCTGTCAACTCGCCGTCAACCCGTTGACCGCGCTGCTCCTCGTGACGCGCGAACTCGACGTACAGCCGGGCGAATGGCTGCTGCAGACGGCCGCGGGCTCCACCGTCGGCCGGCTCGTCATTCAGCTGTCCAGGCATCTGGGTGTTCGCACGATCAATGTCGTGCGGCGACGCGATGCTGTCGAGGAGATCAAAGCGCTGGGTGGTGACGAGGTCATCTGCACCGAGGACGAGGACCTGGTGCGGCGTGTGGCTGAGACAGCGGGGCCGGCCGGCGTGCGGAAGGCCGTCGACTGTGTCGCGGGTCCCGTGGGTGCCCAGGTGTCCCAGGCCTTGGCTCCGGGAGGGGAGCTCGTGGTCTACGGCGCGCTCTCGACCCATCGGCAGACCGACCCTGCGGCACTGACGATCCCGCTGCAGGCACGCTCGGTCATCTACGAGACCAAGGCCGTCCGTGGCTTCTGGCTGAACCGCTGGTTCGGCACTGCCCCACCGGAGGATGCGCTGCGCGCGCTGTCCCGGGTTCGCGGTCTCGTCGTCGACGAGGTGCTGAGCATCCCCCGGGGGCGGACGTTCCCGATCGAAAGCTTCAAAGAGGCCGTCTCGCTCGCCGAAGCACCCGCACACGGCAGCAAACCGCTCTTCGTCTTCGAAGACGGCCAATGATCAACTGTGCTGCGCGTGCCGCACCAGCCGTCGGGCAAAGCCTCAGGGGCGACGAGCGGTGAGCCGATCCCACTGTCGGTTCATCGATGCGAGCGGTTCCCCTGAGTGGGTGAAATCGCTTAAATTGTCCCGACTAGGATGGATGTGGATTGTGCGGATGTAGATCGCTGCAGGTACGCATCCGACCCCATGTGGCTCAGCGGGCCAGCGGAGGTGACTGTCGGCAGTGGTGAAGTCCAGAGGCGGCGATGCGCACAACACCGACCCGTTCATGCCCCGCTCCTCCCATCCGCTGCACCAGCCCCAGGGCTCGGGGACCGTACAGGCCGTACGGCCTTCGGAGCGGCCCCTCATACGGATGCGGCTGCTCGAAGCCGTGGACGAGGACCGGCGCGACGTCGACGTGCTGCTGACCGCGCTCCAGCAGGCGGTGGCCGAGGTGCACGGCTTGGGCGGCATGGTTCATCTCCCGGGCGGCGGTATGAGCGGCATCCTCTACCTGGTCGCTCACAGCGGCCTGCCGGAGTCGATGATCCGGCCCTGGCTGATCATCCCGGCACGGGGCACGGCGCCGCCCAGCAGGGCCGCCCGCGAGGACGCCCTCACCTGGCAGCCCGACCTGGCCCCGCCCGACCCGGTGCCGGGCCGGGACCCCGCTGCCCTGTGGCCCTCCCGAGTCCCCGCCGGCATCGCTCACCTGGCCGTCCCCATTCCGGGCGGCCGGCGACGCGGCGCGCTCTCGGTCCTCTTCGCCCCGGGCGACGAGCCCGGCGCGGCGGAGTGCTCCTTCCTGAACGAGGTGGCGGCATGGATGTCCGAGAGGCTCAGGTCGTCCGGGATCCTCGGTCCGTCCGCCACCCTGCTGCGCGCCCTGGAGAACGGGGCGGGACCGCGGGAGACTCCCCCGTGGGACGCCGAGGGGGAGGCATCCCGGTGGGACGCGGAAGGGGTGCCATCCATCACGTACACCTGGGACCTGCGGACCGGTGAGCTGACCTCCGACCGACCCGTCGAGGAGGTGCTGGCCGGCATCGATCCGGGGGTGATGGCCGGCGGCATCGAGGCGTGGGCGGAACTGATCCACCCGGACGACCTGCCGGGGGCGGTCAGCGGCTTCGACATGGGCATCCAGCTCCGCGGCGGCTTCCAGGACGAGTACCGGGTCCGGCGCCAGGACGGCACGTACCTCTGGATCGAGGCTCGCGCCCGGACGCTCACGGACGAGGAGGGGACACCGGTGAAGGTGATCGGCACCCTCCGGGACAGCAGCGAGACGCACACCGCCGCCGAGTCGGTGGGTCGGGCGCTGCGGCACATGAGCGACGGCTTCGTCTCCCTGGACACGGACTGGCGCATCGGATTTCTCAACCAGGCCGCCGAGCGGCTCTTCGGCGCCGCGGGCGATGTGGCCGGAGCCCTGCTCTGGGACATTCCCGCGCTGCATGCCGTGCCGGGGCTGGAGCAACGGTTCCGGGCCACGGCGGCCGAGGGCCAAGCGGCCGGATTCGACGTACCGGGGCCGGACGGGACGTCCTGGTACCACCTGCGGCTGGTCCCGGTGCCGCAAGGCCTGACGCTCTACATCACCGACACCACCGAGCGGCATCTGCGGGAGCTCGAGCGGTCCGCCGCGGAGCGGGCGGCGGCGGAGCGGGCGGCCCTGGTGCAGCGGATCACGCGGGAGCTGGCCGAGGCCGTCACGGCGCAGGATGTGATGGCCGCGGTGGCCGACGGCGTGATGACCCCCCTCGGGGCCACCGGACTCGTCATGCTCGGCGTGGTCGGCGACCGCCTGACCGTGGTCGGCTCCCGGGGATATTCGGAGCGCTTCACCCGGCAGCTGGACGGGCAGTGGACGGTGAGGGACACCACCAGCCCGCTGGGGGACGCCCTGCGCACCCGCACCACGCTCTTCATCTCCTCCCCGGAGGAGTTCCTGAATCGATACCCGAGGACCGAGATCCTGATCCGGGAGGGTGGCAAGCAGGCGTGGGCCTTTCTGCCGCTGGCGGTATCGGGGCGCGAGATCGGCGCGGCGGTGATCTCCTTCGGGCGACCGCGGGTGCTGAACGATGACGAACGAACGCTGCTGACGGCGCTCAGCGGACTGATCGCGCAGGCCCTGGAGCGGGCCGGGCTCTATGACGAGGCGACGACCCGGGCCCGTACTCTCCAGCGCAGCCTGCTGCCGCGGGCCCTGCCCCAGCTGCCCGAGGTGACGGCGGCGGCGCGCTACCAGCCGGCCAAACAGGGGGCCGACGTGGGCGGCGACTGGTACGACGTGATCCCGCTGTCCGCGGCCCGGGTGGCGCTCGTGATCGGCGACGTCATGGGCCACGGCATGGCCGAGGCCGCCACGATGGGTGCCCTCCGCACGGCCGTGCGCACCCTCTCGGAGCTGGAGCTGCCACCCGACGAAATCCTCGGTCACCTCAACGACATCGTCGGCGACCTGGGCAACGATGCCTTCGCGACCTGCCTGTACGGCATCTACGACCCGGTGACCCGGCGTCTGTCGTACGCCAGCGCCGGTCATCCGCCCCCGGCGGTGGCCCACCCCGACGGCCCCGTCACCTTCCTGCCCATGACCCCGGACCCGCCGCTGGGGGTGGCCGCTCCCCCCTTCGAAACCCTCGAGACCCTGCTGCCCGCCGACAGTCTGCTCGCCCTCTACAGCGACGGCCTGGTCGAGAGCAAGGACAGGGACGTCACCACGGGCATGAGCCGCCTCGCCGAGCTCCTCCTCCAGTCCGTGAACGCCATGCCGGCCGCACCGGCGGACGCGTCCGGCCTGGATGCCCTCTGCGCCACCCTCACCTCTGCTCTCCTGCCCGCCCAAGGCGCGCTGGTGGACGACGCCGCCTTGCTGCTGGCCCGCACCCACCCGCTGGACGCGGAGAACGTCGCGGAGTGGCCGTTGCCGGAGGACCCGATGGCGGCAGGCCAGGCCCGTGAGCTGGTCCGCGCCCAGCTCGCCGACTGGGACCTGGCCGACGAGGACCTGATCATGACCACCGAACTCCTGGTCAGCGAGCTGGTCGGGAACGTCGTACGGCACGCCTGCGGCCCCATCCGGCTGCGCATGCTCCGCAGCCGCGCACTGATCTGCGAGGTCTCCGACGCCAGCCTGACCACGCCGCACATCCGCCACACCTCCGCCACCGACGAGGGCGGCCGAGGCCTGCAGCTCATCTCCGCACTCTGCCGGCGCTGGGGCACCCGGCACACCCGGACCGGCAAGTCCATCTGGACCGAACAGCCTCTCCCCACGGCCTCGGCCAGACGTGCGAGCTCACTGACGTGAGTGAGGCTCGCGGGTCCGATCTCGGCCCGGTGCCGGGTGCGGACTCGGCCGACGTCGAGACGTTCAGCCGAGGGTCGCGAGGTGGTCGGCGGTTCCCCCGTGCCACTCGATCATGAAAAGGGTGGCGTCGTCGGTGGTGAGCCCGCCCCGTTCGTGCTTCAGCGTGTGGGAGAGGCGGCGCAGATCCGCCCGCACACCCACTGACGGCTCTTCTCCCAGGCGGTTGACGCAGTGGATGAGGCGTTCCTCGCCGAACGCCTCGCCGGCGACATGCTCTTCGATGATGCCGTCGGTGTAGCAGAGCACCCGGTCGCCTCGTTGGAGCACGTGCTCCTTGACTCGGGGCATTTCGCCGCCGAAACCAACGGGCAGCGTCGTCGCGCTCTCCAGTTGCCGCACCACCCGGCCGCCGCGGATCAGCAGCGGCGCGGGGTGGCCCGCGTTGACCAGCTCCATCTGACCGGTGGTGATGTTCAGGTGCATCAGCTGCGCCGTGACGAAGTGGTCGGGGCCGAACTGCCGGGAAATGGCCTCGTCCATGAACGCGTATTTCTCGTCCAGGCTGATGAACACGCGCCGGGCATGCCGGTAGGCGCCGATGGCCACGGTCGCCATCGTGGCGGCGTCCAGGCCATGGCCCATCGCGTCGATGACGGCCATGTGCAGGATGTTGTCGTTGAGGGCGTAATCGAAGCTGTCGCCGGCGACGCGATAGGCGGGCTCCAGGGCCCCGGCCACCTCGACCTGGGGGACGGACATCGTCAGCGGCGGCAGCAGGCTCCACTGGATCTCCGCGGACACGGTCATCGGCTCCCGGCGCCGGGCCTGGAAGAACTGGTCGGTATAGGCGTTCTTGGTGACCAGCATGTCGGCGACCAGGCTGGCGAGCCTGTGCAGCAGGCGCCGGTCGTCGTCGCCGACGGCGTCCAGGGTGAGGGCCATGACGCCCACCTGGTCACTGCCGTCCAGCAGCGGCAGATAGATCCGGACGCCTGCGGCCTGCGGCACCTCGACGGCGTCCCCGCGCAGGAAAGCCCGCCCGGCGGGGGAGTCGGCCATCGGCTCCGGCTGGGTCACGTGCAGTTTCCTGCCCGGCAGCGGCACCAGCAGCTCCTGCGCGTAGTCCTGGAGCAGGATGGAGACGTCACGACCGCCGATCCTGGCCACCCCCTCCGCGATCAGCGGGGCGATCATCTGGGGCGGCAGCAGCCGCGCTCTGTCCAGCAGCAGGCCGAGCAGCCGCTCGCCGAAGCCCTGCGATCGGTCGATGCTCTCCGTGCCCATGGCCCGGTGGGTCACCCACTTTCCCGTCCTCGCTGCCGACCACCTCCGCACAACGTGACCCGGGAAGCCGCCGGAGCGGTTCATTACGCCACGCGCGGCATGTCGGCCGCGGGGCGGCGGCGTTGCGGGGATCCGAACAGCACAACGGTGCAGCCTCTCCGCCGCGCGGGGCGCGCTGCTGACGGACCACCAGGAGGGCGGGGTGCCGGCCGGGCCGGATCGGGGTCGATCCGGGCGTCGTACGGGAGTTGATCCGGGCGTCGTACAGGAAAGGGAGGGTCGGCGGCGCCACCTGTAGCCTGAACCCCGCAGCGAGCCCGTTACCACACCACAGTGCTGGAGCGCCGAACCCGTGCCCCTCGTCAGCGTCGTCACCGTCGCCGGTGAGGCGTTGACCAGCGGTTGCAAGGCAGGGCGCTGCCGCTGGGCGAGGCCGTCTCTTCGGGCCGGATCCCCGATGAACCCGGAGTTCTCCTGTCCAGGCCGGAGGGGCCGCGTGCCTCGGCCGGCATCGGTCCCCCGTACAGCGCTCCGCGAACCAGGAAGAGAGTCGTGAACGTCGTCTCCATCGTCACCCCGGTACACATCGATGCTGTCCGTTTTCTTCCCGACGCCTACGCCTCTCTGCTCTCCCAGGACCTTCCCGAGGGATGGTCCTGGGAGTGGTGCGTGCAGGAGGACGGCAGCGGCGTGCGCGCACAGTCGTATCTGCCGGCCGACGATCCACGGATCCGGATCTCGGCGTCCCGCGCGGGCGGCCCCCACGTGGCACGCACCATGGCATTCGCCCGCTCGACCGGTGTCTACCTGAAGACCCTGGACTCCGACGACCAGCTCACCGCCGGCTCTCTCGCACGGGACATCGCCGTGCTGGAGGAGGACGCCTCGGTCGGCTGGACGACATCGCGGGTCGTCGACCTCCTCGAGGACGGCAGCACCGTCTCCTTCGAACTCAGCGACCCGCAACCGGGCCGGCTCCCCCGGGGAAGCGCGTTCCGCTTCTGGACCGAGCACCACCGCCCCCAGGTCCACCCCGCCACCCTGTGCGTGAGGCGCTCCCTGCTGGCGCTGCTGGGTGGCTGGATGGCCCTGCCGGCCTCGGGCGACACCGGACTTCTCCTCGGTCTGGACGCCTTGGCCGACGGATGGTTCATCGGCGACACCGGACTGGTCTACCGCAAGCACGGCGGCCAGATCACCGCCCATCCCCACCACCGGCGCGGAGAGGAATGGGAGGCCCGGATGTCTCTGATCCGTGAACATGCCGAGGCGATCCGAGCGTGGACCGACACCGAGAGGCCGTGAAACCACCGCCCCAAGGGCGGTCGGCGGGCGTCGGACGCGCCGCCCGGTGGTGTGACCGGCGCGGTTCCCGCTGCTGCCCTGCGCTGTTGCGGAGGGAACCGGCCCGGCGGTGCAATCAAGTGTGAGGCACTTCGACGGCGCCGTGTCCGCCGGCCGCCCCGCCCCCGGGACGGGGGCCGGCCGGAAAGGGCTCAAGAACGACGCCCTGGGCATGTTCTCCTCGGTGGCCATGGGCCTTGCCTCCGCCGGCCCGGCGTACAGCCTGGCCGCCACCCTGGGCGTCATCGTGGCGGGGGTCGGACTGCAGGCCCCGATCGTCACGATGCTGGCGTTCATACCGATGGTGCTGGTCGCGTGCGCCTTCCGGGAGCTCAACGCGAGCAACTCCGACTGCGGGACCACCTTCAGCTGGGCCACCCGCACCTTCGGGCCGCGCACGGGGTGGATGGGCGGCTGGGGCCTGATCGTCGCCAACATCATCGTCATGGGCAACCTCGCCCAGATCGCCGCTGCGTACGGCTTCCGGCTGGTGGGCCTGGACGGACTGGCGGACGACAGGTTCTGGACGACCGTGGCGGGCGTCGTCTGGATCGCCATGCTGACCGTGATCTGCTACGTCGGCATCGAGTTCTCGGCGGCCGTCCAGCGCTGGTTGCTGTGCCTGGAAATGGTGATGCTGTTCCTTTTCTCCATCGCCGCACTGGTGAGGGTCTACACCGACCCTCCCGCGACGGCGATCCACGTCTCGGCCTCCTGGTTCAACCCCTTCGAGGTGCCCTCGGTAAGCGCCCTGACCTCGGGAATCCTCGCGGGGGTCTTCATCTACTGGGGCTGGGACACCGCATTCTCGGTCAACGAGGAAACCATCGACAGCGCGCGCATCCCCGGGCGCTCCGCGGTCGTGTCCACCGTGCTGCTCCTGATCACGTACAGCCTGGTCTCCACCTCGGCGCAGGCGTTCGCGGGAGTCGGCACCTCGGGCATCGGGCTCGGCAACACCCACAACTCGGGCGACGTGCTGTCCGGGCTGGGCGACGCCGTGTTCGGGAGCCACGACATGGGGCTGCTCCTGTCGAGACTGCTGATCCTGATGGTGCTCACCTCCGCGCTGGCTTCCGCCGAGACCACCATCCTGCCCCTGGCCAGGACCGTCTTCTCCATGGCGGTCCACAAGGCGGTCCCCTCCCGGTTCGCCCGGGTCCACCGCAGGTTTCTCACTCCGACCTGGGGGACCGTCGGCATGGGAGCGGCCTCGATCGCCTTGTTCGTCCTGCTGGCGTCGTTCAGCCGGAACGTCCTGGCCGACTCGATCGACTCGGTCGGTCTCGCGATCGCGTTCCAGTACGGCCTGACCGGCTTCGCCTGCATCTGGTACTACCGCAAGGTCCTGACCCGCAGCGCCAGGGACCTGGTCTTCAAGGGCGTACTGCCGGGGCTGGGCGGGCTGATGATGATCTCGCTGTTCGTCTACGCCGCCTTCGTCGTCTACGCGAACCCCGGGTACGGCACGACAGCCGTCGACCTGCCGCTGATCGGCAGGACGGGCGGCGTCACCGTCCTGGGCCTCGGCTCCCTGCTGATCGGCCTCCTGCTGATGCCGGTGGTCACCCGGGGTCACGCCGTGGCCCTCAAACTCCAGCGGAGCCTGCTTCCGCGCCGTCTGCCGACGCACGCCGCCGTCGACTCGGCGAGCCGTTACCTGCCCGCCGACAGCGGGTCCGGGGTGGGCGGCGACTGGTACGACGTCATTCCCCTGTCGGGTACCCGGGTCGGCCTGGTCGTCGGGGACGTGCTCGGTCATGGCCTGCGTGCCGCGGCCACCATGGGACGCCTGCGTACGGGCGTGCGCGTTCTGGCCCGGCTGGACCTGAGCCCGGACGAGCTGCTGTCCCGCCTGGCCGACCTGGTCGAGCAGACCGCGCACGAAGGCGAGGCCGGCCAAGGCCCGGGACACCTGAGGCCGTACGTCGACGAGGCGCTGGGCGTGAGCTGCCTGTACGCGGTGTACGACCCCGTCTCGGGGAAGTGCAGCCTCGCCCGGGCCGGGGACTCCGTGCTGGCCGTCGTACAAGCCCACACGGGCGTCGTCGACTATCCGGAGCTGCCGACCGGGCCGCCGCTGGGAATCGCCGGCCTGCCCTACGAGAGCACGGAACTGGACCTCGCCCCGGGCAGTCTCGTCGCCCTCTCCACGGACGGCCTCCTCCAGGCGGCCGACGACCGTGACGCCGGGCTCGCGCAGCTGTCCCGCGTCCTGGGCGACGGCCGAGCACCCCTGGAGACACTGTGCGACCGCGCGGTGAGCACCCTGTTGCCGGGGCCGGTGGACGTGGACGCGACACTGCTCGTGGCCCGCACCCGCCGGCTCGACCGCAAGCAGTTCGCCGAGTGGGCGGTGCTCCCGGACCCGGCGGCGGTGGCCACCATCCGCACCACCGTCAGCAAGCAACTCGGCGAATGGGAGCTGGGCGACCTGGCGTTCACCACCGAGCTCATCGTCAGCGAACTGGTCACCAACGCCATCCGCTACGTCGGCGGTCCGATCAAGGTACGCCTGATCCGCGACCGGGCCCTGATCTGCGAGGTCTCCGACACCGGCCACACCGCGCCCAACCTGCGGCACGCCGCGAGTGACGAGGAGGGCGGACGGGGCCTGTTCATCATCGCCCAGATGACCCATCACTGGGGTACGCGCTACACACCCACGGGAAAGATCATCTGGACCGAGCAGGACCTGCCGCGACCGGACGGCACTTAGCACGCGGGGGTGGCGCGGACATGCGCCTGCCGGACCGGGCACCTGCCCTCTTCGGGCGGGTCTTTCTGGTTACCCAGCCGGTACGGGCAGCCCCGTTCGTCCCGGAGTGCCGCCGCGACGCCTGACTCCGGTCCCGGAGAACGTCGTCGTGGCCCTCATCGAGTGCCTGCGGGGAGGCCGGATCGCCGGATCCGAACGGGCGGTGCCGGCGTCTACTCCGGTATGGAACCTCACAAGCCGCCTCCCCGGCCCCGGCAGCCGGAAGGGTTCTGACCGTCGCGATCCGGGTGCCCCTGCGGATCGTCGTCCTGGTGCTGGTGGTGCCGGTGCGCATGGCGTGGGACGCCCTCGTCGTCGCCGGAAGGTTTCTGCGGGACACCGTGCTCAGGCCGCTCGGCCGGGCGCTGCTGTGGGTCGGAAAGGCCCTGTTCGTGTGGCCGTTCGTGGGCCTGCGGAGCTATGTCCTGGTCCCCGTCGGCAGGGCGCTCGCCTGGCTCGGCACGGTTCTCGTCGTCGTACCGGCCCTGTGGTGCCACCGGTACGTGCTCACGCCCCTCGGGCACGCCCTCGCGTGGGTGTACGCGCGCGTGCTCAGCCCGATCGGGCACGCGATCACCTGGCTGCTGAGGGGCGTCGGCGCGGTCCTCGCCGCCGTCGGCACCGGCGTGTACACGGCCGTCGCCCGGCTGGCCAGGCATCTGCTCGTCGTACCCGCGCGATGGCTGTACGACCGGGTGCTCACGCCCGTCGGGCGTGCTGTCGCCCGGTGTGTACGAGGGCTGGGCCGGCTGCTCGGCCTGATCGGCACCGGCATCGGGGTCGCCCTGTACTGGACTCTCCGCGTCCTCCTCGTCCTGCCGGCCCTCGCGCTGCGGCGCCGGGTTCTCGCCCCCGTCGGCCGGTTCCTCGCCGTCGTCGCGCGTGAGGTCGGCGACGCCCTCGGGCACGCCTGGCGGATCGCCGGACGGATCTCCCGGGCCCTCGGCCGGGCACTCGGGGCCCTCTTCCGGTGGATCTTCGTGGAGCCCGTGCGCTGGGTGTACCGGACCGTCCTGACCCCGGCCGGTCACCTCGTCCGGGACGCCGTCCTGCGGCCCGCCGCCGAGGGCGCACGCGTGCTGGGCCGAGCCGTCCGCGAGGCCCTGACCGGCGCCCGCGACACGGTACGGCAGGCCCGCGCCGACCTCCGGCGGATGCTGTTCGGGGAACCACGGCAGGCGGCCGCTGTGGACCGGCGGGAACCTCAGGGGCGCGCGGCACGTACTCTTGGTAGCAGTACGACCGCACTCACGAAGGACTAGGACACTGGGCAAGCGACAGCCCGAAGGCCCGCCGCCCGCACCCGCGGTGCAGCGCATCCGACTGCGCTACACCAAGCGCGGCCGCCTGAGGTTCACCAGCCACCGAGACTTCCAGCGCGCCTTCGAGCGTGCGCTGCGCCGCGCCGAGGTGCCCATGGCGTACTCGGCCGGGTTCACGCCGCATCCGAAGGTGTCGTACGCCAATGCCGCACCCACCGGCACGGGCAGCGAGGCGGAGTACCTGGAGATCGCGCTCACCGCACCGCGCGACCCGGAGACCCTGCGCGTCCTCCTCGACGAGTCGCTGCCCCCCGGGCTCGACGTCGTCGAGGCGGTCGAGGCGCGGACCCCGGGCCTCGCCGACCGGCTGACGGCCTCCGTCTGGGAGCTGCGGCTGGACGGCGTCGACCCGGCCGACGCCGGGCGCGCGGTCGACGCGTTCCACCGGACGGAGACCGTCGAGGTCCAGCGGATGACCAAGAGCGGCGTCCGCACCTTCGACGCCCGCCCGGCCGTGGTGAGCCTGGAAACGCACGGTTCACCGGCTGATAGGCCTACCGACCAGCCCTGTGCGATACTGCGGCTGGTTGTTCGGCACGTGACGCCTGCCGTACGACCCGACGACGTCCTGTCCGGTCTCCGCGCCGTGGCCGACCTGGCGCCGCCGGTCCCCGCAGCGGTGACCAGGCTGGCGCAGGGGCTGCTCGATGAAGAGACCGGCACGGTGACCGACCCGCTCGCGCCCGACCGCGAGGCAGCCGGGGCCCTGACGGCCGCACCGGCCGCCGCCGCGACGGCGCCGACGCCGGAAGGTCCCGCGTAGGGACGGACGTCGTAAGCGCCGCCCTCGTACTCGGGAGCCACCTGGGTCGGGCAGCGCACCGACCAGAAGACTTTCGCCAGGCCGTACCGACAAGGCGTACGGAACCGGCGAGACAGGACACAGAGTGCTCCCGTGCGGCGCCCGCGCCCCGGACGGCGGCCATCGCGGATCACGCGGGCCGTGGACGTCAACGGCGGACGGTCGATCGAGACCGGTGCCGGACCAGGCGCGGCGCCCGGGAGCCTGACGGGAGAAACGCCCGCATGCTCGAGCCGACCGAACCCCGCGAGGGTTCCGAACTGAACACTCCCAGCGACACCCTGCCGCCGCGCAGGCGTCGCCGTGCCGCCTCCCGCCCGGCGGGCCCGCCCGCCGCCGCGGCCGAGGCCCCCGCCGAGGTGACCGTGCCGGCCATACCGGCCGCGGAGTCCGACGAGGTCGCCGAGGTCCTTGACGCCGCTGAGGCGCTGGGGGCTGAAGGTGCCGAGGAGGCCGTGGAGGCGATCGAGGCCGAAGCGGTCGAGGCCGCCCCGGCACCTGCTGCCGGGGAGACCGCGCCCGCAGGCCGTCCGCGCCGCCGTGCCACACGTCGTGCGTCCGCGCCCACCGGGTCGCCGGCGCCTGCCGAGGCCGTCGAGACCGTCGTCCCGGCCGCGTCCGCCGCCGAGACCGAGAAGCCCGCCGCCGTCGCCGAGGGTGGCGAGGTCCTCTCCGGGGAGGAGGCCGCCCCGCGCCGGGCCCGCCGCCGCGCCACGCGCAGCGTCTCCGCGCCGGTCGGTGCTGCTGAGACCGGTGTGAGCGAGGAGGCCGCAGAGGCCCCGGTGGCCGCAGAGGCCACCGTCCCTGCCTCCGCCGCCGCGGAAGAGGCCACGCCGGCCGCTCGTCCGCGCCGCCGTGCCACGCGTCGTGCCTCCGCGCCTGCCGGTGCGCCGGCGTCCGCCGAGGCCGCCGAGGCTGTCGTTCCGGCCGCGTCCGCCGTCGAGACCGAGCAGGCCGAGGAGCAGCCCGCGCCCACGGAGGAGGCCGCGCCCGCCGCCCGTCCGCGCCGTCGCGCGACCCGCCGCGCGTCCGCGCCCACCGGTGGGCCGGAGGCCGACGAGTCCGCTGCCGCCGAGGCTCCTGCCGCCGCCGAGGCCGCACCGCTCGCCGCTGCCGAGGCTCCTGCGCCCGAGGCTGCCGCTGCCACCGAGGTGAGCGGTGCCGGTGAGGAGGCCGCTCCGCGTCGTACCCGCCGCCGGGCCACCCGCCGTGCGTCCGCGCCCACCGGTGCGCCGAAGGCCGACGAGGCCGCTGCCGCCGAGGTCCCGGCCGCCGCCGAGCCCGCTGCCGCCGAGACCCCTGCCGAGGCCGAGCAGCCCGCCGCCGAGCCCGCCCCCGCCGTCCAGGCGCCGCAGGCCCCCGCCGAGGAGGCCGCCCCGCGTCGTACCCGGCGTCGGGCCGTGCGCCCCGTGTTCGGGTTCTCCGAGCCCACACAGGCCGCGCCGGCCGCCGAGAGCGAGGAGCCGGAGGCCGAGGCCCGGCGCCGGCCCGCCCGCCCGGCCGTCGCCGTCTTCCAGCCGCCGGTGTTCACCGAGCCGAAGTTCCAGACCCCGGAGCGCGCCGCCGCCGAGGCCGCTGCCGAGGCCGCCGAGGCGGAGGAGCCCGAGGAGTACGCGGAGGAGCGCGCCGAGACCGGTCCGCGCCGTCGTCGCCGCCGGGGTGCCGCCGCCGAGGAGACCCGGGTCGTCGAGGCCGCCGCCGAGGAGGAGCCGGAGGAGTCCGCCGAGGACGAGGAGGCGGAGGAGACCGAGGAGGCGGAGGGCGCCGAGGGCTTCGAGGAGTCCGGCTCGCGCCGCCGTCGCCGTCGTGGCGGCCGGCGCCGCCGTCGCGGTGAGGCCGGCGAGGGTGCGGACGCGGAGGCCGAGGAACTGGCCGCCGAGCAGGCCGCGCAGGACGCCGAGGACACCGCCGAGCAGGAGGAAGAGGACGCCGAGGAGGCCGGAGACGAGGCCGGTGCCTCCTCCTCCAGCAGCCGTCGTCGTCGCCGTCGTCGCCGCCGCGCCGGTGACACCACCGCCGAGACCGAGCCCGGCGAGGGCGACCCGGAGCGCACGGTCGTCAAGGTCCGCGAGCCGCGCAAGCCGGCCGAGCCGTCCGACGAGGTGCAGTCCATCAAGGGCTCGACCCGTCTGGAGGCCAAGAAGCAGCGCCGTCGTGAGGGCCGTGAGCAGGGCCGTCGCCGCGTTCCGATCATCACCGAGGCCGAGTTCCTGGCCCGCCGTGAGGCCGTCGAGCGCGTGATGGTCGTCCGCCAGCACGGCGACCGTACGCAGATCGGCGTCCTGGAGGACGGCGTGCTCGTCGAGCACTACGTCAACAAGGAGCAGTCGACCTCGTACGTCGGCAACGTCTACCTGGGCAAGGTCCAGAACGTGCTGCCGTCGATGGAGGCCGCCTTCATCGACATCGGCAAGGGCCGCAACGCCGTCCTCTACGCCGGTGAGGTCAACTTCGAGGCGCTGGGCATGGCCAACGGCCCCCGCCGCATCGAGTCCGCCCTCAAGTCGGGCCAGTCGGTGCTCGTCCAGGTCACCAAGGACCCGATCGGGCACAAGGGTGCGCGTCTGACCAGCCAGGTCTCCCTGCCGGGCCGTTACCTTGTGTACGTCCCCGAGGGCTCGATGACCGGCATCAGCCGCAAGCTGCCCGACACCGAGCGGGCCCGGCTGAAGACCATCCTCAAGAAGATCGTCCCCGAGGACGCGGGCGTCATCGTGCGCACCGCCGCCGAGGGCGCGAGCGAGGAGGAGCTGCGCCGGGACGTCGAGCGGCTGCAGTCGCAGTGGGAGGACATCCAGAAGAAGTCGAAGAACGGCAACGCCCCGACGCTGCTGTACGGCGAGCCGGACATGACCGTCCGGGTCGTGCGCGACATCTTCAACGAGGACTTCTCCAAGGTCATCGTCAGCGGTGACGACGCGTGGGAGACCATCCACGGGTACGTCTCGCACGTCGCGCCGGACCTCGCCGGCCGGCTGTCGAAGTGGACCTCCGAGGTCGACGTCTTCGCCACCTACCGGATCGACGAGCAGCTCGCCAAGGCTCTCGACCGCAAGGTCTGGCTCCCCAGCGGCGGTTCGCTGGTGATCGACAAGACCGAGGCGATGATCGTCATCGACGTCAACACCGGCAAGTTCACCGGCCAGGGCGGCAACCTGGAGGAGACGGTCACCAGGAACAACCTGGAGGCGGCCGAGGAGATCGTGCGCCAGCTCCGGCTGCGCGACCTCGGTGGCATCGTCGTGATCGACTTCATCGACATGGTCCTGGAGTCCAACCGCGACCTGGTGCTGCGCCGCCTGCTGGAGTGCCTGGGCCGCGACCGTACGAAGCACCAGGTGGCCGAGGTGACCTCGCTGGGCCTGGTGCAGATGACCCGCAAGCGGGTCGGCCAGGGTCTGCTGGAGTCCTTCTCCGAGACCTGCGTGCACTGCAACGGCCGCGGTGTCATCGTGCACATGGAGCAGCCGGTGTCCGCCGGCGGCGGTGGCGGCAAGCGCAAGAAGCGCGGCCGTGGTGCCGACGCCCAGGAGCACGTGCACGAGACGGCCGCCGTGGCCGTCGAGACCGGCGAGGCCGTCGAGCCCGAGGTGGAAACCGCCGCCGCGGTGGCCGCCGAGGTCGCCGAGCCGGTCGCGCTGCCGGCCCCCGACTTCGCGCCGGACGAGGAGCTGTACAGCAGCGTCGCCGAGGCGGAGGCGGCGGCCACCCGTGGCCGTACCCGCCGCCGGGCCAGCCGCCGGGCCTCGGCTCCGGCGGGCGCGCCGAAGGCCGAAGCGCGCCGCGCGGAGGCGCCGAGGACCGAGGTCGCCGTGGCGCCGACCGCGCAGGACGTCACCGCCGAGGAGGCGGCAGCGCGCCCGGTGCGTCCGGAGCCGGCCGCCGAGGCCCTGGCCGCGCCCGCGGCCGTCGAGGACCAGGTGGTTCCGGCGCCGCAGGCCGAGGCCGCCGAGGAGGCCGCGCCCAAGGGCCGTACGCGCCGTCGTGCGACCCGGAAGGTGTCGGCGCCGGCCGGTTCCCCGGCGGGTGTCGAGACGGCCGCCGTGGTGACGGTGCCCGAGACCGCGCCCGCGGTCGAGGCGCCGGCGGCCCGGCCCGAGGCCGAGACCGCGGCCCCGGTCGCCGTCGAGGAGACGCCCGAGCCCGCCGAGAGCGCCGCCCCGGCCCGTCCGCGCCGCCGTGCCGTGCGCAAGGCCACGGCGCCGACCGCGTCCGAGGAGGCGGCCGTCGTGGTCGTCCCGTCGGCCGCGACGGAGGAGGCCGCCGGAGCCCCGGCCGGCGAGGTGACGGCCGAGGAGGTGGCCGAGGCGACCGCTCCGGCCAAGAAGGCGGCCCGCAAGACCGCCAAGAAGGCCACGGCGAAGAAGGCCGCCGCCAAGAAGACCACGGCGAAGAAGACCGTGGCCAAGAAGACGGTCGCCAAGAAGACCACGGCCAAGAAGGCGGCCAAGACGGCCGCCGCGAAGTCCACGGCGAAGAAGACCACCACGGTCTCCGCCGCCGCGGACGTGGCCGACGAGGGCTGACGCCCGGGCTGTGGGGCCGGTCCGCGTGACCGGCCCCACACCCACCGGGGCCCGGTTTGACCCCCCAGGTCATGGCCCCGTAACCTTGACCGTCGGCGTGTCCACTGAACGCGCCACATCCCCGTAAACCTCTTCCTCCTGGACGCAATGCGGGCCGGGAGAGGTCGTCCGTGGTGTTCCTGGGCGGCTGGCCTGCGGGGGTGCCGGTTCTGAACGAGCGAAAGAGAGATCCGCGTGTACGCCATCGTGCGCAGCGGTGGTCGCCAGCACAAGGTTGCTGTCGGCGACATCGTTGAGGTTGACAAGATTTCCACCGCCAAGGTTGGCGACACGGTCGAGCTCTCGACCCTGCTCGTTGTCGACGGCGACGCTGTGACCAGCGACCCGTGGGTGCTGGCCGGCATCAAGGTCCAGGCCGAGGTCGTGGACCACCACAAGGGCCAGAAGATCGACATTCTGCGCTACAAGAACAAGACCGGCTACCGCCGTCGGCAGGGCCACCGCCAGCAGTACACGGCGATCAAGGTCACGTCGATCCCCACGGCTGCGAAGTAAGGGACTGAGGAGACATGGCACACAAGAAGGGCGCATCGTCCACCCGGAACGGTCGCGACTCCAATGCCCAGCGGCTCGGCGTGAAGCGCTTCGGCGGTCAGGTCGTGAACGCGGGTGAGATCCTGGTCCGCCAGCGCGGCACCCACTTCCACCCCGGCGCCGGTGTCGGCCGTGGCGGCGACGACACGCTGTTCGCCCTGCAGGCCGGTGCGGTGGAGTTCGGTACCCACCGCGGCCGCAAGGTCGTGAACATCGTTCCGGTCGCCTGAATCACCTGATTCAGCAGCACCGAACGCTTTCGCGAGGCGGACCTCACTTCCCGGTCGGGAAGGCGGGTCCGCCTTTCGCGTGTTGACGCTAGACATACCGATCGTTTTCTGGAGGCACTGAACCATGACCACCTTCGTGGACCGCGTCGAGCTGCATGTCGCCGCGGGTAACGGAGGTCACGGCTGTGCCTCCGTACACCGCGAGAAGTTCAAGCCGCTCGGCGGCCCGGACGGCGGCAACGGCGGCCGTGGCGGTGACGTCATCCTCACCGTCGACCAGTCGGTGACGACACTTCTCGACTACCACCACTCCCCGCACCGCAAGGCCACCAACGGCAAGCCCGGCGAGGGCGGCAACCGCTCCGGCAAGGACGGCCAGGACCTCGTCCTGCCGGTGCCGGACGGCACGGTGGTGCTGGACAAGGCCGGCAACGTGCTCGCCGACCTGGTCGGCCACGGCACCTCGTACATCGCCGCACAGGGCGGCCGGGGCGGCCTCGGCAACGCGGCGCTGGCCTCCGCCCGCCGCAAGGCGCCCGGCTTCGCCCTCCTCGGCGAGCCCGGGGACCTGCACGACATCGTGCTGGAGCTGAAGACGGTCGCGGACGTGGCCCTCGTCGGCTACCCGAGCGCCGGCAAGTCCTCGCTGATCTCCGTGCTCAGCGCGGCCAGGCCGAAGATCGCCGACTACCCCTTCACGACGCTCGTGCCGAACCTCGGTGTCGTCACCGCCGGCTCGACCGTCTACACCATCGCCGACGTGCCCGGTCTGATCCCGGGCGCCAGTCAGGGCAAGGGCCTGGGCCTGGAGTTCCTGCGGCACGTGGAGCGGTGCAGCGTGCTGGTGCACGTGCTGGACACCGCGACCCTGGAGTCCGACCGCGACCCCGTCTCCGACCTCGACATCATCGAGGCCGAGCTGCGGGAGTACGGCGGCCTCGACAACCGGCCCCGGATCGTCGTCCTGAACAAGGTCGACGTGCCCGACGGCAAGGACCTCGCCGAAATGGTCCGGCCCGACCTGGAGGCCCGCGGCTACCGCGTCTTCGAGGTGTCGGCCGTCGCCCACATCGGGCTGCGCGAGCTGTCGTTCGCGCTCGGTGAGCTGGTCGCCAAGGCGCGCGCGGCGAAGCCGAAGGAGGAGGCGACCCGGATCGTCATCCGGCCCAAGGCCGTGGACGACGCCGGTTTCACCGTCACCCGTGAGGAGTTCGGCGGCGAGCCGCTGTTCCGGGTGCGCGGCGAGAAGCCCGAGCGCTGGGTCCGCCAGACCGACTTCAACAACGACGAGGCCGTCGGCTACCTCGCCGACCGGCTCAACCGCCTCGGCGTCGAAGAGCGGCTGATGAAGGCGGGCGCGCGGTCCGGCGACGGTGTCGCGATCGGTCCCGAGGAGAACGCGGTCGTCTTCGACTGGGAGCCCTCGGTCATGGCCGGCGCGGAGATGCTGGGCCGCCGCGGCGAGGACCACCGCTTCGACGGCGAGCGGCCCGCGGCGCAGCGCCGCCGGGAGAAGCAGGCGGAGCGGGACGAGGCGCTGCGGGAGTACGACGAGTTCGACCCGTTCGAGTAGGACTCGAGCAGGTTTCGGCCATGCCAGAGGGCGGGCCGGAGGTTTCCCTCCGGCCCGCCCTCTCGCGTTCTGTGCCGGTGTCGGCCGTCGGAGCCGTCAGCTGTCGCCGTCGGTCAGCTCCTCGGCTGCGTAACCGCGAAGCCAGGTCCGGAAGTCCGGGCCCAGGTCTTCACGTTCGCACGCCAGTCTGACAATGGCACGCAGATAGTCGCCACGGTCGCCGGTGTCGT